>JAEUSJ010000082.1:0-9579 GCA_016788215.1 bacterium | reverse complement strand
TGGATCATATACAATCGGACATAGAGAAAACATCCAATAATAATCTACCGAATTATGCACGTGATCGATTTCAATGGATTATCGAAAGGTTATCCGACTCGGAACCGCTGGGCTGGATGACCTTGAGCATTCGAACATGGGAACATCAGATTGGCGAGATCGGCTACAGTATTTCGGAAGCCTTTCACGGGCAGGGATACGGTTATGAAGCGCTGCAAATTATGCTGCAAAAGGCTTTTTACGAGGCTCATCTGTACCGTGTTGAGGCTAAATGTTCCGTCGAAAATCCGGCGTCGTACAAATTACTTGAAAAGGTCGGGTTCAAAAAGGAAGGCGTTCTCAGAGAATATTTCAATATCCGCGGGAAACGTTATGATCATTTTATGTATAGTGTTCTGAGATCGGAGTATATTAATCGTTAAAATTTATTTGCCTTTAAAACCCGAATCGTATACATTTGCCCGTTAACCATGGGGCTGTAGCTCAGTTTGGGAGAGCGCTTCGTTCGCAATGAAGAGGTCGTCAGTTCGATCCTGATCAGCTCCACTATGTATTTCGTATACATTCTGATAAGCGAAAAAACAAACAGGTATTACATCGGTCATACTCAAAACACTCCCGCCCGATTAAAAGAGCATAATAGCGGTCTTAGCAAATCAACGAAATCCGACATACCTTGGAACCTAGCATATCAAGAATCTTTCAAGACACGCTCTGAAGCGATGAAAAGAGAACGAGAAATTAAGAACCGCAAAAGTCGAAAGTTCATTGAAAGCCTGATTTCGAGGTGAATCCTTTTTGGAGAGCGTCCCGTTCCAAAGGAACGGGAAGGTCGTCAGTTCGATCCTGATCAGCTCCACCATGTAATTTCGTATACATTCTGATAAGCGAAAAAACAAACAAGTATTACATCGGTCATACTCAAAACACTCCTGCCCGATTAAAAAAGCATAATGGCGGCCTTAGCAAATCAACGAATCCGACATACCTTGGAAACTAGCATATCAAGAAACTTTCAAGATCTGAAGCGATGAAGAGAACGAGAAATTAAGAACCGCAAAAGTCGAAAGTTCATTGAAAGCCTGATTTCGAGGTGAATCCTTTTTGGAGAGCGTCCCTTTCCAAAGGAACGGGAAGGTCGTCAGTTCGATCCTGATCAGCTCCACAAGAACATATATTCCAACGTGAGTCGAAAAACCTTCGGACGATTTCCGGAGGTTTTTTTTTCAATAACAGTTTTAATCAAATGAACGGATTAAGGGAATATTACTCAGACTATTTCCGTTAGTAATAACTCATATCAACAGGAATCTTTTTGCCTGTGAATAAAAACAACCTTTAACTTTTTGAACCATAGGAAACCGAATGAAGAGTTTAAACGCACAGGGACATCAACTCAGCAATGTTTTGTATCAACTCCAAATTCTGGAAAACAGGCCAACCGGCATAGTTCCGACGAAAAAATTCGAACAGAGTTTGGAACAAAACGGACTTTATCCGCTCAAACCTGCGAATCTGGAAATTCTCCAGATCAATCTTGGCAAAATGTGCAACCAAACCTGCGCGCATTGTCATGTGGATGCCGGACCTGACCGAAAAGAAATCATGAGCCTGAAGATGATGGAGCATTGCATTGAAGCTCTGATAAAAACGCCGTCTATTCACACGGTGGATCTTACTGGCGGCGCGCCTGAGATGAACCCAAATTTTCGATGGTTTGTTGAAGAAATTTCAAAACTCAATCGAAAAATTATGGTCAGAAGCAATTTGACCATCCTTGTGTCCAATTTGCAATTCAGCGAATATCCTGAATTCTTCGTTAAACATAAACTGACCGTCATTGCGTCGCTTCCTTGTTATACCGCTGAAAATACGGACAAGCAGAGAGGCGATGGTGTTTTCCAAAAATCAATTGAAGCGCTGAGAACCCTGAATCGGTTAGGATACGGTCAGGAAGGGAGCGGGCTTGAATTACATCTGGTGTATAATCCGGTTGGTCCGTCCCTGCCGCCCGATCAGGAAAAATTGGAGTTGGATTACAAACGCATTTTGCAGGAACAATTTGACATAGTATTTAATAATCTGTATACGATCACGAATATGCCCATCAGCCGTTTCCTGGATTACTTGCTGCAGGCAGGCAAATATGAAATGTATATGGAAAAACTGATCCACGCTTTTAATCCATCCGCAGCAGCCGGGGTGATGTGCAGGAATACAATCTCTGTGGGCTGGGACGGAACGCTTTATGACTGTGACTTCAATCAAATGCTCGATTTATCTTTCACCAACGGAAGTCCGAGACATATCAGGGATTTTAATGTAGAGGCATTGAACGGCCGGGATATTATCATCGGACAGCACTGCTATGGCTGCACAGCCGGCGCAGGATCAAGCTGCCAGGGCTCCATCGTTTAGAAAACAAAAAGGAAGAAGTTCATTGTTGTATCTTATTCTGATCGCCGCTTTGGGATGTTATTTGTGAAAGTGTCGAAACTGCCGAAAAAACAAATTGCTAAAACCACTTAAGCGTTTTTCATTATTTGTTTAGTGTTAATCATTAATTAGCTCGTTCAATCTCTACATATTTACACAGAGGGAATATTGTTCATGTTTAGTAAGCTACTATTAACCCTGGCGGGATTTATGACGATCGTTGCTCAGCCATCGGTAAGTCAGGTTTCCCATGGGACTTGGAATGCCATTCTCCAAAAAAATGTCTCGGCTTCAGGAAATGTGAATTACCGTGAGATGGTAAAAGACCGAGCTGCTTTAGATACCTATCTCAACTTACTCAGTGATAATCCTCCCAAAGCCGATTGGACGAGCAATGAACGCAAAGCGTATTGGATCAACGCGTATAACGCATTTACGATCAGTCTGATTCTTCAGCACTATCCCGTAAAAAGCATTAAAGATATCGGCGGTTTTTTTAAGTCGCCTTGGGACATTAAATTTATAAATATCGGCGGCACAACCTACTCGCTGAATCATATCGAGCACGAAATTCTGCGAAAGGAATTTGACGACCCGCGGATTCATTTTGCGATAGTGTGCGCGTCGCGTTCTTGTCCGAATCTGCTCAGCGAAGCTTTCGATCCGTCTCAATTGGATGAGCACCTTGATGAACAGGCAACGGCATTTATCAATGATCTTGCAAAGAACAAAATTTCTTCCGACAAAATTAAAATCTCTAAAATTTTTGACTGGTTCGAAAAGGATTTTACAAAAAACGGAAGCCTGATTGATTTCCTGAATAAGTATTCGCAGGTCAGGATTGATCGGTCGGCATCGGTGTCCTATTCAAGCTACGACTGGAATCTCAATGAGTAGAGCTGAATACCGATTAACCGCAAAGGGCGCAAAGAAATCACGCAAAGGAAATTAAATAAGAAATATCCGTTTAAATCAGTTTGATCTGTGTCATCCGTGTTTTATGATCTATTTTACTTAAAGGAGCAACCGTATGAGTTATCTCGATGCAACGAACAATGTTTACAAAGATGCCGCGCTGAATCCGAACCAAGGGCTTTGCTGCACGACCACGCCCGTATGGCAGTTACCCGATCTGAAAGTTCCGCAGAAAATGCTGGAAATGAATTATGGTTGCGGCAGTACCGTTAATCCCCGCGATCTGGTGAACGATCCGACGATCCTATATGTCGGAGTCGGCGGCGGCATGGAATTGCTCCAGTTCTCCTACTTCAGCCGCAGGCCACAGGGCGTGATCGGCGTCGACATAGTTCCGGAGATGATCGCCGCCTGCAAAGAGAATCTGCAGGAAGCGGCTAAGGTGAATGCGTGGTTTCGGCCGGAATTTATTGACCTGCGCCGCGGCAGCGCGCTTGACCTGCCGATCGTGGCCCAGAGCGTGGATGTCGCCGCACAAAATTGTCTGTTCAATATTTTTAAGATGGATGATCTTAAACGGGCTTTGCAGGAAATGTACCGCGTTCTGAAACCGCACGGCCGCCTGGTTTTGTCCGATCCGGTGTGCGATCACAAGATCCCGAATAACCTGCGGGAAGACGCCAATCTGCGCGCCTTGTGTCTGAGCGGTTCCATGACGCTCAGCGATTATATCCGAACGATCACGGACATCGGTTTCGGTACGATTGAAGTTCGCGCCCGCCGGCCTTATCGTATTCTGGATCCGGGGCATTATGAAACGGATGAGATCATTCACATCGAAAGCGTCGAAATTTGCGCGATCAAAGATACTATGCCATCGGACGGGCCGTGCATTTTCACCGGACGAACGGCAATTTATTTCGGCGATGAAGAATATTTTGACGACCGAAAAGGTCACGTGCTGAATTACAATCAGCCGTTAGCGGTTTGCGACAAAACGGCCAAGGCATTATTATCTCTGCACCGGAGCGATATCTATGTTTCCGAATCGACTTATTTTTACGACGGCGGCGGATGCTGCTGAGTTAAATGGAGGTAAAACGGATTGATCAAAGACGCTGGATGATCATGCGATAAGCTCATGCAAAGACAACAACTTGGAAAGAAAAGTTGTTTTAATTTATTCTATAAATCTCGGCTTTGCGTGAGAGACAGTTTAAAAACCGTAGGTTTTCATGAAACACATTATCTACAACAAGTGATACACCGTTGCTTGTGGCGGGGAAGTTCATTTTTGATCTATTTGCCAACACCTAAAAAATAAATAAAAAAACTCTTGACTCTATACTATAGTACATACCTTATATTAAGAGTATGGTACAGAATAGCATCGAATATCTGACTATAGGCCAACTTGCAAAAGCGGCGGACATAAATCTGCAAACCATTAGATATTATGAGCGTATAAAGCTTCTTCCAAAGCCAAAGACGAAGGAGTCCGGCTACCGGCAATATACACCGCAAGACCTATCAAGACTTCTATTTGTCAAAAGAGCCAAAGAACTGGGTTTCACATTAAAGGAAATTGGACTGTTACTTACATTAAAAGTTGATAAGAAAAAGACTTGTGCGGACGTAAGAGAGATGGCTGAATCTGCGATCATCATGATTCAGGGTAAAATTCAGACGCTCGACAAATTCGTTCAAGCGCTCAATCAGCTTGCTAAGCAATGTCATGGAGTTGGTCCGACAAGCGAGTGTCCGATTCTTGAATTTTTAGAAGACGAACATTTGAAATCAAAGGATGAAATATGAAAAAAAACAATTTCCTTTCACTGGGTGCAGCTTTATCTGCGATACTGGCTTCCCTGTGCTGCATAGGGCCGGCCGTCTTGTCGATTATTGGAATCGCGGGAATCGGAGCGTTTTCTTTTTTTGAAACGTATCGGCCGCTCTTGATCGCGCTTACGGCCGTTTTGTTAGCTGCCGGTTTTTTCTTAGTGTATCGAAAAGGAGAAGTTCGGTGCGAAGATGGGTCGTGCAAAATCGAGAGCGCCGGTAGGTGGAACAAGTTCACGCTGTGGGTCGCTACGTTTGGTGCGTTTCTGTTTATTTTGTTTCCCTATGTACCACTTTCATTTTCACAAGACGGACAATCGCAAAACAACGCTCAGATTGTACAGGTGACTATTCCCGTGAAAGGGATGACCTGTTCCGGATGCAGTATGCACGTGGAGTCGGTTGTGAAAAAAATTAATGGCATCAGTTATGTGAAGGCTGACTTCAAAGCCGGCGAAGCGGTCGTCCAATTCGATGAGAGCAAGACTTCCGTTTCAGCCGTCGTAAACCAAATTAACAAGGAAACGAGTTACAGAGCGTCCGTTCCGGACTCGACAAAAAGGAAGGTGCGGTAACCTATGGATTGTTGTGTGCCAAAAAATATTTCGCAAGTTTCTCCTGAGGAGAACTTACGGACGAATCTCTGTAAAGAGTGCGGTAAACAAGCAAAGGCCATTCAGAGGGTAACCATCTACCACATGCTCAAAAGGCCGTTCATGCATGAAATCCAGGATACAACGTACTTTTATTGTGAGACGATGAATTGCGACGTGGTTTATTTCAGTAATGAGACCGGCCAGTATTTTTTCCAGGATCAAATTCGCGTTCCGGTCGGATCGAAGCAGGGCGGGCATGAGAAGCAATTGTGTTATTGTTTTGATTACACGATGAAAAACATCGAAGATGAAATCGAGAATAAAGGTAACTCATCGGCGGCAGACGATATTACAGCGAAAGTTCAGGCAAAACTGTGCGCCTGCGAGATTAAAAACCCAGCCGGCCGGTGCTGTCTGGGGCAAGTGAGAGCGGCTGTCAAAGAGGCATTAGTAAAGCATTCAGAGGTAAAGGCATGAAAATTCAAAAAGTATTAATGGAATTGGTAATATCATTGTGTGTTGGCGTAACTTTAGGCTGCAGTCAGACAATCAAGCAGTCTATCTCGAATTTGACCATAAACGTGGGCAAAGGTCCTGATGCTCTTTTTCTGACTCCTTTAGAAGATTATCTGTATGTGGCCAATGTAGAGGACACCATGATCACAGTCATTGAGACGAACACGGATAAAGTGATCAAACAGATCAACATAAAATTGCCGTGGGGATTCACGCGGCTTGGGCAGTCGAATCTCGTTGCCGTCAGCGGGTACGAAGGGGACATAGCGATTATTGATTTTTCCAAACATGAAATCGTCAAGTCCAAACGGTTTGAATCGGCTTTAGGCGGTATCACGTCAGCATCGACTGGAGATTTTATCTTTGTCAACGTTCCCGAGGCAAATAAAGTTCTAAAGATCAATGCCAATAATTTAGAAATGGTGGGCGAGTACAAAACGGGCAATGGCCCGGATGGCGTTGCGATAGCCGCGGGAGACAAAAAACTTTATGTCACGAACACGCAGGATGGCACTATTTCCATAATCGACGTGACGACCAGCCTCTCTAAAATTCTGTCAGTCGGAGGAAAGCCGGAATTGATTCATTTCTCGCTTGATAAGACGAAATTCATTATCAGCAATTTCGATGGGAATATGGTTCACATAGTTGACGCTTCAACGGATGCTATTGTGACAAATATTTCTAATTTGGCGGGCCCCGAAGACATTGCTTTTAGCAGAGATGACAAGACGCTCTATGTCGTTAATTTTAACAACTCTCAAGTGACTACTTATAACGCAACGACCTATTCCAAACTCGAAACTATATACACAGTTGGAGAAAAACCTATCGGTATTGCCGTTCTTGGCACAAGTAAGTTATACGTTTCCAACTATGGTGATAACTCCGTCTCCGTAATAAAAAAATAAAGAAAGGACCCAGTATGAAACCGAGATTGCTTGCTATTCTTATTCTAGGAGCTCTGATCGCGGGAGGACTGCCCTACTCTTTCAGCTCGAATAAAAATGAATGTCCTGTAATCGGCACTCCGGAATGTGTATTGGTGAAAAACTGCCCCGACAAGGGAACGACTGATTGTAAGCTACTGAAAAGTTGCTGCGTTAAATAATAACATGCGAGAGTCAACTTATTTCTACGACGGCGGCAGTGTTGCTGAGAAATAAGGATTCTCCTACCACCGGTTAGATAAAATTTAGCAAAAAAATGCTAATCCTTTCACAATTGAAAATAATTCAACTTGATTATCATTGCATTCCTGCCGTACCATAAAGAAATATCATATCGTTGTGGCCAATTCTGTATCCCATTCGGGAGCTTCCTCCAGTCTCATTTCCAAAAAAAAGTAATTTGACAATTTGATCGCGGAATTTTAATCGTCTTGAAATTCCTACAGTTGTAATTAATTTCGCATAAAAAAGGAGGGCCTATGAAGCTGCTATTTATCCTCTTCACTCTATTTTTTTATTCGGGACTCGACCTGCATTCGCAAAATCACCATTGGCAAATTACATCTAACGACGGGCGGGAAGTTTCAGCGCTATCGTTACAATTGTCCGGAGATTCGGTGGTGATTGATAGCCGAAAAAAATTTCTATATCATCTATTTCAAATATCAATATGCGCGTTAACGATACAATTGGTATGCTAGGCTCGATTGGAGCCTATTGATTAAGAGAAAAACGTATGCCAAGAAAGAATAACCAATTCACCGGAGGTGTCCCATGAAACCTGTCTTAACTTTCCTAATCATTTTCGTGCTATCATTGAATCTGTACGCACAATCTCCGGAGGAGACTAGATTCGCCAGAAGTTCATTTGGATTGGGCTTGGGAATACCATACGGTATTTTAGGCATTAATGGTGAATTTGCAGTATGGAACAACTTTTCTATAACCGGAGGTGTTGGCACAACTATACTTGCGGGTGTTGGTTATAATGTTGGCGGAAAGTACTACTTCAGAAATGTTGGAAACACATGGCGCCCAAGAATTTCTGCATATTATGGTACTAATGCAGTTGCCGTCGTTATTGGTGGAAATAGTGACGATGACCGCACATTTTCCGGCATAACCTTTGGAATTGGACAACAATGGATGTGGGGCAAGAATAAAAGCCATGGGATTGACTTGGATATCTTATACATTGCCAGTTCAAAAGTATTTGATCGCACCGATGAGAATGGTCGCGTGAAATTCTCAATCGGTTATCGAATGGGTTTTTAAGTTCCAATAGAAGTATCTGAGGAAAGAGAGACTGGACATAACACGCCGCTGACCACTCGCTTTCGCGCCAAGCGGCCCTATAGGATTCTGGATCCCGGGCATCATGAAACGGACGAGATCATTCACATCGAAAGCGTCGAAATTTGCGCGATCAAAGATCCTATGCCGTCAGACGGGCCGTGTGTTTTCAGCGGACGAGCGGCAATTTATTTCGGCGATGAAGAATATTTTGACGACGGAAAAGGACACGTGCTCAACTATAACCAGCCTTTAGCTGTTTGCGACAAAACGGCCAAGGCATTATTATCTCTGCACCGGAGCGATATTTATGTTTCCGAATCCACATATTTTTATGACGGCGGAGGATGCTGCTGATTCAGGAATTGAATTTATAGTCAAATTATAACTTCAACAGCATAGTAAGTGGATATTTTTCTTCTCGAATATTAATGACTTAAGAAACCAACTGACCTGCTTTCATTTTATATCAATATAATACGCTAAATCATTCACAAGTGCGGAAAGCAGAACTTGATATTTATTGAAACCCGCCTTATTTTTCTGCATCTAATATCGTTAAAGCCAATCCTGAACCGAATCCGGTATAAACCTACAAGTAAATGGAGGTTTAAATGAAAAATTTACTGCTGATTCTATTAATAGTTGTACCAACTATTTGTGCATGTTCTGAGGAAGATTGCTTTGACATTGACCTTTCGGGTATGGGCAGCGGCAGCGATTGTGATAATGAAACGAATTACCCTTCAAACATAATACCGACTATTACCGTATCCGGTATTACTAATGTGACTTTTAATTCTGCAACGATCGTGGGGAATGTAATCTCTGATGGCGGGTCACCGATACTTGCAAGAGGAGCCTATTGGAATAAGTATAATTGGGTCAATGTTTCTACTACTGATCACACGGTGGACGGCTCTGGAATCGGAGAATTCACAAGTTCTATACATGGACTCACATCAGGCGTGACGTATTATGTATGGCTTTATGGGACGAACAAAAACGGTATTTATTTAACTTCTGCCGGATCA
>JAEUSJ010000081.1:12351-13303 GCA_016788215.1 bacterium | reverse complement strand
TCAGTGTCATGACACGGAATTCGTCCATACGCATTTCTTCTTCGCCGATGAGGTCGGCGAAAATAAAGTATTTCCATTTCATCTTCTTAATTTTGATCTCCAGTTGATCGACCACGTCAGGATGAACCATGAACTGCAATCTGGAAATCAGCTTATGATCTTTTTTATAACGGCGAACCCATCGATCGATCTTGTTGTGCAATGTCGTACGATTCCCGACGCGGCCTGATCCGGCACAGGCGGGGCAGGGTTCGCTCAACGAAAACAATATACTTGGGCGTATACGTTCGCGGGTTAATTCGATAAGGCCGTACTCATCCATCGGTAATATGCTGAATTTGGCCCTGTCCTTGCGGAGTTCGCGTTTAACCTCTTCAAAAAGCTTTTTCTTATTTCGTTCATCACGCAAATCAATAAAATCGATGACGATCAATCCGCCAATATCCCGAAGGCGTAGCTGACGAACGGTTTCGCGCGCGGCAATCATGTTTACGGCCATAGAGTTATCTTCATACGATCCGCGTCCCATAAATTTTCCGCTGTTTACGTCAACCGAAACAAGCGCCTCCGTATGTTCGATGATGATATAGCCGCCATTTTTTGTCATCACCTTTTTTTCAATACTCTGCTGTATATCCTGTTCGATATTGTAATGGTCGAAGATCGGTTTCCTGTCTCCGTAATACTCGATTCGGTCCTGCAACTGAGGAGTTGTGACTGAAATATAATTGCTGATTGAGCGGAATAGTTTTTTGTCGTCAACAAGTACTCGGGTCACATCGTTTGAAAACAAATCGCGGATGATGCTGGAAACCATTTCCATGTCCTTATACACCATCGATGGTGCGGCAACAGATTTGGCCTTCTTGTCGACTTCATACCAGGTGTCGAGAGAATTCTGAATGTCGTTACGCAGAATTTCTTCTTCTTTATTCTCCGAATTCGTACGTAT
>JAEUSJ010000081.1:0-12341 GCA_016788215.1 bacterium | reverse complement strand
TCATACCAGGTGTCGAGAGAATTCTGAATGTCGTTACGCAGAATTTCTTCTTCTTTATTCTCCGAATTCGTACGTATGATTAACCCAAATCCGGCCGGTTTTACGTCACGCGCTAATTTCTTTAATCTTTTTCTTTCGTGTACATTCTGTATCTTCCGCGAAATACCGATCATTTGAGACGGTTCATTGGGGATCAGAACGGTAAAACGTCCGGGAATTGAAATTTCCGAGGTAACGCGCGCGCCTTTATTATAGATAGGTTCTTTGATGATCTGTACGAGAATTTCCTGACCCGTTTTCAGAAAACGGCCGCCGCTGTCGTGATTATGTATAACCTTGATCTGATGAATCTCGCTTCCCGGGGCCACTTCGACATCGTCCGATTCATCGTCGTCAGCCATCGCGGCATATTCGTGGGTATTGTCGCCGATGTCGGAGAAGTGCAGGAAAGCATCCTGCTTCATGCCGATATGAACAAAAGCCGCTTTCATGCCCGGCAGGACTTTGGCTACACGACCTTTGTAAATGTCGCCGACCATGCGTTCTTTTTCAGGTCGCTCGACAAAAATTTCTACTAAACGTCCTTCTTCGACAATGGCGATACGTGATTCCGCCGCAGTAGAATTGATGAGAATCTCTTTTTTCATGAATTTCCTATTCTGTACGAATAGGCAGAAAGGCTGGGTTTGTATTTAAATACAAAATTGTATTTATAAAACCCGCATTCCGCAGTGGGCGCGGAATGGATACAAAGAGCAATTTATATAGTATTATGGCGTTTGCCATTGATAAAATTGTGTCAGCCTCAGGCTGACGGCTTTGTAATTTAAAAAATTTCTGCCTAATTCGAAATTAGTTGACAATTTATTCTAATGAATCATAACCAAAAGTTGATCAGCGTAGTAACCACTTAAGGCGAAAATAAAGGAATATGCATTGAAAATCAAGGCTTTTATTGATGTTCCGGTCGTAAAAGGTCATTGACTGTCTTTACCGGGCTAAACGTCATAATCGGAACTTCAACAAAAATAGTGATCCAATGAGCCATCGCGCCATTCCATAAACCCGGTAGTTCCATCGCTTTAATGGACTTTCCGTCTTTTGATTTTATAGAGATGAAGCCGGTTTCAGGGTCAGCAAATTGTCTCAGATCAAAATTTTCACCCTTATAATCGCGAACACCACATACCAGATCCACCGGATTGAAATGCGTAGATGATTCCATAATGCGTTTTTGTTCGTCTGACTTAACATCAATCTGCGTTTTTTCAACTATCTGTAATGAGACGGCTCCGTTTTTTTCACGTATCCAGAAAGGCCCGCCTCCGGGTTCTCCCTGGTTTTTCACCATACCGCAAATGCGGATAGGCCGATCCAATTTATCGAACAGAATTTCAGTCTGTTTAATGGCCGGCAATTTGTCAAAATTCGCAGGAAATGCAATGGACAACTTTTTTTCTGAGAAAATAACAGCGTCGTTAATTTCAATTTCAGACAAATGGTCTTGGGAAATTTTCTGAAGATAATGGGACACCTGATTTTGCAGTTGGATGAGGTAACCGCCAAGCAGTTTTTTATACAGATAGGTTGTCTCCTTTAGACGGTCAGGAACGACGTTATCGATATTTTTTATAAAGACTAGGTCGCCATTAAGATTATTCAGATTTTCCAGCAACGCGCCATGTCCCGCCGGCCGGAAATAGAGTTTCCCGCTCTCCCCGCGAACGGGTTCATCCTGCATATCAACTGCGATAGTATCCGTAGATTTTTTCTGTTCCGAAAACGTAATTTCCAATTTGCCGTTTGTTTGTTCATAACGGGGTAATACGGATTGGATCAGCGCATTGCATAAATCGCGATGCTCCGGGGACACGGTAAAGTGTATACGAGCAGTCAGCTGTGCATCCCTTGCATAGGAAAGCGCTTCGACTAAATGTTCCTCCAAAGCCGTTCGTGTATGTTCAGGATACCGATGAAATTTGATGAGGGCTTTGGGAAGCGCGCTATAGTTCAGGCCGGTTTCGGTGAGAGTTAATCGTAAAATCTCGTTATATCGTTTCTCACTGACGAGTTGTTGTAAGTTCCGAATATCTTCGTGAAAAGCAAACTTATCTATATTATGTATAAAATCAAGACAAGCATTGACATCCGGATCGTCTGTTCTTTCGTTTATAAGAGACTCCCGGAATTGTTCGTAATGATTGTAGACCGTGGTGAGCGAATGGAACATGCGGGTTGCGGCGCCGGAGGCAGGAACAAATTTCATGACACGGCCGCGGGATGCGGCTTGATTGAAAAGTACGATCAGCGAATCGAATTGATGCGGATCAATCGTTAACAGCCCGTCACCCAGGGTGCAAGGACGAACGAGCGCGATAAATGGAAAACCGGTTCTGAAGAATTCGATTTGGGAGAGAACTTTTTCTTTTGAAATTCCCGATTCAGATAATTGCCGCAGATCCTGAGCAGAGAAAGTCATGGAGTTACCATTTTCGTAAAGCTTCGACCAAAAGCCTTACACCAAATCCCGTCGAAGAGACACGCGCCGTGTAGGGGAGTTCTTCTTCGCTGTTCGCAGTGCCCGCAATGTCAATGTGCACCCACGGATAGTCGCCGACAAAATGTTTTAGAAATGCCGCCGCGGTGATCGCGCCTGCCGGACGGCCGCCGATATTTTTTATGTCGGCTATATGGCTTTTGATTTGTTTGTCAAATTCTTTCCACATCGGGAGTTCCCAAACTTTTTCTGATGAAATTTTGGAAGCTTCCAAAAGCCGACTCTTCACATTGGCGTCGTTGCCCATCATGCCCGCTCCGGCATATCCGAGTGCGATCACGCAGTGTCCGGTCAATGTTGCTAAGTCGATGATCGCTTCCGGTTTGTATTTTTGCGCATAGGCAAGCGCGTCGGCCAGGATCAGGCGCCCTTCGGCATCGGTGTTTAGAACTTCAACCGTTTTGCCGGAATACATCGTCAGCACGTCGCCAGGCTTGAATGCTTTACTTCCGAGAAGATTTTCCGATGAAGGAACGATGCCTACGACATGCAGCGGCAATTTAAGATGCGCAATAGCCTGCATGGCGCCGATCACGGCAGCTCCGCCACACATGTCAAATTTCATTCGGTCCATATCGGCTGCCGGCTTGATGGATATGCCGCCAGCATCAAATGTCAATCCTTTTCCGACCAGTACGATCGGTTTTTTATTTTTGGCTTTAACGCCCGCATATTCCATGATAATCATACGTGGCGGCTCGCTGCTGCCTTGTGCCACACCGAGTATCCCGCCCATTTTGAGCAAGGCCAGTTTTTTCTCATCAAAGATTTGAATCTTGATTTTATTTTTTCTGCACATTTGCGCAGTGCGGCTTGCCAGTTCGCGAGGGGTCAACTCGTTACCGGGAGCATTCGCAAGGTCTCGCGTGAAGCTCACTGCATCGCAGATAACCTCCGCAGCGCGAACGCCCTGATGAACTCGTTCACTTGGGGACACGTACGTAATAAGCGTTAATTCCTCCAGCCGGCTTATCTTTGCTTTTTTATCCGTCTGGTATTTATCAAAGCGGTAATCGGCAAGCAGAGCGCCTTCAATCACAGCTTGAGCAAGTCCTGATTCGTCAAATTGGTCTGAAACAAGGTGCGACGGAAATATCAGTGATATCTTTTCGACGCCGATGGCATTTGCGGTCTTAACCGCTTTGGCTGCGGCTTTTCTGAATGTGTCCCATTCAAGATCCTTTATTTCACCCAACCCGACTAAACCGATTCTCTTGCTCTTGGTTTTGTTATTGCCATGTAAAATGTGCATTGACTCCTCATCGGCGCCAAATTCCTTGCTTTTCATTAGGTCCTTGAATAAAGTGCCGTAGATCTCATCAAGTTCGTTTAACCATGGATTTGTTTCGTCATTTTTGGTTAAGAAGACGCAAGTCAGTTCCGATTTCCAAAGTTTAAGTTTGGAATGTTTAGCATGAATAACCATCATTCAATCCCTTCAAGGTGAATTTCGGTGGGCAAAATCTACAGCAGAGAATATATGAACTACTTGGCGTACTTAGCCGAGTAATATTTTTTTACTTTGTCTACCATATCGGCCATGGTCGGTTCAAACGGGGTCTTCAGCGTAATACCCGACGCATTCTTGTGTCCGCCTCCGCCAAATTGTTTAGCGAATGACTGAACATCCACATTTCCCTTGGATCGCAGACTTACCTTCGTGAAACCTTCCTGGGTTTCGTAGAAGAGGATTCCAAGGTTGGATTTTTCGATCTTGAGTGTGTAGTCGACAAACCCTTCAGTGTCGCTGCGCTGTGCAGAAGTTTCGCTAAAATCACTAGATTTCAGATAGGTCCAATTAATCCCGCCGTCGCATTCCGGCTTGATATGCGCCAGTGCGCGTCCTAATAATTTCATGACGCCGCTATTGCCCTGCTCAAAAACTTCCGCATAAATATCATTAGGTTTGACACCCAATTTCATTAATTCCGCAGCAATGAGATGCGTGGCAGGCCGTGTGGCATTGAAACGGAAATTGCCCGTATCGGTGATGAGCGCAGTGTAGAGGGCTTGTGCGATTTTCAGATTAGGTTTTCCCTTGAAATGTTTGATGAAATTGTATATCAACTCAGCGGTAGCCGGTGATTTTTCGTCAACGCAATTAAGGTGTCCCAAACCGTCATTATCTAAATGATGATCGATACAAATGCGTTTGGCCGGCGAGGCCATAACGGCCTGCTGCATACGGTCGAGGCGTTTAGAAACGCTGATGTCTAAAACCATAATCACATCCGCTTTCTTGATCACGGAATCATGCTTTTTTGGATCATAGGTTTCGATTTCGTTTTTTGTATTCAGAAAACGATATTGTTTTGGAACCGGGCTTGTATTGATAATGCGTGGTTTCTTCTTCATCATCTTCAAAAATGTATACATCGCAACTTCACTGCCTAGACCGTCCCCGTCGGGATTGAGGTGTGTGGTCAAAACAAAATTCTTAGATGTTTTTACCAATCGCTCGATCTTTTTGAACATATGACTCAAGTCCTTCTGTTTGTTCAGGATTTAAATTACATTTTTTTCCACGGTCAGATCGCCTTCGGCAAATCGGGAAAAACGCACAGGGTGGAGATCAAATGTGTCGCTTTTGCCTTTGATGATAAGCTCTGCCGCCGCATGACCGGCCGCAGGAGCGTGCATAAGCCCATGCCCGCTGAATCCGCCCGCAATGATAAAGTTGTTATAATTGGGCACGCGGTCTAAAATGCTGTGATGATCCGGCGTGGTCTCATATAATCCCGCCCACGTACCCGGATATTTAGTTTTAATCTCGGCGTTTTCCAGGTAGGGCATGACTTCGAGCGCGGTCATGAGCATGGTATCGAGAAATTCATTATCAATCGTTTCATCGTATCCCGGTTTTTCATTGTTATTAGCCAAACCGATCAAAAGGCCGTTGCCTTCCTTATGCATATACATTCCTGTCGTGACGTCCACTACCATTGGGAATGCATCGGACATAAAATCCAACGCACCCGTCGTGGTGATCATGCGCCGCAACGGCTCAATTGGAATTTCTACGCCGACGAAAGCGCCGATTTCTTTTGCAAAGGGCCCGGCTGCATTTACAACATAGTCGCAGGCAATTTCGCCTTGCGGGGTAACGACGTGTGTGATATTTCCGTTTGATCCTTTGAGTCCTGTGCAAGGCATGTCGGTCTCAAATTCAATATTCATTTTCCGTGATTTCTTGAAATAGGCGTCTACCATCATGTACGGGTCAACCAGTCCGTCTTTCGCCCCAAATGTTCCGCCTAAGACTTTTTCCAATCCGTAATTCGGAGCCAATTTTGAAATTTCGTCTTTGCTCACAAAACGAACGTCAACACCATATTTTTTCTGTATTTCCATATTTCTCAAATACTGTGCCTTTTGTTCCTCTGTTTTTACAACAAAAAGGTAGCCGCATTGAACGAATTGTATACCGTATTCCGCGTCCAGTTTTTCAAACTCATTGATGCTATAATGACTCATGTGAATATTGATCGGAGTGGAGAATTGAGCGCGCACTCCACCCGCGCATTTTGCGGTGGCGCCCGTTCCGATCATTTTTTCTTTTTCAATGACCAATACATTTGTACAGCCCATGTCGCCTAAGTGACTCGCTACGCTGACCCCGATGCATCCTGCGCCAATGACAACCACATCATATTTCGACTTCATTTCAAATCCTGTAAGTAGTTTAAATTGAACAGTTAAAGTTGTGAGTTGCTCAATTTGGCCTATTCTATGTTTGAGGCAGCGACGACACTGTTGCGTGCTTTACTGCTCTAATTGAGCGCTTGTCATAGAATAAGTTAAAATAAAGCCTACTCGTGAAACCAATAGCAATAAAATTTAGTTAACAACCTTGTGAAATGCAACCCTTTTATATTATTAGCTTAGGAAGGAAATTTCGATTGAACCGGGCCGGATTGAGTAACAAATGTTTGTGATTTTGTCGAAATTATGTTACTTTAGCAACAATTGATGTCGGATCCGGTGCGAAAATGGGTAAGTGCAAAACGACCATGATTAGTTATCAAAGATATTTATAAATCAATTTATCAATTTTATTAAGAGGTATTCGATGAAAAGGTTCAGTATTCTTATTTTGCTTTTTTGCAGTGTGGGTGTTTTTGCACAATCGAAGAATGAAAATAGCGCCGTCGCAGTCCTGGAATTCCAAAAAACAGGAGCGATTACGAGTGACGATGTTCAAACATTGACTAATCGTTTTCGCGCCATGCTGTTTCAGACAAAGACATTCAATGTGGTAGAACGCCAGAAAATGAAGGAAATTCTTAAAGAGCAGGAATTTATTCTGTCGGACGAGTGCAGTACGAATGAATGCGCAGTTCAGGTTGGCCAATTGCTCGGCGTGGAATACATGATTGCCGGCGACATCGGCCTGATAGGCGACACGTATACGATCGACCTGAGGATGATCGAAGTAAGAACGGGTCAGCTTGTGCAAACTCATAGCAAAGATTATGACGGTAAAATAGCCGGATTGCTGGAGATCATGAAACAAATTGCCAACTCCTTTTCTCAATTTCAAAAAGAAAAAAAATCGGCCGTATCATCCGTTACAACCGAAAAGGGTAAACAACAGGTCAAAACGGAAATAAAAACAGAATCCGGTTCGAATGCATCAAAAAGTATATCGAAAAATTTTGCTTTCAGACTTTTGTTCGGCAGTGCAAATCCAACCGGCAAATTTAAAAGTGATTGGGAAGAAAAGGCCGGATCTAATTTCATGATCAGCTGCAGTTATTATTTTACCCCTAAAGTTCAATTAGGAATTGATTTTGGAGCTCAATCTTTTAAGAACGGTGTTAAAACGGTTCCGCTCATGATCACAGGCCGGTATTACACTATATCCCGAAAATTTACGAATTACGTGTCTCTGGGTTTAGGTACCGCAAAATTTACAGAAGACGGTTACGGCAAAAATTTTATTACAGGTAAAATAGGAACGGGTATTGGTTATAAAATCACTAAAAAACTCAGCACGGAGATGTCGTTGGATTTTATGAGCCTAGGCTCAAAAGATGAATTTGGATACAACGCAACTTCTACGCAATTTGGTTTAGGACTCAATTACAATCTGGCATTCTAATTTAAAAAACTAACCGGAGTGATCATGTTACAAAGTCGTTTTCTGATTCTGGCGGCTGTTTTAGCGCTTTCCTGCAGTACGAAACGGAACGAATTTTCAAACCCGGAAATCACGCAGGCGGAAATCAAATTTCATGTGGAATTTCTTGCTTCGGATTCGCTTAGAGGAAGGGCCTCGGGAGCAGAAGGCAACAATATTGCCGCAAAATATATAGCCGACGAATTCAAAAACTACGGTTTAAAGCCTGCAGGCGATGATAACAAATATTTTCAACTGTTTGAAATTGTAACCGGATTAAAAGCCGGTGAAAAGAATGAAGTATCGTTTGGAAACAAGAAATTTGAATTAGAAAGAGATTTCCGTCCGCTGGCGTTTTCTGCCGATACCGCTTCGGAAGGCCAACTTGTTTTTGCAGGCTATGGTATTTCATCTTCGGATACGAAGTATGACGACTTTGAAAAAGTTACGGTAAAAGATAAAATTCTTTTGATTTTTCGGTATACGCCTGAAGGCGACAATCCGCACAGCCATTTTAACAAGCATGCGCCGCTTAGGAAAAAAGTAGGGTTGGCTGCGGAAAAAGGCGCCAAGGGCGTTTTGATCGTCACCGGTTTCGAAGACGGTGAGGACGATTTGGTCAGGCTTCAATACGAGATCGGTCATGGAGATTATGGAATTCCTGCAATGAGTATTAGCCGTGAGGCGGCTATGGAAATTTTGGGGTATTCAGAGCAGCAATTTCGCGATCTTCAAAAAAATATTAACAATTCAAAGAAACCGAATTCATTTGAAACCGCATCAACCGTCAAATTGAGTTCGGAGGTGCTAGTGGAACGTTCGCAAACCCAAAATGTGGCCGGGTGGCTTGAAGGAACGGATCCGGAATTGAAAAAGGAATATATTATTGTTGGCGCTCATTTTGATCATTTGGGGATGGGCGGAAGCAATTCGATGTATCGGGGTGAGCCTGCAATTCATAACGGAGCCGATGATAATGCGTCTGGAACTACAGCCCTGTTAGAATTAGCGCAAAAACTGTCTACACAAAAATTGAGGCGCAGTTTGCTTTTTATAGGTTTTACAGGCGAGGAAATGGGGCTGATCGGATCAAAATTTTTTGCCGAGCATCCAACGACTGATTTGACGCAAGCGGTGACGATGTTTAATTTTGATATGGTCGGCCGTCTTAAGGAAAATCAATTGATCATTCACGGGATGGGAACGTCACCCCATTTTGCACAGATCATAAACGATCAAAACAAGACATATAATTTTGCACTAACATTGAAACAGGACGGAAACGGACCGAGCGATTTTGCGACGTTCTATCAGAAAGACATGCCTGTCATTGCTTATTTTACAAACCTGCATGCGGATTATCACAAACCGTCTGATGATGCAGATAAGATCAATCTGGAAGGCGAAGAGCGAATTATAAAAATGGCATTCGAAACCATTGTTGCTATTGCCAATGCCGACAAGCGCCCGGAATTTACGAAAGTTAAAGGTGAATCGGAAAGGCCCATGACAGGTTTTCGCGGGACGCTTGGAATCATACCGAATTATGCAGACGATGCCGAGGGACTTAAGATCGACGATGTGAACCCCGGACAGGCCGGAGACCATGCCGGAATCAAAAAAGGCGATATTTTGGTCAAATTTGGACCGAAAACTATCAAAAATGTTTACGATTATACGTATGCGCTGGGGGAATACAAGGCCGGAGACAAAGTTGAAATTATCGTACAACGTGGCGGTAAGGAAATCAAATTACAAGCCGTTTTACAGAAATCCAAGAGAATGAATTGAAACAGATTGGACAGCGGCCAATCTGTATGTGAAGATGCATAGTATTTCGCTGATTTGCTCAATGTGAAATTATATTTGTTCTTTGAAAAAGCAGACAGATAATCGTCCTGATCCGATTAGTCGGATCAGGAAGGAAAGTCCGAACTCCATAAGGCAAGGCGCCGTCAGAGTTCCGATAGATCGGGGCAATGACGGGTATTTATCCTGTAAGGGATAGATAACGGAAAGTGGAACAGAAAAGATACCGTCCCGCGATTAGCGGGATAAGGGTGAAATCGTGCGGTAAGAGCGCACGCGCTGCGGCAGCAATGCCGCTTTATGCTAAACCCCGCCTGGAGCAAGATCAAATAAGAAGGTGTGTGCGCCTGGAGCGCATATAGAGCCGCCTGCTCGATTCGAAAGAGCATCTTCGGGTAGATCGCATGCGCTTCGGAATTAGATCTTCGGATTTAATTCCAGATCGGCATCCGCTTTGGGCGGAAGATAAATGATTATCACCAGCCTCTGGCTGGGACAGAATTCGGCTTATCGTCTGCTTTTTTATTTTATTTAAAATAAGTCTTTATAAATATTTGCGGAATACTTTTTGCTTTTAACCAAACAATAATTTATATTCTGCCCGTTAATAAACGGTTAAAATGGAAACCTCGACGATAATTTAGCCACATACTTTATACTATGAATTTTAAAGAACTAAATATTAATATAAACTCCAAGCTACCTTATGTTAGAACAACAATGGGTACTCAATAACCATCATGATAAGGAGCGTTTAAAAAAACTAGCAGAAGAAATCAATGTCCCGGAACTCATAGCCAGCATCTTATTTAATCGTGGCATCACGACGTTTGATGAGGCTAAAAATTTTTTTCGTGCTGAAAATGCTCCGCTTATTGACCCTTTCTTAATGTACAACATGGATGTTGCCGTTAAGCGCGTGATCGAAGCGATGGATAATCGTGATTCGATCATGATCTACGGCGATTACGACGTGGACGGAACCACCAGTACTTCCATGTTATACCTCTTCCTTCGTGAAATCCACAAAGGACTTATTACCTATTACATTCCGGACCGAGTCAAAGAGGGTTACGGATTGTCGCGAAGCGGCATTACCGCAGCGCATGCGCAAGGCGTCAAGTTGGTGATCGCCGTCGACTGCGGAATAACTGCCGTCGACCAGATCAATCTGGCCAATGAATTCGGCCTTGACGTTATTATCTGCGATCATCACCATCCCGGCGATGTGCTGCCCAACGCGCTGGCGATATTAAATCCCAAACAGGAAAAGTGTTCTTATCCGTTCAAAGAACTGTGCGGCGTCGGCGTTGCATTCAAACTGGCGCAGGCTCTGACGGAAACGTTGAAAATCGATCGCGGAATTTTGCTACAGCATCTTGATCTTGTTGCGATCGGAAGCGCGGCGGATATAGTTCCGTTGATAGGAGAAAACCGCACATTAGTAAAGAACGGCCTGAAACTGGTGAGCGAAGCAAATAAAGTCGGCATCCGCCAGTTGGTCAAAAACGCGAACGTATACGGCAAAGCAATTTCAACCGCCCAGATTGTTTTTTCCCTTGCGCCGCGTATCAACGCGGTCGGCAGGCTGGGCGATGCGAACCGCGCCGTCAAATTGCTTATCACCAACAGCGAAACGGATGCCGTTGAATTTGCAAGTGTTTTGGAGTCGGAAAACCGGAACCGGCGCGACTTGAATGAAGTGATGTTTCTGGAGGCATGTGAAATTGTTGAGGAAGAATTTGATTTCGAAAAAGATAAAGTGATTGTTGTTTTCAAAGAAGGCTGGCATCAGGGCGTGATCGGCATCGTTGCCAGCAAGCTGGTCGAGCGATATTATCGGCCCGCGATCGTTATTGCGGAAGCCGACAGCCGGGGCAAAGGATCCGCCAGAAGCGTCGAAAATTTTGACGTATTTCAGGCGCTAAAGGCTTGTGAAGACATGATGGTCGGGTATGGCGGACATAAGTATGCGGCAGGTTTGACTATCGAATTGGATAAGATCGTGGAATTCAGACGCCGTGTGAACGCGTATGCTGAAATAAATTTACCGCCTGCGGATCTCATTCCGAAGATCCAAATTGATGCAGAAATAACGCTCGACTCGATCAATGAACGCCTGATGAATTTGTTAAACTTATTCAAACCGCACGGACCGGGAAATATGCGTCCGATATTTTTGTCAACCAGCCTGCAAATCGTCGGGTATCCCCAATTAATGAATGAACGCCATATTCGCCTGAAGGTGCGCCAAAACGGAGCGACGTTTGATGCAGTGGGCTTCAATCTGGCGCACCATTACAACAAGATCGGCGTGGGCGATAAACCTATTGATTTAGTTTATCAAATTGACGAAAATACATGGCAGGGCCGCACGACCACGCAGCTGAAGATCAAGGACCTGAAAGTGCAAACCAACGGCAAGCTGAATTAGTATCGGAATCGGATTATTGGAACAGTCAAAACACAGGGCGGTATTCATTGACCGGGACGGGACTTTAAATGTTGAAAAAGATTATGTGTACAAGATCGAAGACTTTGAATTTATTCCCGGAGCCAAGGAAGCCATTCGTCTCCTAAACGAGCATCATTTTAAGGTCATCGTGATCAGCAATCAATCCGGTATAGCGAGAGGATATTACACACCCAATGATGTACATCTTCTTCACGATTACATCCAAAGAGAATTGAGAAAAGAAAAGGCACAGATTGATGCCTTTTTTTATTGCCCGCATCATCCGGACGGAACCGTCGATGAATTTCGCAAATTATGCGATTGCAGAAAACCCAGTCCAGGCATGATCTTACAGGCAGAGCAAAAGCTAAATATCGATTTGCAGAGTTCCTACGTGATCG
>JAEUSJ010000080.1 GCA_016788215.1 bacterium | reverse complement strand
CGGAATCGGTTTCATCCAGAATGGATAATCTTGGATTCAGCACCGCCATTTGAAAAATTTCATTTCGTTTTTTTTCACCGCCGGAAAACCCTTCATTCACCGGCCTTTTGAGCAGGTCTTCATCCATTTCAACCAATTTCATTTTTTGTTTTACCAGCGCGAGAAAATCCATAGCGTCGAGAGGTTCTTCTCCGCGGTATTTTCGGATCGCATTCAAAGCCGTCTTCAGGAAATAGGTGTTATTAACGCCCGGAATTTCAACCGGATATTGAAAGGCCAAAAAGACGCCCTCCGCCGCTCGATCTTCCGGAGACATTTCCAAAAGGTTCTTGCCATTATAGGTCACTTCACCTTCGGTAATATGGTAGTCTTCCCGTCCGGCCAGAATTTGCGCCAGCGTGCTTTTGCCGGAACCGTTGGGGCCCATGATGGCGTGAATTTCTCCAGCGTTCACTTTTAAATTTACGCCGTGCAGTATCTCGTTTCCGTTAACGGACGCATGTAAATTTCTGATTTCTAACATATAAAATATTCCTTTTTATTTGCATTAATCATAATTGCCGCTATCCCACGCTTCCTTCCAAACTTACTCCGAGTAATTTCTGCGCTTCGACAGCAAACTCCATCGGCAGTTCTTTGAAAACTTCTTTACAAAACCCATTGACGATCATATTGATCGCGTCTTCAGTGGATATGCCGCGCTGATTACAGTAGAAAATTTGATCTTCACCTATTTTCGAAGTCGATGCTTCATGTTCTACCTGCGATGTATTATTTTTGATTTCAATGTAAGGGAACGTATGTGCGCCGCATTTGTCGCCGAGCAGCATGGAATCGCATTGTGAGAAATTACGCGCCCCTTCAGCGCCTTTCATGATCTTGACGAGGCCTCGATAGGTGTTTTGCCCTCGTCCGGCGGAAATACCTTTAGAGACAATAGTGCTTTTGGTATTCTTTCCAATGTGAATCATCTTTGTTCCGGTGTCGGCCTGTTGAAAGTGATTGGTCAGCGCAACGGAGTAGAATTCGCCAACGGAATTGTCGCCCGACAGGATACAGCTTGGGTATTTCCAAGTTATCGCAGAGCCTGTTTCGACCTGCGTCCACGAGATCTTGGAATTTACCCCGGCACATTTGCCGCGTTTCGTAACAAAATTATAGATGCCGCCTTTGCCTTCTTTATCGCCCGGATACCAGTTCTGAATCGTCGAGTATTTGATCTGCGCATTGTCGAGCGCTACGAGTTCCACTACAGCAGCATGAAGCTGATTTTCATCACGCATCGGGGCGGTGCAGCCTTCGAGATAACTGACATACGCTCCTTCTTCGGCGATAATCAAAGTACGTTCAAATTGACCTGTATTCGCCGCGTTGATACGGAAATAGGTAGACAACTCCATCGGACAACGCACGCCTTTAGGGATATAACAAAACGAACCGTCGCTAAAAACAGCGGAATTAAGCGCGGCAAAAAAATTATCGGTTGTCGGAACTACCGAACCGAGATATTTTTGAACGAGGTCCGGATGTTCATGAACCGCTTCAGAAAACGAGCAAAAAATAATGCCGAGCTCTTTTAATTTTGATTTGTACGTGGTTGCAACGGACACGCTGTCGAAAACGGCATCTACGGCAACGCCGCTCATAATCTCACGCTCGCGGATAGGGATGCCGAGTTTGTCGTACATCTTCAAAATTTCCGGGTCAACTTCATCCAGGCTTTTTAATTCTTTTTTCTTTTTTGGAGCTGAGTAATAGATAATATCCTGGTAATCGATCTTTGGAAAATGAAGGTTCTGCCAATTAGGCTCGCCTTCCTCAAGTAACTTGAGCCAATGCCGAAATGCTTTCAATCGCCATTCAAGGAGAAATGGCGGTTCATTTTTCTTTGCGGAGATAAATCGGACCGTATCTTCATTGAGGCCTTTTGGAGCTGAATCGGATTCGATATCGGTCACAAAGCCGTATTTATACTCTTTATTAGCTATTTCTTCAATAGTGCTAACTTCTGTATTCATAAAAACTCCAGACGATCATTTTAGTCATAAGATTCTTTAACTGAACTTAAAGTAATCAATCCATACTATTTAGTCAAGATTAAAGTGTACTATTTAATCAAGATTGAAAAAATACAAAGCCGTTTCAGAAATCAATTTCCAAAACGGCTTATAAAATTACGCCGGCTGAGTTTGTTCGTTAAATAAATTTTCCGATGAATTTGAAGCCTCAGGCGCCGCAGCTTTCAATTTCGCGTTCCATAAGAAGACTGCGCTGCTGAACATCTGAATACGTATGGCGCCGCGGAAGAAAACAAAAATTTGATGTATGATGACCATCAGAAAAATCTTCAACATTCCGTTCGCTATCAGTGCGTTGTCTACAAGCTTGTATAATGCAAACGCCATAACAAGCAGGATAAAATTCAAAAGATAAACCGATGCAACAGATGGAACATTCTTTATAACCCAAACAAAAGAAGAAAAATAGGTTTTTGTTACCCGTCCGGAATTCTCTGAAACCAAACGAATTTTAGTTATATCGGAGGTCATGATCCAGAGAGCAATCAAAGCGGCAGTAATAAGCGCTGCGTAACCGCCGATCATCATAAAAGTGAACGAAACAAGGCTGAGCAATAGTGTCCAGAGAAACACACGAGAAATCCTGAAAAAGAATTTACCGCTAAAACCAAAAAATGAAGACAGAAAAATTTCTTGATTTGTCGAATTTCCGGAAACGTTCTGAATGAGCATACCGATAATGCCTCCAGTTAAGAAGATCGTCACCACCAGGAACAGCAGTGCTGAACCAAGAAAAAGCGCGTTCGTTGTGGGTACGATGGTGGGGAAATCATTAATCATTTCCAGAAGATAAGAAATGTTGAATTGATGCAGCCATTCAGAGGCAACTTGCCGGCCCCCGAAAAAAGATCTTAAACTGCGGTGCACGGTCCAAAATCCAGGCAAAGCAAAAATAAGCGAAATGGCCCACAACAGGCTCATCATCTTTTTTTGTTGCATTGTGATCTTAAGGGCTCGGGCAAAAATGCTGAATATCATGGTGTTCTCCGTTTAAACAATCATAATTAAAGTTTGAAACACACTTTGAAGCCAAAAAAGAAACCGAGCTGTATAACGGCTGATACCGGTCAATTCTGCCTCAACAACTTTTGTATTATTGGTTATTTTAAGATCTAAAACGTTGATTCTATCAGGGTCAATACTTGCTGAGACGGCTTTCGTGTTCTTATCATAAGCAAATTGTTTAGGGCTGTCTTTTCCATCCCACTTTTCAATGACGGAATCACCATTGGCAAAACGTATTAATATAGTTGTCGGGAATAACGCCTCGCCGTTATTTCGCACTGAAATAACGGAGCGGTATTTTTTTTCAATAGGTGTTTCTGCGCTATCGTTTTTAATCTCTTTTTGATCTTCTGTAAATATTTTTTCTTCGCTGTCACCAAACCAACCCATTTGATCTTTGATCTCAAAAACACGAATACCGCTTACTTCAAAATCGACCGTCTTATGGGTATACACAAATTGGTCAAAATACCAGTTAAGATCCTGACCGCTCACTTCATTAACTACGGCAATAAAATCTTTGGTCTGCGGATGCCTGAATTTCCAGCGATCAAAATAGGCGCGCATAACCTTATTCATCGTCTCTTCACCGAGATAATTTTGCAAAGTTGTGAGCAGTAGAACCGGTTTGCTGTACGCAGCCGTCTGATAAAAGTTTTCCGGAATCTTCCATGCTTTTTCTCCGACGATGCCGTTCCTGGGTGTCGGAAGGTAACTTAGCCTATGGTAAGCGATGGATGAGAAATTCAGACCAAAAATATTGCCGTATCCGCCCGAAATTTTTCCTTCTTGCTCATATCGCTCCAATGCGCGATGCTCGGCATAAGTCGTGAAACCTTCGTCAAGCCAGGGCTCTTCAAATTCATTATTGGCAACCAAGCTCTGGAAATAATTATGCGCAAACTCATGAAAGGTCACAATTTCCAGAATGTTAAGCCCGATGAAATCGTTTGTTCGCGCGCTGCCAAAAAAACTTCCTGTTGTGACCAGCGTGGGGTATTCCATACCGCCTGCCGTCATGCCCTCTCCCACGGGCGGATCAACTATGGTAAGATTGGGATAAGGATATGTGCCGAACCACTCGTCAAAATAATTGAACATGGCGGTGGAAGCATTGAAGTACCTGCCTTCATACACCTCGCGCCCCGGCGCCAGAAGATAGGTTACATCAACTTCACGTCCGGTCGAAGCGATTTTTACTTTTTGTTTTATTTCTGTGAATTTAGATGAGGCGGTCCAGACGGCATCGATCACATCTTCCTGATGGAACGTATAAACCGATAAACTATCCATTTCCTTCTTGTCAACAAGCACGGCATTGGCTCCGACTATATACTGTTTCGGAACGGTCAACTCCATATCGTACACTCCGAAGTCGGCAAAGAATTCGGTTTGTGAATGAAATTGGTGACAATTCCAGGCGCCGTTTCTCCAAACGCCGATTTTTGGAAACCATTGACCGACCAGAAAAAAGTCGTCCTTGTCGTCGCTGAATCCGGTTCGCGCAGAGACACGCGGCAGTTTCGATCGAAATTTACATTCGATCTGAATACTTTGTGACGGCAGTATCGGATTTGATAGAGGAACACGGATCACCGTTTGGTCGTCGGCATTGTCATCATCGGGATGAATGAATTCGATCTTAGTTGTGAGGTCTTCACCGTCAATCATTTGCATCGACAAGACATCGATAAATCCCCAATTTTCCTTTTCCGGCTTGATTTCGCCCGATCGGTGACGGCCGCCGCTTTCGCGTATAAATGTGGATTTCTCATTCTTGAATGCATTCAGATAAAGATGAAACTGTAATTCCCGAATGGTATCATTGGATGCATTCCACCAATTCAAAAGGTAAGACGCATCGACAGTCTTAGTTTCCGGAAATAATCGCGCTTTCATCGCGTAATTTGCAATGCGCGGGCTGAGTGGTTTATCAAATATCCTAATTTGAGAAAAAACCGTTGTTCCGGTTGCGAGCAACATTATAAATAGAAAGTATTTTCTTGCCATAAAAATCTCCGCTTAACCCAGTTTATTATTCTTCGTACTGTTAGAATCTAGAGATACTTTAAACATTTCGGACAGCGTTACGAATTCAAATCCTCTTTGTTTCAGCGTGGGTATAATTTCTTTAAGCGCGTCGACGGTCTGACTACGGTCGACTACTTCCGTATTGCCTCCGTCATGTAATATAATGATCGAACCGGCCTGAGTGCGCGCAAGAATTCGTTTTACGATTTTGTCTTTTCCCGGGCGATGAGGATCACGAGGGTAAACGTCACCGACAACGGCATGATACCCTGATGCTTCTATTACGTCCAATACCCGTTTGGAAAAGAGGCCCATCGGCGGCCTAAGAAATCGGGGGACTTGTCCGTTGAATTGGGTAAGCAGCTTGTGTGTACTTTGAATTTCTTGTTTAATCTGATCGTTGGACAATTTCAGCAAAAGTTGATGCGAAAAAGTGTGGTTCGCAATTTCATGCTTGGCTTCCGTAATGCGTTTGCCGATTTCCGGATATTTTGTAAGGTGTTTGCCGATGAGAAAAAAAGTGGCCGGTATGTGATGTTCGTTAAGGACTTCTAAAACTTGAGTTGTGTAAACCGGATGCGGCCCGTCATCAAAAGTCAGAGCGATTCTTTTTTCGTCCGTGTGATTTCTCCACACAACACGCTTGATGAGCAAACGTCCCAATCGTTCAATAGAGGCTTTATAACTCATGTCGCTTAGTGTAGATTGAATAAGCCCGCCATCAAAAAAAATATGGAATCGCGAACGGAAGCTCATGGCTTTTTCTGGCCTTGTATGATTGCAACGTATTCGGTTTTCACCGTATTCATCTCATTAATCAAAATGCGGCGTTCACGTCGCATTTTGTTGATCAACCGGCGGTTAGTAAATAAGACAAATGAAAAGCTTATAAGTTCCTGTTCTTCCCTGAGATCCTGCGTATAAGCCAGGGCAAATAATCCGGAGGTCGGAAGGCTTGCAAAATACGCAACGGCCCAAGAGGTTCCAAGAAAATAAAACACGGTAAACGTCTGGATCGTATAAAAGAACAAGAATGCCGGTCCGCCTGCAAATAACAGCGCTGTAAGGATTTTCGTACGCTCATGCAGAAATTTTTTTGCCGCGTAAATGGCAAGACCGTGAGGAACAAAATTGTTAACTATTCCATATAGTGCGATCGGTAAGCCCAGCAGCGCTAACATAAACTTCCTGGCGCTTCCTGCGAGAATTTTGGAGAAAACGGTTTTTTCCTGAAGCATCGCATCGCGCAGATTTAATCTCATGAGTTTTCGTTTATAGGCTGAAATGCGGTCCTGCATGGCCTGAACACGGCCGGGCTCACGTTTGTAGTAATAATCCACGCATTCGGCTATACGCTGAGTTATAATAAATTCTTCTACGTTATCCGATAAATGCGGCGGAATGAGGGAGGCATCACCAATAAGCTCCTCTTTGAATATGAGCTCTACATCACGAACGAGATCGTCCAGTTCAATATGCTGCAGATTAACCGTGATCTGCTCAAGTTGGTTTTGAATTTCGTTAGTTAGCTGCTGAACGGCCTCGGTGGGATTATTCAGATTGAGATGGTTGTATGAACTAAGATCAATTGGTTTGCCGATATTTACCAGCACACGGCTTCGAAACCGGCTTCGCGAAAAAAAATGTAATCCGATCGGAATGACTTTGACGCCTAATTGATACTTGTTTCGCGCTTCCGTTTCCAGGATAATTCGCGCGGCTCCGGTTTTGACCTTTTTAACCTGCCGGAGCATGTCGCTGGTGCCTTCCGGAAATATGCCGATGGTTTGTCCTTCTTCGAGCGCCTGGTAACACGCATCGAATGAAGCCGTATTGTCCTGAAGTTTGTCGGACTGCTCGCCCTTTCGAACGACGGGAATAACGCCACAGCTTCGGAGAAATCTATTCGCCAACGGATGTTTAAAAAGTCCTGAGTGGCCGATGTAATTAACTTTACGCTTGATTGCCACCCCGATAACGAAGGCATCCATGATCGAATTAGGGTGATTGGCTACAAACACAATAGGCCCTAAATTGGGGATATTTTCGCCGTGCCGTATTTCGATTTTTCTGAAAAAAATGGCCATCACGATCTTACCGATAAGACGGATGAATCGGTAGAGAAAGGGCTTTGGTTCAGGTTTGAAGTTCATAAATTCTCATGTTACTTAAAGAAATATCGGAACCCAAGTGCGCCGTTAAATGTGAAATCGGTTTTCGGAATGAGAACAAAAACCGGAACTATCTCGATGAAAATATCAAATGGAGAATCTGCAAACATATAATCCAGGCCGACCGGCCCGCGTACGCCTAATACTGTTTTGTCATGAAGTCCGATAAGCCCGCCGATGCCAAAATAGACAGGAAGTTTTCCCGACTGAACAGTGATCAAATTATATTTGTGAATCAAGAAATCTCCGTGCACCTGTATGCCGCCGTTCTTTCCCAAGTCCCACGCGGCTGCGGCATCCAATGCAGTGTTTGGCGACGTCCACAATTTCCCATTAATACCGGTCGGATCGCCAACAATGATGCCAAGTCCAAACCCGTGGTCTTGAGCAGATAAGGAGCGGAGTGACAAAGGAATAAGACATATAAGACATAAGGTTAACTTTAGCATGAAGAGCTCCTGAATGCTTTATAATCAAATAAATTACATCCGCAATTTTTTTCGAACTTTATATTTTTCGCAAAAAAAGAGTATTGAAACTTCATTATTTTTTCTCTATCTTGCAAGCGCTTCTTTAAATACCTGCCGAGGTGGTGAAATGGCAGACACGCTAGTTTCAGGTACTAGTGCCCGCAAGGGCGTAGGGGTTCAACTCCCCTCTTCGGCACAAAGATTTTCAATTCTAAGAGCATCAGAAGGGAACTGCGAGTTCCCTTTTTCTATTTCAGCGTTTTGATCACAACAACGGTAATATCGTCCGATTGGGGAGCATTGCCTTCGAAATCTTTGACAGCCTGCGCGATGAATTCCGTACATTCTTTGGCGGACAGGCCGGAATGGGTTTGAAGTAATTTTTCCAGGCGCGGCTCTTCGAATTGTTCCTCTTTTTCGTTCATAGCCTCTGTAACGCCGTCGGTAAACATCACGATTTTATCATTAGGCTGAAGACGGATCGTCTCGAATTCATAAGGCACATCCGGCATAAGCCCCAGCAGAAGGCCGCCCTTGTCCAGCGTTTGCAAAGACCTATCTGCCTTGACCCAATACGGCGGATTGTGGCCGGCATTTACGTAAGTAAATGTTCGTTCCTTGATATTCAGGATACCGCCGAAAAAAGTGATGAATTTATCCGACGTCGTATTGGCATGAATAATATTATTCACTTTCGTTACGAGCTGATCGAACGCCTTGACTTCGGTGCTGAGCGCAAGCAAACTGGCCTGTACATTACTCATCAATAAGGAAGCGGGAATACCTTTTCCTGACACGTCGGCGATAGCGACAATATAATTTTCCGCATCGACTTTGATCACATCAAAATAATCGCCGCCGACCTGCTTTGAGGAAATATTGACGCCATAAACTTCGAATGTTTCCAGGTCGGGAAAAAACTCAGGCAATAACCCAATCTGGATATTCCGAGCTACAAGAAGTTCCTCCTCCAGACGTTTTCTTTCCAATGAATCTTCGAATAGCCAAGCATTTTCAAGCGAGATCATAGCCTGATTTCCCAGTGTATAAAGAAAATCCAACTCTTCTTTGGTATACGTTTTTTTTGAAATTCGCTGTCCCAATAACAGAATCCCTTTCGTGCGATCTTGCGAAAGCATTGGCACGACTGCCATAACATCGTGCCCTGACAATTCGGAGTTTAACTTGTTTGCCTCGGCATCTTCAAGGGTATAGGGTTGAGTTATCTTAAACAAAAGTTCCAACGAATTCTCTCCAATATCCATATTGGGAAAAGATCTTTTTTCTAATGTTTGCACGGTGTCATGGCGGCGCACGAAGATCACAAATTTATTTAACATCATTTCACCCATCAGGCCGTAGGATAACAAGCGCGCAATCTTTCCAGATTCAAGTGTTGCGTTGAGTTCCTTCCCGATATCAAAAAGTGTGTTAAGTTCTTGGATTTTTTTATCCAGCCGGGCATTGACGGATCTTAGTTCTTCAAACACAATACCGTTCTGAATACTGGTTGCGGCGATATTGGCGATAGAGGACAGAAATTCGATCTCGCTCTCAATATAATTTTTGCCGATAAGTTTTTTACCGAATGCTACGAGTCCCAGAACGTCGTTGCGCAGCATGATCGGAACGAATAATTTGATATCAAACTGTGTAAAAAACGAGAGCCACGGATATTGACTGTCTTTTAATTCTTCGATGAGAAAGGGTTTAAGCGGGAGTTCGGGAAGTGCGATTTTTTTTCCGATTAAGTCGCGTGCAAGGCCTTTAAGTGTGAATATTTCATATTGGTCGTCGCCGCGATGCAGAAGAAAAATTCCTTTATTGATCATCATTCTCCCCATCGGGGACAGAAGAATATTGTCCACGATTGAGGTCAAATTAAGCGACGAGTTCAATAGCTGGCTTATTTCAAACAATGCGGAAAGCTCAAGCAGTTTCCGGTCGACGTCATCCTGAACTTCGCCTTTGATCAAGGCTTGTTTATCGAGTTCTCTTTTTTCGGAATCGTCCATTACAATCGGTCTCTCCACTCATTTTTGATTTTGTTCTTGCGATCGCCCAGCTTTTTCTTCTGACGGCGGCTGATATATATCATATAGGTAAAAATAATTAGACCAAAAAAAATGGCCACGATGTTAAGAATATCAGAAGTCATATTCAGTCTAAGTTGGATTCGACGTGATCTATGACTGCTTTGGTTTTTGTGTCAACTTCTTCCATAATCACGGAAGCTTCGAGTCTTATTTTTGTGATGAAGCCGGTATCTTTAAGCGATGCCAGATTAATTTTTACGTTATAGTAGGCCCCACGGCATCCTGCGCGAAGCAAAAGAGCGGAAACGCCCGCGTCGCTGAGTGCATTGGTATTGCCGTTGTGAGCCACGTAGTTGCTAAGATCAACCGCCTCACGGCACACGTTCATTACATCGAGTGGAACCATCGTAGCTTCTTTGGTGGCTGATTCAATGGCTGATGCACGCGCTGTTTTCTGTTCGTCCGTTTCTTTGGGCATGGCAAATGCGCTCATGACCAGATTAAACGCGTCGGTGTCTTTGTCGATGAGAGCGGTCAATTTGGATCTTAATTTTTCGGAATGATCGAGTGTCGATTTTATATCATTTTCAACCGCCGCGTATTTTTTCTTGCCGATCGTCAAATGACTCACCATAGCAATCAGAGCTGTTGCCAGCGCACCTGCCAATGCAGACACGCTGCCCCCGCCCGGAGCCGGAGAAGGGGAAGCTAATTCATTCAAAAACGCCGATACGTTCTTTGTAATAAGTGACATAAAACATTTCCCATTTAATTATTCTAATGCAGATGATTCCTGTAAAACAAAGATAACTGCAAATTTTTAATTTTCTTTTTTTGAACTACAGTTTGATTCCGCAATAAGCCGTAACGATACCGAATGACATATCAAATACACGCACGTCTGTAAATCCGGATTGTTTCATTACATTTACGAAATCGCCGCGCTCCGGAAAATTCAGCACGGAATGAGGTAAATAATGATAAGCCTCCTTATCCGATGAGATCATCGACCCGATGCGGGGCAATACATACAAGAAATAGAATTGATACAGTTGCTTAATGACCGGCCATGTAGGTTTTGAAAACTCAAGAACGACTATCACTCCGGAATTGGTCAGTACGCGCGCCATTTCATTCAATGTTTTTTGAATATCTTCCACGTTGCGGATACCGAACGCTATCGTAGCTGCATCCATTGATTCGTTTGGCAGGGGCAAATTTTCTCCTTCGCCGCACACCATGGCAATAGAATCTGCCGCATCTTTTTTTATTATTTTTTTATTACCAACCCTAAGCATGTTGAACGACAAATCGATTCCGATAACTTTTCGGGCGCCGCGTTTTACCGCCATGACTGCGATGTCACCGGTACCGGTAGCAAGGTCAAGAAGGCGGGGGTTCATATTAAAATTGATCAGCTTTAACGCTTGATGACGCCAATAAAAATCAATGCCCAAACTAAGGAAATGATTGAGAAAATCATAACGTGAGGCGACCTTGTCGAACATATGCTGTACGTATTTTTTCTTTTCGGACGGCGAAGGCAGGTAGGAAGATTCTGAACTGACTCTATCGGTGTTCAATATGGAAACCCTTTTTGCATAAGCAGTTACAACAGCAAAAAGGTAGTAAACAAATTACTTTTTTGCCAACGAAAAAAACAAAGAGTAATGCGGCTGCATAACTCATGTCCGGTAAAAAACAATTTGGGCGCACTGCACGGGTATAAGTATTTTAAAAAGTAAGACTGAAACGCAGTTATTTTATATCATCCAACGTTTTGAATTCGTAGCCTTGTTTTCTGAGTTCCTTGATTATGGAATCCATTGCCTCGGCATTATCTTTGGATACCGCATGCATAAGCACAATGACGCCGTCGCGGGCGCCATTTACAATTTTGTTGTAAGCAAATTCTTTTCCGCGTTGAAGATTCGTGTCCCAATCGTCATAGGCCAGGCTCCAGAATATGGTTCTATAGCCTAAAGATGAAGCAACGGCGAGGCTGCGGCGGCTGAATTCACCGCTCGGCGGACGGAAGTAGGTCATTTTTTTCTCAAACAAATCAAAAAAATCACGTTCCAGCCCAAGAATTTCATTTTTAGCATCCCGGGCGGATAACTGCGGTTGACTCAGGTGATTGGCCGAATGATTTCCAATAATGTGGCCATCCTTAATCATTCGTTCCACAACTTCCGGAGCCTGCTTCAGGTATCCCCCTGTAATAAAAAAAGCGGCTTTGGCGTCATTTGATTTCAAAATATCGAGAATTTTGGGAGTGTACCCGTTTTCGTATCCGCAATCGAATGTGAGATAAATATTCTTACCCGGTTCCGTATTTTCGTAGATAGCGTGATATTGACTAAGCAGGTCTCTGATAGGCTGCGAAATATCCTGTTTACGCCAGGACCAGCCGAAAGGTATGCTCGGCAGTGAAGCAAGCCTTTTGTCTTCGGCTAATTTCTGCGGGTCATCTTCCTTTTGATCTTTGGCATCTAAAGACTGAAGATAATAAGCAAATGCATCAATACCCTGAACGATAGCGCCGGCGATCTCATTCTTATTGTTAAGCATTTTTTTCAGGTCGGCTTCATTACTGGCAAAACCCAATTCGATCAGAACGCCCGTATCCATTTCCCGCAGCACTTTGTAGTCACGTTCGATAATGCCGGTGATGTTTTGACCCTGACCGTGCATCTGCATGATCTGACCGAGCGTTCCGCGAATAAATTCCGCGAGTTTTCTGCTGCGGTAATTATGGTCTTCTTTAATGTATATCTCAGTTCCGTGAACGGACGGATGTTCAAAATTATTCCAATGCAAGCTGACAAACAGCACTTTTTTATTTACATCGGTACCGAACTTTCGCGCGCGTGCGGCGCGGGTGTGAATAGAAAGCGAGGAATCGTTGGCTGCCGTTTTGGTTAATTTGATGCCTTGATAGCCCTCACTGATCAATTTTTTCTCGATTACTTGTGCGTATTCCCACACAATATCTTTTTCAAAATATTCGATGCCGTCCAGCGTAGCCGAAAATCCTTTGTCAATGTATTTTGTTCCGCCGTGTCCCGGATCTAAAACGATGACGTAATGGTCGTTAATGAATTTATTTGGCAGTTGAACACCGCGGCGAATAGTTCTACGCGCTTCAAGTAAGATATCCTGGATGGCTCCAGTGACTATATTGCTCGTGTCCTCACCGGCTTGTTTCTTAGAACTATCCTGGATAATCCGTAGGCTATCCTGATCCAAATGCATCAAACGGCTGTGTGCTTGAATTGGATTGAACATACACACTATGTATGCCGATATGGAAAATACTACAGTGATCATTTTTCTAATACTGGAAGAGTTTTTCACAAAAATTTCGTTAAACATAATTCATATTCGCTAGCAAATCAATTGAATTTTAATTCTCTTGAAAATCCAAAAATATATTGAGTAATTATATTCCATTGCAGGTTATGTAAGCAAATTTAAATCCAGGTACCTCTTATGCCGGAACACCGAAATAAAAACACTATTCAGCGTCGATGGGATGCCCTAATCAAGATTCCATTTGGTAATCGCCTATTTGATCTAATGATAAAACTTTATATCCCGTACACGGGAAGTATGTCAGCGCATGTTCAGGAATTAAGGCCAGGTTATGCAAAGGTCAACCTGCACGACCGGCGAAAAGTAAGAAATCATCTGAAATCGGTTCATGCAATAGCCCTCGCCAATTTGGCCGAATACACAGGTAATCTGGCGCTCGTGTGCGGTATGCCGGAGGATGCGCGTTTTATTGTCAAAAATATTTCAATCGACTATTTGAAAAAGGCTCGCGGTACATTGACGGGCGAGTGTCAGGCGCCGATAGTTTCAAATAATCAGAAACAGGAATTTTCTGTTGAAGTGATCATTAAAGATTC
>JAEUSJ010000007.1:39987-44952 GCA_016788215.1 bacterium | reverse complement strand
AGTTCGCCCGGCGGATCGGACGGGCATGATGGGCAGCAAACGGAGGTGACGTCGACGGATGAAGCGGGCAATCAGGTAGAACAAAACGTCCAGGTCAAAAGCAAAACCGTTCGCGTGGAAATTCTAAACGGCGCAGGCGTTCCCAAATTAGCATCCAGAGCGGCGGATTATTTGCGCGCAAAAGGATTCGATGTGGTCAAGACGGATAATGCGCCGCACGGAAATTTCAAAAAATCCGTTGTTCAGGATCGGATCGGCGATATTGACAAAGCGAGGGCCATCGCAAGTTCGCTCGGTATTGGGGAAGCAGGTGTATTGCAGCAAAAAAACCCGCAGCTGTATCTCGATGTCACGGTTATCCTGGGTCAGGATTACAAAACGCTCAAGTTTATGACTTCCGGAAAACAGCCCTGATGAAGGTTCGATCGACGGATAATTATAAAAATATTTTTCGTTATGAATTTGATAACGGACTCGTGCTGCTAACGAAGCCCGTCAAAGACCTGCCTATTATCTCATTTCGCGGATGTATCCGAGGGGGCTCGCTTTTTGAATCGGACGTTCAGAGCGGCTTAACAAAAATGTTGTGCCTTCTGTTGAAGGCCGGAACCCCTTCCCGTACTGCCGTTACCATCGCGGACGAACTTGATTTCATGGGAACGTCTCTCCAATTTAGCCCACATTACGACGCCGTTAATTTTTCATTGTCCTGCTTGAGCAAACATTTTGAAAAGAGTCTGAATTGCACGGTAGATCTTTTGTTTAACTCAACGTTTCCCGAAAACGAAATCGAACGCTTACGCCGCACGGCCCTTGCCGCACTTAAACGTAAAGCCGATCAGCCGTCGCAGGTTGCGTCAGATCAGTTTCAGGAATCGGTTTACGGCAATCATCCGTATCGCCGGTCATTGGACGGGTATGAGCAGAGTCTTCGGTCTTTGAAACAGGAGGACATGGTAACATTCCATAAAAGTAATATGACCGCAGACAAGTTGATTTTGACCGCCGTCGGTGATTTTGATTCTGATGACCTCGAGAAATCCGTGACAAACCATTTCGACATTCCGGCAGCAATTGCAACGGCGGATGAATTGCCGCATGTGCAGAATCTGAATCTTAAAAAAACTCATATCATCCGGCGTGATATTATGCAGGCCAATATTTGTATGGGGAATATCGCCGTCAGACGAAAGTCAGACGATCACTACGCTTCCTTGCTAATGAATTATATTTTGGGCGGAGGCGGTTTGACTTCGCGTTTGACTCATCGTATTCGTACGCAAAAAGGCCTTGCGTATTCCGTACACTCATCCATGACCAAACGGCTTCTTGGCGGCACATTTTCTGTCACCGTGCAGACCAAAACAGAGAATGCGGGACACGCCGTTCAAACGATTCGGGAGGAAATGCTTAAGATGCAAGACGAACCGGTAACGGATTTGGAAATTCAGGATGCAAAAAGTTTTTTTAAGGGGCATTTCCCTTTTCGGATTGAAGCGATCGAGAATGAAGCGGCTTATCTTGAGATGGCGGAATTTTACGGGTTAGGTTTGGATTATCTCGACAGAGAAGCGGAGGCAATGGATATCGTGACCAAACAGGAAATACAATCAGCGGCGAAAAAGTATTTAAACCCGGAACGTTTTGTTCTATCCGTTGCCGGTAATAAGGATAAGTTAGAAAGCCAATTTAAAGAGTAGAAATATGCAGGAAGATGAAGTGATGGGCAAAGCTTACGACGGACGTCTTTTACGGCGTCTTTTGAAGTTTGCTATCCCGTATAAATACATGTTTTTAATTTCGATTCTGCTTTTGATCGTTTCGCAGGCGTTTAGCGCGTACCGTCCGAAGATTATTCAGAAGGCTATTGACGATGCGATCGTAGCCGGAGATTTTGATAAACTGAATTTATACGCGCTGTATTTTATTGCATTGCTCATGGGCGAATTTATTCTCCAATACGGGGTGATCTATATAACACAATTGATCGGGCAAAAAATCATTTTTGATTTGAGGATGAAATTATACAGCCATCTTGAAGCTTTGCATTTGCAATTTTTCGATCGAAATCCTGTTGGGCGCCTCATTACACGTGTGACATCGGATATCGAATCGCTGAATGAAATGTTTACTTCGGGCCTGGTCTATTTGTTCGGTGATTTGTTCCTGCTGGTGGGAATCATTGTATTCATGTTTACACTCGACACGAAGCTCACTCTTGTATTGCTCGTTGTTCTGCCCATTATTTTTTACATGTCCATCATTTTTAAAACAAAAGTCAGGGTCAGCTATCGTGAAGTGCGTCTCAAGATTTCCGCTTTAAATTCATATATTCAGGAGAATATTACGGGCGTCAGTACCGTTCAGATATTTAATCGGGAGAAAAAAAATTTTCAAAGGTTTGATGAACTCAACCATAGTCTCACGCAATCACATGTTGACTCCGTGTTTCATTATGCATGGTTTTATCCGGCGATCAACTTTGCCGGTTCCATTGCGATCGGACTGTTATTATGGTATGGCGGCGGTGAAGTAGTGCAAAATTATATTTCAATAGGAACGCTGGTAGCCTTTATTGAGTATGCCCGTTTATTTTTCAGGCCGATTCAGGATCTGAGCGATAAATATAATATTCTGCAAACGGCGATGGCATCATCCGAGCGGGTTTTCAAATTGATCGATACGCCCAGTCAGGTCAAACAAGAGACAAACCCGGTTCCATTGGGGGACGTCAAAGGAAAGATCGAATTTCGTAACGTATATTTTACTTATGACAGTAAACGTGTAAAATCTGATGCGGATGCAATTCTTAAAGACGTCAGTTTTAAAGTAGAACCCGGACAGAGTTTTGCGCTGGTTGGAGCCACCGGCGCAGGAAAGAGCACGATCATAAATTTGGTTTCACGTTTCTATGATATCGATCAGGGGCAGATTCTGATTGACGGCAAGGATATAAAAAGGCTGGATGAACTCGAATTACGTCGCAATATTGCGGTGGTTCTTCAGGATGTCTTCTTATTCTCCGGAAACATCCTTGACAATATTCGTCTCGGGCGCGCAGACATTTCACGTGAGAAAGTCATCGAAGCGGCCAAGATGGTAGGAGCGGACCGTTTTATATCAAAACTTCCGGAGCAATACGATGAACCCGTCAAAGAACGCGGCAGCACGTTGTCTGTAGGCCAGCGTCAACTGATTTCACTGGCGCGCGCGCTGGTGATCAATCCCAAAATTTTGGTGCTTGATGAAGCGACCTCAAGCATAGATACCGAAACGGAACAGATTATTCAGGAAGCTATCGCCAAACTGATGATAGGGCGGACGTCGGTTATCATAGCGCATCGTTTATCAACCATTCGTCACGTGGACCAGATTATCGTGATGCACAAAGGCCGGATTCGCGAGCAGGGAACCCATGAGGAGTTATTAACTCAAGGCGGAGTCTACTATAAATTATATCAGCTTCAGTATAAAGACCAAGAGAGAATCAACCGGTTTCAAAATGTGAACTCTTAACCTTTAGCGCAACCGTTTCAGAAGATTCGATTGGTTTCTCAGGTATATAATGCGGAAGCGAAAAAGAGAATAACGAACCTTTTCCCAAGTCACTTTCCACATTGATCCGGCCGTCGTGTTGTTGGATGATTTCCTTTACAAAAGCCAATCCTAATCCCGTTCCTTCAACGTCTTTTACATTTTTGTCGTCTTTTGCTCGAAAAAATTTTTGAAAAAGACGGCGTTGGTTTTCTTTCGAGATGCCATAACCTGTGTCTCGAACTTGAACAACCATGGAATTCTTGATGTTTTTGACAGAAATAGTAATGACGGAATATTCAGGGCTGTATTTGACCGCATTGGAAAACAGATTCAGAACTACTTGTCCGATCAGATCGGGGTCTACTAAAACGAGAGGAGGCGATTCGACAAAATCCGTGACCACTTGAATATGTTTCATAATTGCAAGATGAGAGTTAACGGCAAGTACGTTGGAAATGACCGTTACGATATCTACCGGAATCTTTGTAAGTGACGTCTGGCCGCTTTCGATACGGCTGATATCGAGAAATTTATTGATCAGCTCTGCCAATCTTCCGGATTCGTACCGAATAATATCTATGTATTCCTTTTTCGTTACCGGCGGTAATTCAGGATCTTTCAATATTTCACTGAAACCGGCAATCGATGTGAGCGGCGACCTCAGCTCGTGCGCGACGACATGAACAAGTTCCGTTTTCAGTTTATCGACTTCTTTTTCTTTTGTGATGTTGCGTAATACGATCACGATCGCGATCAGTTCAAAATTATCCATGACCTTTGATGCATGCGCAGCCAGGACTATTTTTGAAGGGTTATTTTCAGGGTGAATTTCGATCTCTTCTTTAAAGATATCAATTGCGGCGCTTTCCTTGGTCTTGGCCGTAAGGAATTTCAGTTCCGGAAAGAAAAAAGTGAGGGAACACCCGTGTACGTCTTTTTCTTTAACATTAAACCAATCTTCAATAACGTCATTGAGTAAAAGGATTTCATCCAACGCGCTGACCACGATGACTCCGTCGGCAATATTTCTGAGAATCGCTTCGGTCTTTATTTTCTCTCGTATGATTTCATTGATATTGATCTGATAAATTCGTTTAAGTTCCAGCGTCATGTAATTAAAAATACGAGAGAGTTGAATTATTTCATCGCTGCTCTGCACGCTAACCTTGTGGTCAAAGTTGCCGCGCGCAATTTCCTTGGCGCTCTCAATAAATTGTTTGATGGGATTAGAAATTTCCTGAGCTGTAAATTTGGCTGTGAGATAGGAAATAATCAAAGCAAAACTGACCGGGATAAAAAAAATTAAGAAAAAACTGTACGATATTTCCGTAAGTTCAAGCCAGCGCATGATTAATTCAATTATACCCAACGTGGCAAGCATAACTGGAAATATAATCAGGAAAATCCTGTTAAAGATGCTGAGCGAAC
>JAEUSJ010000007.1:37523-39890 GCA_016788215.1 bacterium | reverse complement strand
GGGTATGATATGTACTGAAACAATTTGTCCTACGCGCCGGGCTGCTGCCTCACCTGCCGCAACGGACGCCTGAACGGCGCCTACCTCGCCGACCACTTTAATGGTAACCATGGCTCCGTCGGTGATTTCCTTGCCGATCAGTCTTACATTAGAGGCTTTGATCATCGCGTCTGCGGCTTCGATGGCTCCAACCAGCCCTAAGGTTTCAACCATGCCTAACGCACGTTCTTCCATAATCGGTTCCTTCTTAAAATTCGGTTAGGCGCCTTTTTTCGGAAGAATCATTTCCACTTCGGGATGCGGTCTCGGGATGACATGTACGGAGACCAGTTCGCCGACTTTTTCCGCAGCCGCTGCCCCGGCATCCGTTGCCGCTTTCACGGCGCCAACATCGCCTCGCACCATAACCGTCACGTATCCGCCGCCAATCTTTTCTTTGCCGATCAGTTCGACCTTGGCGGCCTTCACCATTGCATCTGCCGCTTCGATCGCCCCAACCAGGCCCTTCGTTTCAACCATTCCTAGTGCATCAAGTGCCATTGTCAATCCTCCTAAAGAAAAATTAAGTTATATGTGTCTTGATAAAAAACGTAATTGGATAAATGTGCCGTCCGGATAACGTGAGTCACAAAAAAAGGTTAAGGAAATATCTTATGAAAGTCAATTATATTTTTCTGCCGGCATCACTCGATTTTTTTGGGCATTTAATTTCATTTAAAATCCGTACTTAAGGGGTCTGCTGCCGGGAGGAAATATTATACAAAAATTTCTTGCATTCTGTAGGTGTGTTTATTATATTGGTCGCCCAAAATGCTGATAAGTTTAATATTTTTATAGATAATGCATAAGGAGTAAAAGCGTGAAAATCTCATTCAAAACAGCGATGCCGAAGGCGGAAACGATCCAACGTAAATGGTATATCGTCGATGCAGCGGATAAAACCCTTGGACGTTTTGCAACCAAAGTAGCTACCATATTGAACGGTAAGAATAAAGCGTATTACGCTCCGCACGTGGATTGCGGCGATCATGTGATTATTCTGAATGCGTCAAAAATCCGCCTCACAGGAAAGAAGGCGAAAATGAAAGAATACGTCCGCAATACGATGCATCCTGGCGGCAATCGTGTCGAAAAATTTGAAGATTTGATCCGCACCAATCCGGAAAAAATTCTGTACGCAGCTATACATGGAATGTTGCCTAAAAACAGGCTCGGCAGCGTCATGATCAAAAAACTCAAAGTGTATGCGGATGACAAACATCCTCATACTGCCCAGAATCCTGAACCTTTGAAATTTTAAATTTAAATGTATACATCACACGAGGAGAACATATGAGTGCTGCCATTACAGCAGTCGGTCGAAGGAAAACAGCTAATGCGCGTGTCATGCTGATTGCCGGTAACGGCAAGATCACCGTGAACCGCAAGGACATCAAGAATTTCTTCCCCCGCGAATCCCATCAATTACATGTTGAAGAGCCGTTAAAAGCGGTCGAAGTTGGCGCAAAATACGATGTGGTCGCCAATGTACGAGGCGGCGGTCAAACCGGACAGGCCGGAGCGATCCGTTTGGGTATTGCGCGCGCGCTGGTGAAAATCGACGAAGAATTGAAAAAAGCCCTGAAGCCGTTAGGCGTCATGAGCCGCGATCCGCGTATGAAAGAACGCCGCAAGTACGGTCTGGCGAAGGCGCGTAAACGTTATCAATTTTCGAAACGTTAATCGTTTATTTTTTGTTTACCTAATACTAATCACACTTTTTGATTTGATTGGGGGTGTACGCCGAGGCGTATTCCAGTCAAAGAAGAAAAAAGTGGTCGTTTAACCCGTTAAAGGAGTGAACCATGTCTCAAGAAAAAAACCTGTTTGATCCCAAACAAAAACTGGAAGAACTGCTTACGGCAGGCGTTCATTTCGGCCATCTGACGCGCCGTTGGAATCCGAAAATGAAACCGTTCATTTTTATGGAAAAGAACGGCATTCATATTATGGATCTGAAGAAAACCGTAACGTCGCTTGAGGACGCTTGCAAGGCGATCACGAAGATTGTGGCCAACGGCGAAAAAGTTTTGTTTGTTGGAACAAAGAAGCAGGCCAAAGAGATCGTAAAAGCGGAATCCGTTCGCGCCAACGTGTACTACGTGACCGAACGATGGCTGGGGGGCATGCTTACCAATTTTTCAACTATTCGCAAAAGCATTAAGCACATGAAGAATATTGAGAAAAAGGAAAGCGACGGCACGTTTGAGAAGATCACAAAAAAAGAACGCCTGATGCTGGAACGCGAGAAAATTAAACTTAAAGCGGTCCTTGAAGGGATTGAAGATATGCGTCAATTACCCGGCGCCGTGTTCGTCGTGGACACCA
>JAEUSJ010000007.1:27435-37426 GCA_016788215.1 bacterium | reverse complement strand
AAAAATTAAACTTAAAGCGGTCCTTGAAGGGATTGAAGATATGCGTCAATTACCCGGCGCCGTGTTCGTCGTGGACACCAGGAAAGAACATATTGCGGTCAAAGAAGCGAATATTCTCGGCATACCGGTATTTGCAATTGTAGACACCAACTGCGATCCCGATCAGGTGCAGTTTGTAATCCCGGGTAACGACGATGCGGCCAAATCCATTCAGGTGATTACTAAGACGATTGCGGATGCGGTCATTGATGCGAGCCAGCATGTCGTAGCTGTTGCGAAAGACGCACCGGCCGAAGTGGACGGCGAAAGAGTCAAAGACGAGACGCGTATGAAATATGAAGAAGACGCCCGTTTTGAGAAATTAAAAGCGCAGGCAGAGAAAGACGCGTTGAGCAAAGAAGCTCAATAATTGGCATTCACTGCATATACTAATTCGAATAGATAAAGGAGTTTTTGAATGGCTACGGAAATAAGCGCCACAGTGGTGATGCAGCTAAGGGAAAAAACCGGCGCAGGCATGATGGATTGCAAGAAAGCCTTGACGGAAGCTGGCGGCGATCCCGAAAAAGCAATTGAAATATTACGCCAGCGAGGACTGAAAAAGAGCGCGGAGAAGGCATCCCGCGTTGCGAAAGAGGGTATCATCCTTGCCGCAGTTAACAAAGAAAACAGCCTCGGATCGATAATTGAAATAAATTGCGAAACGGATTTTGTTGCAAAAAACGATGATTTTGTGAATTTTGCAAAAAACGTTCTTGATCAGGTTCATCAAACGAAACCGGCCGATTTGGATTCATTTCTCAGTGCACCGGCGGCATACGACAAAGGCCGCACCGTAGCGGATACAGCGGGGGAGTTGACCGGAAAGATCGGCGAGAAAATCGCGATCAAACGATTTGCATCGTTGGAAACGAAAAGTGGCGTCATTGCGGTTTACATTCATCCGGGAAATAAACTCGGCGTATTAGTTCAACTGGAAGTAGAAAGCTATAGCCCGTCTATGCAGGAACAAACGCACACGTTAGCGCATGATATCGCGATGCAGGCTGCCGCCATGAGTCCGACGTGCATCAATCGCACCGAGATTCCTCAGGACGTCATTGAAAAAGAAATGGCGATCCTGCGCGAACAAGGCAAGACCGAAGGCAAGCCGGAAAAAGTGATGGAAAGCATTATCAAAGGGCGAATGGAAAAATTTTATCAGGAGGTCTGCCTCAACGAGCAGGTTTTCGTCAAAGATTCTTCAAAGACCATTAAGGAACTGGTAGCCGATTTCTCCAAAAAACTCGGCAAGCCGGTCGTGATTCATAAATTTGAGCGCTTTCGATTAGGCGAATAATTAAAACAGAAACCACGGATTTTAATTCGTGGTTTTTTTATATCCCAACTTTTCTTACGAAGGAACATTGACATGCCGATGCCTGCTTTTAAGAGGATATTGCTGAAACTCAGCGGTGAAGCTCTCATGGGAGATCAGACGTATGGGATTGATACGAAGATGCTGATCCAGGTTGCCGAGGAGATCAAGTCCGTGAAAGCATTGGGCGTTGAAATTGCCGTGGTCATCGGCGGCGGCAATATTTTTCGCGGCCTTGCGGCCAGCGCCAAAGGCATGGACCGTGTGTCGGCAGATCAAATGGGCATGCTGGCCACCGTGATCAATTCGCTCGCTCTGCAGGACGCGCTGGAAAAAGCGGGTTTGTTTACGCGGGTACTGAGCGCAATCAAAATGGAGCAGATCGCCGAGCCTTTTATTCGCCGCCGCGCCATACGCCATCTCGAAAAAGGACGTATCGTGATCTTTGCCGGCGGAACGGGCAACCCTTATTTTACGACCGATACCGCCGCCTCGTTGCGCGCAATTGAAGTGGAAGCCGACGTCATTTTAAAAGGAACCCGCGTGGACGGCGTCTATGACTCCGATCCGGAAACCAATAAAGAAGCGTTCAAATTCGATTCAATTTCCTACCTCGAAGTGGTCAAAAAAGGACTCAACGTGATGGATGCCACGGCCGTCACGCTGTGTATGGAAAATAAATTACCTATTATCGTATTCAATCTGAAAACCACCGGCAATCTCAAACGAATCATACTGGGCGAGAACGTCGGATCGAGAGTGCAGTAGCTAATATTTCTTGGACCGCAAGTCAAATTCCGTTTTCAAATAATTTGCTTGAATAAAAACGGTATTCGTTATAGATTTCAGCACAGAAACTAACACGAGAAGGTGATGTATGTACGATCTGAATAAACAATATCATGATACCGAAGAAAAAATGAAGAAATCGCTGGAAGCCGTTCGGGGCGAATTATCCAAAGTACGCAGCGGCCGCGCCACGACGACACTGCTCGACGGAATCAAAGTGGATTATTACGGAACGCCGACGCCGCTCAATCAGGTGGGCAATGTCTCCGCGCCCGAAGCGCGGCTGTTGACCGTGCAGCCTTGGGATAAGAACCTGATCCAGCCGATCGAGAAAGCTATTCAGATGGCGGATCTGGGACTGAATCCGGCAAACGACGGCACTATGATACGCATTCCGATCCCGTCATTGAATGAAGAACGACGTATGGAACTCGTCAAGCTCACAAAAAAATATGCCGAAGACGGGCGAATTGCGATCCGGAATGTCCGGCGCGAAGCAAATGATCATATTAAAAAAGCAGAAAAGAACCATGACATATCGGAAGATGATTCAAAACAGGCGCATGACAAAGTTCAGAAAATGACCGATTCCTACATCAAGAAGATCGACGAAATGGTCGCCATGAAAGAAAAAGAGATCATGGAAGTATAGCCGTTATTTTATTTTGACTATCTAGGCCCGTAAGGTTAGTAACTTTACGGGTCTTTTATATTTAGGTGATAACGCGCGGCTTGACTTTATGTTCTAAACTTTATAAGTTTGTGCCAGTCCTATTTCTTATCGATACCTATCTTCGTGTAACGCATGATAAATCAATTGATATCACCCAGAACCTATCGGAAAAAAATCATACTCCTCAGTCTGTTCGCCTTTCTTATCGTATTATCCATTCTGAGTTATTTTTTTTATAAGACTTTGCTGATCATCTCATTGCCCGCATTGATTGGCTGTCTCATTTATTTTATGTTAGATTATTTGCAGGGGTTTAATAAGAACACGATTTCGGATACTTTATTTTCTCGAAAAACCTCCGTGGCCTCGGGCGCCGGAAACCCTCTGGCTAATTATTTTTCAAAAGCAAGAGTTGACGCCGCCGACAAAGGCGAGAGTTCCATGGACATGCTGGACGATACGCAGGCGTCCATTTTTTTTAATCAGACTTCCGACGCCATTATTCAATTGATCCATCAGACATTTGCAGCAAACTCGACCTTTTTATACTTATACATTGAAGAAGAAAACGAATTAGTGCTGCAAAGTTTCAGAACGGAAAGCTCCTGTTATTTCGCATCGTCGCGGAATTCACTTGCAAATTCCGGGACATCGTTGTTCAACAAAGTCATTACCTCTCGTCAAAACGGGTTATTTATCTCGCTGAGCCCGGATGAAAAAAATCTTTTTTACTACAGTCAACCCGAGGACATTCACACTTTGCTGATTGTTCCTTTGCTTAGGCGCGGCACGCTGTTGGGTGTGGTCGGCGTGGATCATAAAAAACCGGAACGCTATTCTGATCATCATGCGACGCTGCTTGAACAATATGGCCACTTACTCATTCAAACGATTCAAAACATAGACGGAGTATATGTAAAGAACAAATTACGCCGCATGTTTCAGTCCCTTAAGGAATATAACGAAATTGTAAAAACCGAGGACAGTGAGGAAGCCATTTTCAGGTATTTAAAAGAAGCGTTGATTCATAATATCAAATGGGACGCATCGTTGATATGGATGCGGGCCGGATCGGATGACGAATGGGTAGTAACTGATGCAGAGGGGGCAACGGCTTTGACGGCAGGGACGACCATGTCACTTGATCAAAGGCCGGAATGGGTTGCCATTAGTAATCAAAAAAGAGCATATCGGCCGGATGCGGAGAGCGACGGCCTTAAGAAAACGATACTTTCAGTTCCATTTGTCGATCACGGCCATTGTTTTGGCGTGCTTCATTTGGAATCGCAACAGACGGACGCGTGGGATATGTATGAAGTGCAGTTTATCGAAAATCTATGCCATAGCGTCAGCCTTTCTTTAGCGCGCGCGCAGCTGGATAAACATCTTTTCTCCGAGATGTCCCACGATCCCCTGACCGGTTTGGATAATCTACAGGCGTTTAACCGAAAGGTCGGCGCAGAAATTAATCGCGCAAAAAGATTTGGCGCGACATTTTCGATTTTGATTTTTTATATTGATTATGTCAGGAATATATATGAAAATTTTGGTGTGGCGGCCGGAGACTTTGTTATTGAAAAAATCGCAGAGATTCTAAAATCCAGTAAACGTCAGATCGACAGCGCGGCTCGAATCAGCAACGATCAATTCGGGCTAATTGTCTTAGAAAGCAAACGGGACGAAGCGAGGGATTGTGCACATAGAATTCTGAGAAACATAGAGGTTTCGGAAATAGACTTTAACGGCGAATCCATTCCTTTGACGGCCGTGATCGGTATTGCAACTTTCGGAGTGGACGGCGAGGACCAAATGCAACTGATGCAGTCTGCGGAAAAAGCAGTTCAAACCGCACGAAAAATGAAAGAAATACGAATCGGATTTGTTAGCTGAACAGGAGAAAATTGGTTTTAGGCAAAGTTATTGGAAACGTTTGGGCAACGCGCAAAGATGAAAAACTGACGGGCATTAAATTGCTTATCGTACGAAGCGTTGATCTCGATTACAAAGAAAAAGAAACGTTTGTCGTCGCCGCCGACTCGGTTGGCGCCGGAGCCGGAGAAATTGTATTGTATTGTTCCGGCAGTTCCGCCCGACAGACAGAAATTACGCAAGATCGCCCGGTAGATGCAGTGATCATGGCGATCGTGGACAAATTGGAAATTGATATAAAATAGTCTGCAGCATAACTGAATATGAATTTAGCGCGTATAATAGGTACCGTTTGGGCGACCAAAAAACATCCCAGCCTTGAAGGCTGTTCGCTCAAAATAATTCAGCCGCTCACATCGGGAATGGAAAAGATGGGGAGCCCGATCATCGCAACGGATTCGGTCGGAACGGGGCAACCAAACGAACTGGTATATTATGTAACATCGGGTGAAGCGCCCATACCTTTGGATCGAAAGACTCCGACCGATGCAACGATCGTGGGCATCGCGGACCGCATTGACCGTTAAGAAAGCAATAAGGTATGCCGACATTAATAGATGATTTAAAAAAAGAATTTGGCAAGGGCGCAGAATTTTTTTCTCAGAAAGTTGTAGAATTTTCAGATGCAGCAAAAGAGCAGGTAGAATTGTTGGAGTTAAAAAAGGACCGCTATGTAAAGCAGAGAGAATTAGGGGAACTAACATTTCAATTGATATCCAAAGAACATGAGCAAAACGTGGAGGAACATCCTCGAATTAAAGTATTAGTAAGCGCTATCGACGTTTATAACCGGAAGATCGAAGCGCTACAAACGCAGCACGATAAAAAATAAACCGTTTCCAATCATCTAATCAAAGATGGCAGCATGAACTTTGCAGAAAAAAGCAATGACCTTATAGACAAATATCTACAGGAAATAGGCAGCGTTCCGCTTTTGACTCCGGATGAAGAAATTGACCTGGCCAAAAAAGTAAAAGACGGCGATGAGGTTGCGTTGGAAAAACTTACCAAGGCCAATTTACGTTTTGTGGTCAGCGTAGCCAAACAATATCAAAACCAGGGTTTATCACTGAACGATCTGATTAACGAAGGTAATATAGGCCTTATCAAAGCGGCCAAACGTTTCGATGTCACGCGCGGATTCAAGTTCATTTCTTACGCTGTCTGGTGGATTCGGCAATCGATATTACAGGCGCTGGCGGAGCAATCCCGTGTGGTTCGACTGCCGCTCAACAAGATCGGCACGCTGAATAAGATCGGAAAAGTATTCAGCGATCTCGAACAGGAGTTTGAACGCGAACCCAGTTCGGATGAAATCGCCGATATGCTGGATATAACCGCATTTGAAGTTACGAATACTATGCAGATGTCGGGACGTCACGTGTCGATGGATGAGCCGATGCACGATTCGGAAAACAATACCTTGATGGATGTGATTGAGAACGAACAGCAGGAACCGCCCGATCAGGATCTTTTGACCGAATCGCTCAGAATAGAAATTCAACGCGCTCTGGAAACGCTTTCTGCGCGCGAAGCGGAAGTGGTTAAGCTCTATTTCGGGCTTGAAACGGATCACCCGATGACCCTGGAGGAGATCGGAGAACGATTTAATCTGACCCGTGAACGTGTTCGCCAAATTAAAGAAAAAGCAATCCGCCGTCTGCGTCATGCATCCCGCAGCAATGTTCTGCGTCATTATTTAGGATAAAGTATAAATAACGTTTGATACCTACGCTATTTTTTGTTACTTTCACGCCCGTTAAAATATTGGAAATAGTTTTATTCCAAACAGACATTCTACAGGAGATTTTTTGATGAATATTATCGTATGTATGAAGCAAGTGCCGGACAGCGAGACGCGTGTGAAGACAACGCCGGATGGAAAATCGCTGGATTTGTCGGCCGTTAATTTTGTGATCAATCCGCATGACGAATTTGCGATCGAAGAAGCCATTCGATTAAAAGAAAAATTCAGCGGCGAGGTGACCGTTTTAACATTAGGTCCTGAACGCGCTGAAAACGATATTCGCAAAGCGCTGGCGATGGGCGCCGATAAAGCCGTTTTATTGAAAACCGATGCTAATTTTTCCGGGGATGTAGCGCATGCGCTTGCCGAACAGATCAAAACCATGCCGTATGATCTCTTACTCTTCGGGAAACAGGCGATCGACGAGGACAGTTCACAAATGCCGCAATTGGTAGCGGAGATGCTCGACCTGCCTTGCGTGACGGTGGTCGTGAAATTGGACATAAATCAGGAATCGAAAGTTTGTACCGCAGAACGCGAGATCGAGGGCGGAAAAGAAATTGTCGAATTTTCTCTTCCCGCAGTTATCGGCACACAGAAGGGATTAAACGAGCCGCGGTTGCCTAATCTAAAAGGTATCATGGCTGCGAAGAAGAAACCGCTCGAGAAAAAAGAGCCGGTTATTTCTGCGGCGACGACAGAGATTGTAGCGATCGAACTGCCTCCGGCAAGGCCGGCCGGGAAGATCGTCGGAAAGGGAGCCGATGCGGTTCCGGAATTGCTTCGTCTATTACATGAAGAAGCAAAAGTGATTTAAAATGATTAACCTAAAACTTTTGGAGATAGTATGTCAATTTTAGCATTTGCCGAACAACGAAACGGAGCGTTTCGCAAATCGGGCTTCGAAGTGGCCAGCGAGGCAAAACGTTTAGCTGATAAACTCGGAACATCCGCCGCCGCACTCGTAGTCGGATCCGGAATTGAAAAAATGGCCGCAGAATTGGGAAAATACGGTATAACCAAGGTCTATGTTATAGACGATGCCGGTCTTGATAAATATTCAACTGAAGGATATACCCAGGCAATCGAGGAAGCCGTAAAAAAAGAAAAGGCTACTATCATTTTAATGCCGGCATCAGCGATGGGAAGAGATCTCGGACCCCGCGTTGCGGGAAGACTTAAGGCGGGGCTTGCAACCGATGTGACGCATTTTGATTCGGATGGCGGTAAACTTGTCATTACAAGACCGATGATGGCAGGAAAAGCTTTTCAAAAAATAACGATCAGTACTGCACATCAAGTGATCAGTTTACGTCCCAATGTGTTTCGTATACAGGAAAATCCTGCGCAGGCCGCTATTGAGAAACTTACTGTTGCCATCAAGCCTGCCCGCGTCAAAGTCAAAGAAATGGTCGTTGAATCCGGCAAAAAAATCGAGCTGACCGAAGCGGATATTATTGTGTCCGGCGGGCGAGGATTAAAAGCCCCAGAGCATTGGGAAATGATTGTTAAGTTGGCTGACGCGCTGGGCGCCGCTCATGGCGCATCACGTGCCGTGGTGGATGCCGGGTGGCGTTCGCATGAGGAACAGGTTGGGCAAACGGGCAAAACGGTCAGCCCGCAGCTTTATATAGCAGTTGGAATTTCTGGCGCTATACAACACCTGGCCGGAATGTCCAGTTCCAAGTATATTGTTGCGATCAATAGCGACGCCGAAGCGCCGATATTTAAAATATCCGATTACGGCATTGTCGGCGATTTATTTGAAATACTTCCTGAGTTAACAAAGCAGGTTGCACAGATGAAGGGTAAGTAGAATACTTGGAGAAAGGCTCAAAATGTACTTGACAATTTTGAGCCTTTCCTTTACCTTTATACCAGTTGCTGCAATGTCTACAGCTACAAGTTAGGTTCACGTCTTAAACTCAATCCAAGTTAATTATTTTTAAGATCTAATAGCCTGAGAAAATTCTCCGCATATCTATCTTTTATCAAATATTCGTTCCATTAACCCCTATGTTAAAAAATTCTAATTGAACTTATTTTATAAACTAAAAAGACAAAAGTCATGGCTGAAAGAATTGAAGAAAATACCGTATCGTTTAATCTCGCAAATCTGAAAGATTTGAAAATATCCGAGTTGAACGATATCGCAAAAAATTTGAATATTGCCGGCGTCAGCGGCATGAAAAAGCAGGAACTCATATTTACCATTCTTGAGGAGCAAACCAAAAAGGACGGTTTTATCTTCAGTGAAGGCGTTCTGGAAATACTTCCTGACGGATACGGATTCTTGAGATCGTCGCATTATAACTATCTACCCAGTCCGGATGATATCTATATTTCACCTTCCCAGATCAAAAAATTTGGCTTACGCACAGGCGACGTCGTCAGCGGGCAGATACGGCCTCCGAAAGAAAGCGAACGATTTTTTGCGTTATTGCGGGTAGAGGCGGTCAATTTTGAAAATCCGGAGGAAGCGAAAAATAAAATTCTGTTTGACAACCTAACGCCGATTTACCCTAAGGAACGGCTGGATGTAGAAACCAAAGATCCGAATAATTTTTCAATGCGCGTGATGAATCTGATGACGCCGATCGGAAAAGGACAGCGCGGTCTGATTGTTGCGCCGCCGCGAACCGGAAAGACCGTACTTCTTAAGAATATCGCTAACAGTATCACCGAGAACAATCCCGAAGTTCGTATGATCGTGCTGCTGATTGATGAGCGTCCGGAGGAGGTCACCGATATGGAACGCTCGGTAAAAGCGGAGGTGCTCAGTTCCACCTTTGACGAGCCGCCGGAGCGCCATGTGCAAGTCGCCGATATTGTGCTCGAAAAAGCAAAGCGTATGGTCGAGTGCGGTCATGACGTCGTGATCCTGCTTGATTCGATCACCCGTCTGGCCCGTGCGCATAACACTGTCGTGCCTCACAGCGGAAAAATCTTGTCCGGCGGCGTGGATTCCAATGCATTACATCGACCGAAACGATTTTTCGGAGCCGCTCGTAAAGTGGAAGAGGGCGGAAGTTTGACCATCATCGCGACGGCGCTTATCGAAACGGGCAGCCGTATGGATGATGTGATCTTCGAAGAATTCAAAGGTACCGGCAATATGGAAATTATCCTGGATCGCCGCCTGTCCGATCGCCGTGTCTATCCCGCAATCGATATTAACCGTTCCGGTACGCGAAAAGAGGAACTGCTGCTGGCGCAATTTGAACTGGGCCGCGTTTGGATCTTACGTAAACTGATTAACGATAAGACGCCCGTAGAAGCGATGGAGTTTATTCTTGATAAGATGCGCGGGACGCGTTCTAATAAACATTTCCTTGAATCTATGAACGGGTAAGCATTATTTCTTCATCTGGCTAAAGACTTAAAAAAAGAAAATCCGTACGCATTGAGCGTACGGATTTTTTTATTAAACATTTTGATTAAGTTTTTTAAATAACCCCGATTTTTCTGCCTTCCGCTTCCAATACCTCGAGAGCCT
>JAEUSJ010000007.1:25526-27338 GCA_016788215.1 bacterium | reverse complement strand
TAAATACATTGTTTTTTCACTATCACCGATAATGATCGGTACGATCGGAGTCGCACTTTGACCGTAATTAAATCCAAGACGCTTAAGATGGTCTTTAAAATATTTTTCATTTTGCCGTAGGTTCTGTAAATGTTCGGGCTCCGTCTGAATAATATCGATGATCTTTGACACAGAAACAATATTGGATACTGGCGGAGCGGCGGAGAACATAAAACTCCGCGCTTTGTGTTTGATATGCGAGATAACGTCTTTTTGTCCTGTAACAAATCCACCTACACAACCCAAGGCTTTGCTAAACGTGCCCATCAATAGATCAATATGTTCTTCCAATCCGTAATGTTCTGCCGTTCCTCTTCCGGTTTTGCCGAGAACGCCGGTTCCGTGCGCATCATCAATAGCGATACAGGCGTCATATTTTTCTGCTATTTTCACAAATTCTGGAAGATGGCAGATGTCTCCGTCCATACTGTAGACGCCTTCGACGATTATGATTACGTTTTTGCCTTTGTTGGTACTTGATTTCACAATCGAATCAAGACTGCCAGGGTCGTTGTGTCTGAAGTAACGGATCTGTCCGTCGAGCATTTTCGAAGAGCCGCGCGTCATATGCGTACCGACGGATAAAGCGCATCCGTCCAGTATGCAAGCATGGCTGAGTTTGTCAATCGCCAAAACAATATTATCTTCAATCGAATCGTCCGCTTTCACAAGCAGGGCCGAAATGGATCCTAATAATGTCTGATATCCCGTTGTGAACACGATGCAGGATTCTTTACCTTTCCATGCAGCAATTTTTTCTTCTAATTTAACATGCTCAACAGTCGTTCCTACAACATAACGCGAACCGCACAATCCCGAACCGTAAATATCCAAAGCCTTTTTTGCCTCAGCTATCACACGGGGGTCGTGTGTGAGGCCAAGATAATCGTTGGAGGAAAAATTGACGAGGGTATTGCCCTCAACCTTGATGTAGGTTCCGGTTTGTTCTAGTTCTGTAAAATAGCTGTATAGACCTTTAGCCTTAATATCGTCGACAAAATCTGCGAACGGTTTACACTTTTCTACGAGCCAGGTGCTCATACGAATCTCCTGTTAATTGGTATCGAAAAACGTCAGGTTTGCAAATTAAAGAAATTTACATCAAAAAGTAAAGGGATTTTTATGGGCAGCGGCGCAGCATGTAAAACATATTTTTTCTATAAATTTCGAATTATGTTGAATTTAAAATACAAAAAAAAAGCAGCCGTGGATTACTCCTCGACTGCTTTACCCTGTCTTTTTCAGCCCTACAGGCTGGAGAGAGAAAGACAATAATTTACTTTTTCAATTTCGTATGATTACGAATGAACGTTGGAATATTTCGATCATCCAAATTATCCGTTCCGGTCATTTTCAATTTTTCATCGTCATCCTGGGCCGATGTTTCAATCTCAAATTCCTCATGTCGCTGAATCGCGGGTACTTCAAGATTTTTGTAACGATTAGAACGTATATCCTGAAGATGCTCCGTATACTTAATAGTCCGTTTTGTTATGGACAACGGAGATGAAGAGTCGTCGCCCGCGTTTGCGGACACGGCATTTTTCGGATATCGATGACGGTTTAAGCCGGCCGCGATCACGGTTACGTGTACTTCATTCTTTAAGTTTTCATCCACGCCGTAACCCCAGATAACATCGGCATCTTCACCGGCAACACCGGTTATGAGATTGGATATCTGATCAACTTCTTCTGTAGTAAAATCCATCGGGCAGGTCAGATTTAACAGAATACCGGTGGCGCCTTCGATGCTGGTCTCTTCCAACAGAGGGC
>JAEUSJ010000007.1:9593-25428 GCA_016788215.1 bacterium | reverse complement strand
GTAGTAAAATCCATCGGGCAGGTCAGATTTAACAGAATACCGGTGGCGCCTTCGATGCTGGTCTCTTCCAACAGAGGGCTATTAATCGCTTGTTTGACGGCTTCTTCGCCTCGCCTTTCGCCTGTTCCAATTCCCATACCCATAATGGCATCGCCGGCGCCGCTCATTATTTTTTTCACGTCGGCAAAATCCACATTCACATATCCGGCGTTAGATATCAGGTCGGCAATACCTTTGGTCGCGCGGTACAATACATCATCGGCCGCTTTAAAAGCCTGAATAAAGGGAGTATTTTTTGGCATGACCATAAGCAGTTTCTCATTTGGAATAACAATTAACGTATCCACCATCTCGCGCAATTCCTCCACACCGATCATGGCCTGTTTCATCCGTTTTCCTTTTTCAAAGTTAAACGGCTTCGTCACAATACCAATAGTTAGAGCTCCCATGCTCTTCGCAACTTCCGCAATGATCGGCGCGGCGCCTGTTCCAGTGCCGCCGCCCATGCCGCACGTGATGAATACCAGGTCGGAGCCCTCCAGCACGCTTTTTACCTGATCGATATCCTCTTCGGCAGCACGTTTACCAATATCCGGATTTGCACCCGCACCAAGTCCGCGCGTCAAAGTTCTCCCGATTTGAATTTTATGCTGCGCCTTATTTGATTCCAGCGCCTGCATATCCGTATTGATGGCGATAAATTCCACGCCGTTCAGGCTGGAACTGATCATGGTATTCACCGCGTTGCAGCCGCCGCCGCCAATACCCACGATACGCATTTTGGCACCGTATTCTCTAGCTTCATCGTATGTGATCATAACTCCTCCAAGTTTTTATTAATTAGCCGTTTAATTTTCATAATTCTGTTACAGATTAAAAGAATTCATCCAGCCATTTTTTCATACGATCGGTGATCTTCCCGTATAATTTGCCCTGGTATTCTCCGGTTAACGATTGTTCGTTAAGCGCATCGGTATGCGAAGCTCGCTGCTCGCCCGTATCGTCGTCGGCCGGTTCATCTACGTTTTCAAAATCTTCATGAACCTGTAATTTGTTTTTTTGAATTCCATAATGAATAAGACCGATACCGGTGGCATAGATCGGGTTGCTTGCCGCGTCCATGAGGCCGCCAAATCCGCGCGGGTAACCGATCCGAACGGGCATTTTAAAGATCTCCATAGCAAGTTCAACCGAACCTTCCAATAAAGAACCGCCGCCGGTCAGCACTACTCCTGCATTCATTAAGTTGTACATTTTATTGTTTTGCATGCTATAGAGTACCAGGTTAAAAATTTCATCCATACGAGCCTCGACGATTTTTGCGAGATATTTCTTCTGGATTTGTCGTGGAGCCCGCCCGCCGACCACCGGAATCTCGATCATTTCGGATTCATCTACCAAAGATCCCATCGCGCAACCGTACGTCTTCTTAAGTTCTTCGGCTTTGTCGTAAGGCGTTTTTAAGCAAATGGAGATATCATTGCTCACCTGCTGTCCTGCCAGCCCGAGCATATCGGTCGCGCGGATACTGCCGTCAAAGAACATCGCGATATCCGTAGTGCCGCCGCCGATGTCGATCAACGTGACCCCTAGTTCCTGTTCCTCGCGATCAAGCACCGCATAGCTTGATGCAAGGGGCTCCAGCACGAGATCCTTCACTTTATAGCCCGCACGGGTCACGCAGCGAAAAATATTTTGTGCCGAAGCGACGGCGCCTGTTACCACGTGCGCTTCCACTTCCAATCTCGTGCCGGTCAATCCGATTGGATTACGAATTCCTTCCTGTGTATCAACGATAAATTCCTGGGGTATGACGTGAATGATCTCGCGGTCCATGGGCATAGTGATCGCTTTAGCGGCATCTATAGCGCGGCGGACGTCGTCTTCCGTTATCTCATGATCGTCGCGTCCGACGGCCACAACGGCGTGGCTGTTAATACCGCGAACATGGTCTCCTGCGATGCCGACGTATACGGAATCTACGGTGACGCCGGCCATGAGTTCAGCTTGGTTGATCGCTTTTCTGATGGATTCGACCGTATGTTCAATGTTGACAACCATGCCGCGTTTTAATCCTACCGACGGATAATTTCCGACTCCGATCAGATTAATTTCTTTGCCGTTTAATACGGCAATCAGCGCGGCAATTTTTGTGGTTCCAATATCCAAACCAACCACAATATTATTTTCCATGAGGCACCTTTACCTGAAGTTTGAATTAATTTTTAATTAGAATTTGTCCTTCGTAACGCAGATCCATTACTTTGATCTTATCGATATTTTCATTTTGTTTGAAATACGGTATAGCCGTTCCAAGATAGATCACGGAACGGTCCAGATTTTCATCGTCAATTTTTACGGTCGCATGAATAGTATTGAGGTAGACGAACATATCGTCTTTTTTAATATTAATCTCGGAAATCTCATAATACACCGACTCGTCAAGTTGTTTTGCTTTTTCCAGGAATAGCAAAGCTAACTTCAGCTGATTGGAATTTAGTTTTTTTCCTGGTGTTGCGATTGAATTAATACCGGAAATGATCGGCAGATTGTAGATCATTTTTGCTTTGAGCCTGGGCAAAACAATACCGTTATGATCCACTGCATAGAGCTCATCCAACAGAACAAACGCAAACGGCTGGCGTTCCGTCACATTGATAACAATACTGGATGGATAATTGCGGCTGACCACCACAGTTTTAAAAATTGGATTTGTTTTAATACGTTCTGCGGTTTTCGAAACGTCAACTTCCGCCAGACGCACGCCCATGTCGAGATCCGCCAATTTCAGAATGTCGTTCTTATTGCTCATCATACTGCCTTGAACAAAAACATTCTTGAGAGTAAATAAAGAGGAATTGATAACCCAATCCTGCCAATTCCACAACAAAAGAACAGAAAACGATAACATGACCACCGTCGCAATTTTTAGAATACGTTTATGCCGTGCATTTCTCCGCAGTTCTGTTTCTTCTTCGAAAATCTTTTCTTCATAGTTTTTCTTTTGGGATTCATTCAAATAGAATCCATCCGAGAAATCACGGTTGATGATCTGGTTTTCGCGATCATTTGTTCGTACTTCTGCGGGACTTTCTTCTTCTTCGATGGGTTCCTGGCTCGGAAGCGCGATTTCCTCCCGTTCCTCTAAATCGTTTTTCAACTCAGGGATGTGAAATTCGCTTACCCGGCTGCCTGTCGTATCTTGTTGAGCAATTTTAACTTCATCCATTGAACCCATAAGTATGGGATTCTGAAATCCCCGCGTCACGGTGATGGTGCCGAACGGGAGCGGCGGCTCGGCTTGTTCCGACATATGAGGATCGGGGGTCAGAACCTCCTCCTGCACGAAAAGATCAACCTGTGTTGTAATCCGTTTTTTTCGAATCATGGTTATATCAGATTTTTGAGTTCATTCTGAGAAAATCCAACTAATTTAACTTCTAATTCCAACGTAACGCCGAAACGCTTGAATACAGTTTCTTTGATTGTTTTTATGATTTGTAATACATCCGTCGCTCCGGCGTCGCCTTCGTTAACAATAAAATTTGCGTGCTTCGTTGAAACAGAGGCATGGCCTATTTTAAAGCCTTTCAACCCGCATTGGTCGATCAGACGCGCCGCATGATCGTTTCTTGGATTCTTGAACACACTGCCGGAACTCGGTAAATTAATAGGCTGTGTCTGTTGCCTTTTCTTCATAAATTCCTTGCGCCGTTCTGATAATATTTCCACATCCGTATATTCCAACTGCATGGTTCCTGACAGAATCACCATGGACGGGTCGTCAAATGTTTTTACATGACGATATCCGAATTCGATTTGGTCCTTGTGCATCGTTGCAGTTGAGCCGTGTTTCATTACAGTGACCGCGGTTAAAACGTCAAATATTTCTTTGCCGTGACAACCGGCGTTCATTTTGATGGCTCCGCCGACCGATCCCGGAATTCCCGCGAACATCTCAATTCCGCCGAGGCCGAGTTTCTCACATTCCAAAACAAGTTTCGGCATGTAAACGCCAGCGCCGGCTGTGATGATCGATTTCTCTGTTTTTGTGAAAGAACATGCTTTTGATACATCAATAACAAAACCTCTTATGCCGCTATCGCCGATCAGAAGATTACTACCTTTGCCATGAATGAAATAGTCGTACCGGTTTTTTTCACAGTAGCCAATAAGTCCTTTTAAGTTGTCAATATCCTCCGGTATACAATAAAAATCACAGGGCCCGCCGATTTGATACCAGGTATGTCGCGATAAAGGTTCGTTTTCAAAAATATCGCCTTTAAAAATTTGTTTTATGTCATCTGTATTTTGCACGATCCATTATGCCGTTTGTTTTGACACTACCGATCGGCCCACATCAGTTATATCGCCTGCTCCCATGGTAATGACCAGATCGCCTTCCTGCGATATACTTAGAATCTCTTTAGCCAATTTATTTTTGTCCTCTACATACCAAACTTGCTTATGCCGCTTCTTTGTTTCTTCAAAAAGGCGTTGCCCGCTAATACCTTTTATCGGTTCCTCTCGCGCCGCGTAAATATCGGTAAGCACAACTTCATCGGCCTCTGTAAAAGACCGGGCAAAATCGTTCAGGTAATCGCGCGTGCGTGTAAACAGATGAGGCTGAAACACTGCAACAATTCGTCTTTTCGGCCAACCCAACCTGGCTCCTTTGAGTGTTGCCTGTATCTCGCTCGGGTGATGCGCATAATCGTCGATCCATGTTACTCCGTTTAATGTTCCCAGTATTTCAAATCGTCTTGCCGTTCCTTCAAATTGCTCAAGGCTTTTTGCAATAGTACTGAAAGGAATATTCAAATCATAACCTATGGCAATACAAGCCAGCGCGTTTTTTACATTATGATTGCCGCTTAGATTCAATGTGACCGTTCCCAAAAGTTTATGATTATTCAATACATCAAATGTCTGCTTGTTTGCTATCTGTATTATATTAGTAGCACTTACATCGGCTTTTGTTGATAATCCGAAAGTGCTAACGCGCCTCGATATCTTTGGAATGACTTCATATGCATTCGCGTCATCTATGTTAACCCATACACTGCCGAAAATAGACGTTTGATTGGCAAACTGCGCAAAAGTTTGCTTTATATCATCGAGATCTCGATAGCAGTCGAGGTGGTCCGATTCGATATTATTGATCACCGATATCCATGGATGCAGTTCAAGAAACGAGCGGTCATACTCGTCGGCTTCTACAACCACGTATTCACCGTCACCCAATTTTGCGTTGGTTTTTAATTCCTTCATTATTCCACCGGCTAAAATTGTCGGATGTAACTCCGCATGTTCCAACATCATTCCTATCATAGCCGTCGTTGTCGTTTTCCCATGCGTGCCGCTGATGGCGATACCTTTCTTCGTCCTGACGAATTCGCCTAATAATGCTGCGCGCTTGATAATCGGGATGTTACGCCGATTTGCTTCGATCAGCTCAGGGTTCTCTGAATGGGCCGCCGCCGTATAGACCAGTAAATCGCAGTCGACATGTTTAGCATCGTGTCCGATATGACAAGCTATACCCAGCGACTTCAGCCGTTCGATGTTGTCGCCGTGTGAGCGATCCGAGCCGGTAACAGTATATCCCTGCCCATGCAGGATTTCTGCAAGCCCGCTCATTCCGATTCCGCCGATTCCGACAAAATGAATTTTCTTAATATCGATCATCAAATTCCTAAAAGTACTTTCATGCTGTCTATAATTTTTTTTGCAGCGTCCGGCTGACGCAAGGCGAAACTATTTTGCCGCATTCTTTTGAGTTTATCAGGGCTTTTCAATAATTCGAATAACACCGGCTTCAATTCTTGTTTCAATTCCGAGTTTAGAATCATAACGGCTGCGTTGCGCTCGGCTAATGATCTCGCATTGTATTCCTGATGATTTTCAGCCGCATACGGATAGGGGACCAGCACGGCCGGAATTCCAATCATCGTGATCTCGGAAAGCGTCATAGCTCCTGCGCGGGACAACACCAGATCGGCGCATGAATAGGCGGCCGACATATTGTCAATGAATTTCAAAACCTTCACGTGGTCGTGACGGACTTTACGTACGATGCCGTCATAATCGTTTTTTCCGGATTGCCAAAGAACATTAATATCATTGAGTTGAAGCAACTCGTCTATTATATCCAAGAGCGCCAGATTGATCGAATGAGCGCCAAGGCTTCCGCCAACAACCAACAGCGTCTTATTGTTAGGATGTATTTCAAAAAAACGGGCCGCTTCCTGGCGGTCTATTTTCCGAAGCCCTTCACGAATCGGGTTGCCGCTGACCTTCAGTTTATCTGTCTTTCCAAAAAAATGAGCAGCGTCCTCATAGTTCAAGTGCACTTCATCGGCATATTTAGAGAGAAACAGGGTAGTTCGCCCGGGCCGGCTATTTTGTTCCTGCAGCAAAATTTTTATTGCCATTTTTGCCGCCAACCATACGACCGGCGCTGTCACGTATCCACCACAGCCGATCACAATAGCCGGCTTGAAACGCCGAAGAATCAGGAGCGATTGAATCATGCCAAAGAACAATTTGAAAGGCATCAGGATATTTCGAATAACATCTATCGGAGAAAAACTTCGAACTAACCCGCTCATAATGATCGTCTTCAGTCTAAACCCGGCTTGCGGTATCACCCGGTCCTCTAAGCCGCGATTGGTGCCGATAAATAATATGTCTGCGTCAGGCAACTGATTCCGTATTTCTTCACCTAAAGCAAGCGCCGGGAATACGTGGCCGCCGGTTCCGCCAGCCGCAATAATGACGCGTACATTTTCCATCTTACTCCGATAAATCCATTCCGACTATGCTCGATCGCGACCCGGCCCGTTTTGTTTGGATTGCTTCATGATCCATTTTCTTTTCTGCAGGTATTATTGTCTGCTGCGTCGTATCGTCTACATTAAAATTCATCGTAAAATTATTCGACAGTTTTTCTCTTGTCGTACGTTTTAAAGCTTCTTCTTTGGAAACGGTCTGCGTTGAAATATTCAGTAATACGCCAACCGTAAAACAGGTGAATAGCAGGGATGAACCGCCGTAACTGATAAAGGGCATCGGTAATCCGGTAGTCGGAAATATTCCGGTGGCCACACCGGCATTAATAAGCGCATAAACAACGATGCTGACGGTAATACCCGCGCCCACGTAAAATCCGTATAGATCCGGCGCCGTCCTCGCAATTTTCATCGCACGAAATAAAAATATTACGAACAAGATCAAAACGAATACTGCCCCGATGAATCCCAGTTCTTCACCGATGATTGAATAAATAAAATCGGTAAAGGGTTCAGGCAGAAACAGAAATTTTTGTTTTCCCTGGCCGACGCCGGTTCCGGTAAGCCCTCCGTTAGCAAAACTGATCAATGATTGTTTGATCTGATACCCGCTGCCCTGCGCGTCGATCGTCGGATCCAGAAATGTCGTAATACGCGCCCGTCGATAAGGACTTAAGATGACCACGGCTATTGCGGTTGGAATGGTTACCAGCGCCATCATGCCTAAATGCCGGATACGCATACCGCCAATAAAAAGTATGGCCAGCACAATCAGCATCAAAACTGCTGCGGTACTGAAATTAGGTTGAATCAAGATCATAAAGCAAAAAGCTCCCGCCATGATCAGAGGCGGAAGAAGTCCGTTTTGAAAATCACGTATACGCTCGCCCTTCTTGTCGAGATAGGCTGCGAGATAAAAAATAATGGCTAACTTTGCAATTTCCGACGGCTGAATACCGAATCCGCCCAACTGCAGCCAGCGGGCGGCTCCCTTGATCTGTCCGAGGCCAAGAACTATCACCAGCATTATAAATGATATCAAAACCAGTAACATCGTTTTGCTTCGATACTTGTGGTAATCGTATTTGGTGGCAAATACCAGAATAATAAACCCAAGGATCACACGAATAAACTGCTGTTTTAGAAAATGCGAACTGCTGCCGAACTTGTCCAGCGCGATGACGTTACTTGCGCTATAGACCATGACGACCCCCATCGTAAGCAGGGTCAGAACCACCAGCAGAAGCGGTTTATCGATCGTGTGTTTTTGAACCGATGTGTCGACCATAATCTTTTTAATTCAGGTGAAATATTTCTTGTTTAAATTGATTGCCTCGATCTTCGTAATTTTTGAACATATCGTAACTCGAACAGGCGGGAGATAACAGCACCACATCGCCGTTGGTCGCCCTTTCAAATGATTTTTGAACCGCTTCATGCATTGAATGTGCATGAGTCACCGGAACCGCGCCGTTCATATCATTTTCAATCAAAGGCGCCGCTTCGCCTATTAAGACCAGACACTTCACTTTTTGTTTGGTCAATTCCCGTAACGGCGTATAAGGCGATCCTTTATGTTTTCCGCCGGCAATCAGAATAATCTTTTCTGCTGTGAAACTTTCTAACGCAACATAAGTGGAATCCACGTTGGTTGCTTTTGAATCATTATAGAATCGGACGCCGCGAATCTCTTTGACAAATTCAAGGCGATGATCGACTCCCTTAAATTCATGCAACGTTTGCTGAATCGTCGACACGGGTATATGCATCAATCTCGACGCAAGAATTGCCGCCATCGCATTGTAGATATTGTGTTTTCCGATTATACCGATCCGATCCGTTGTAATCACTTCTTCTTCCTTTTCCAGTTGACACATAATGCGGCCGCTATCTAAATAACAGCCGTTAGGAAGTTTTCGGCTCAGGCTAAACGGTACTTTTGTACCGCTCAACCCTGCTATTAAGTTTTTTACGTTACCGTCATCGTCATTGTAAACAAGATAGTCAGCGGCGTCCTGCATCTCGAAAGTTTTTCGTTTAGCGCCGTAATATTCTTCCACCGAAGAATAACGATCCATGTGATCCGGCGATAAATTCAACAGCACGCCAACTTTCGGTTTAAATGTTTTGAGCCTTTCAGCCTGAAAACTGCTGATTTCCAGGACGGCAATTCCGTTTTCAGCATTGGTTTCAACGACGTCCGACAAAGGCGTTCCAATGTTTCCCGCAACGATCGTGTCAAGGCCGGACCTATTACAAATTTCACCGATCAATGTCGTCGTCGTGGTCTTGCCGTTGCTTCCCGTGACAGCGATGACCGGTGATCTCAGGAAGCGTGACGCGATCTCGATTTCGCTGTAAACAGGGATTTTAAGCACAGCTAATTTTCTTAAGATCGGTACGTCGCCCGGAACGCCCGGACTAACTACTACCCAATCCGCTTGCAACGCCCGATCCGAATGTCCGCCGAATTCACATTCCAGTTTTTCATTTTGTAAAAGAACATATTCTTGTGATTTCTGTTCTTGCGGAGCAAACTCACTTAGGAAAACACGCGCCCCGTTTCGCTTCAGAAGCCTTGCCACGGCTATGCCGCTTAAAGCGGCGCCGATTACAGAAATATTTTTATTCAGTACGTCCAAGTCCGAATCCGTTACCTTACTTTAAAGGTTGTCAGAGTCAATAGTGCGCAGAGAATAGCCATAATCCAAAATCGGGTTACGACTTTCGTTTCATGCCAGCCTTTAAGTTCGTAATGATGATGAAGCGGCGCCATCAGGAAAATACGCTTTCCTTCGCCGGATTTCTTTTTTGTATATTTAAAATATGCTACCTGCAAAATGACGGAGAGGTTTTCAGCAACAAACACGGCCCCGATGATCGGCAGCAGCAGTTCTTTTTTGATTAATATGGCAAGTGTGCCCAAAGAAGCCCCCAGAGCCAGCGCCCCGGTGTCGCCCATAAATACTTGTGCGGGATATGAATTATACCATAAAAACCCTAAGCCGGCTCCTACCATGGCCGTACAAAATATGGTCAGTTCACTGCTTTGCTGGATATAAATAATATTAAGATAATCGCTGAATAACACATTACCCGTGACGTAACACATGACGGCAAATGCCGTGACGGCAATCGAAACAACGCCAATAGCTAATCCGTCCAACCCGTCGGTGAGGTTGACTGCATTTGACATCGCGGTAATAACGAAGATCACAAACGGTATGTATAAGTATCCGAAGTCGAGATTCAGATTTTTAACAAAAGGGATCGTAGTAACCGTCGCAATCTTTTCAAATTCCGGAGAGAAATACATGACCGAACCGATCATCAATCCCAACAGTATTTGTCCCATGGTCTTATATCGGGCTATGAGTCCCTTTTTCATTTTCTTAATGACCTTGAGGTAATCGTCAATGAATCCGACCATACCCATCCACAATGTGGCCGCGAGTATAAGTAAAACATAGGTATTGGAAAGGTCCGCCCACAACAGCGTCGGAATGATCACCGACGCCAGAATGATCAGGCCGCCCATGGTTGGCGTTCCCGATTTGGAGAGATGCGATTGCGGCCCGTCGTTGCGAATTTCCTCGCCGATCTGCGCCTCTTTTAGTTTACGAATTATGTACGGGCCAACAAATAAGCTGATCGCGAGCGCTGTAACGGCGGCCATCGCAGATCGAAAAGTGATGTACCGGAATAGATTGGCACCGCTGATGTGATAATCACCAAAAATTTGATACAGATAGTAAAACACGTGAACCTCGTTATTTATGAGATCAGTTCGTTGACAACGTCTTCCATTTTCATGCCGCGCGAACCTTTGATCAGAACAATATCGCCTGGCTTAACGAATTTTTTCAGTTCGGTTGCCAAATCGTTTTTTTTTTCATAATAAAAATTATCAGAAATCGTTTTAGCGTGCTCGTGCATTATTTTAGATGCTGTACCGGTCGTAAACAAAGCGTCCGGTTTTTTTTTTGCGATATAGTCGCCAATTTTAATATGTTCCTCCGTACCGATCGAGCCGAGTTCCAGCATGTCGGATAGCGCCGCAATGGCTCTACCGCTGCGCTTAACCGTCATCAGTGTATCCAGCGCAGCGCGCATTGATTCCGGGTTTGCATTATACGTGTCGTCCAGTATGGTGATCTCGTTGTGACGGCGAATTCCCATCCTATTTGATGGCGGCCGGTAATGCTGCAGCGCCGAAACGATATCAGCATCATCAATGCCGAGCGAGCAACCAATGGCTGCGGCGATGAGCGCATTATTTGCATGATGAGCACCCGGTATCTCCAGTTGAAATTCGAACGAATGTCCTTCGGGCGCATAAATTCTTACCCTGGCGCAAGCCCATTCGTTCAATGATATAATTTCTGCACGATAATCCGCATTATTATTGACGGCAAAAGTTACCAGTCCTTTGGTTTGTTTTGAATGGGCGCGCAGGCGTTCATCGTCGATATTTACATATCGGACGCCGTCTGCCGTGAGCGCGTCGAATAATTCGCATTTGGTTTCCGCGATGACGTCGATGCTGCCGAATGACTTAATATGGGCTGTTCCGATATTAGTAATCACGCCGCTGTCCGGCTGCGCCATATCGCACAAAAAAGCTATGTCGCCTTTTTTATCTGCGCCCATTTCGACTACCGCAACTTGGGTGTCCTGTTCTATCTTGAGCAAGGTAAGCGGAACGCCGATCTCATTATTCAAGTTTCCCTGAGTTGCGATGGTTTTGAAATTTTTTGATAACACCGCGTAAGTCATTTCTTTGCACGTTGTCTTTCCGTTGGTCCCCGTAATAGCGATCACGGAGGCTTCGCTTCGCTGCCGATGAAGTTTGGCCAGGTTTTGCAGCGCAAGCAGAGGATCGCCCCCCACAACAAATTTCTTTCCTGAGAAGTTTGATCCATTTTGCATAAACCAGTTTTCAGAAACGACGCAGGCAGCGGCGCCTTTTTCGAAAACGTCTTTCACATAGCCGTGGCCGTCCAATCGCTCGCCCGATAATGCAAAAAATAAATTTCCCGGTACCAAACTGCGGCTATCCGTGGAAATGCCATCGGCTGCCCATTCTGGCGGGATGTTTTCCATACGACCGATTTTTCCGCAATCTTTATAAGAAAAACGCGACATCCTGACTCCACATGGTGACCGAAAGATTATTACGGTTTGTTTTCATTTGTTTCTTTTTCAGAAGTACCAATTCCTGCGTCAGGTCTGAAACTCCTGTCACCGTCATATGATCGTTCTTAGCGGACATTGACAGGCTATTTTCAGGATCAAAATGCACGAATCCCATCGGCATCAATCCATTTCGTTTAAGCATGATTTTCCCTTTCGGGTTAGTAAATTATAAACTGGGGCGGCATTGTATTACACAACGCTCGCCGCTCTTAATGCCTTTACCGGCGCGCGGGTATTGTGCGATGACAAATCCGCTGCCCTTGATTTTTACGTCTATGCCGGCTTCGTACAGTCTATTCATCGCCATGCGCACGCTCATGCCGCGAACATCCGGGACCCTTTTGACCGGGCCGTTGGACTCGTCGGATAACTGCGCTTCGCTGACGGTTAGCTGTGATCCGGTTTTTAAAAGCAAAACTTTTTTCCCGCCGTCAAAGTCCCATGCCTGATCGGCTACCATATCGCCAGCGCCGATGAATCGATACGGAAGTTCAAGTTTATCTAATATGTTTTTTGCGGTTTCCGTAGTTAGATATTTTACGTCCGGCGTAAGTCCGTTTTTTTCAAGCGTTGAATCCTGCTCAAGTTCAGCCATGACGCGATTGATCGACTTCGCGAATGCGTCAGACGAATTGATGATCTTTTCGACGATGGCGCGCGCGGTAGTTGCCGCCGAAGCCTCTCCCCATATGCTTTTACGGGGATTATTGACGATGACAAGGAAAACCAACTGAGGATTTTTAACCGGAAAAAAGCCGGCGAACGATGCGGTAAACTTGTCTTTGGAATATGTTCTTGATCCCTGCTCGATTTTTTGCGCTGTTCCTGTTTTTCCGGCAACTTCAACGCCCTTAATTTGAGCGCGTTGGCCGGTTCCTCCTACAACCGCTTCACGCAGCATGCCTGCGACGGAAGTCATAGTTTCTTTTGAGGCGATACTGCGGATAAACTGCGGTTCGAACAGTACGGTTTTAACGTCGTTCGACGGATCAATGATAGATTGAATGACAAACGGTTTATACAGACTTCCGCCATTGGCGATGGCAGAATACGCATTCGCCATCTGAAGCGCCGTGACGCCGACTTCCTGACCAATGGATATCATCGGTAGAGTCAGGCCGGACCACGTGGTCGGATGTTTCAGTTCTCCTCGAATTTCGCCTTCAAGATCAATACCGGTTTCATTTCCAAATCCGAACGCTCGAACATATTGATACAATTTTTCTTCGCCCAAAAGCTGAGTGGTTTTAATTATACCGATATTGCTCGATTTTTGAACCACTTCCGTAAAGGTCAACGTACCGTGTTTTTTTGAATCGTGAATAATCTGGTTATATAATTTGATCTGGCCGTTCTCGCAGTTAATGCGATCTTCAGGTTTACGAACTCTTTCTTCCAGTGCAGCAACAGCTGAGAAGGCCTTGAAGGTGGAGCCCGGTTCGTATAAATCGGTGACGGCGCGGTTACGAAATAAGTTCGATGAATTATATTTTTCCGGCGTATTTGGATCAAATCCGGGATAATTGACCATGGCAAGAATCTCGCCGGTACCGGGCGCCATGATGATGACCATTCCGTCATCGGCGTCATAATCGGTAACGGTTTTCTCCAGTTCCTGGTACGCAATGGTCTGATAATTCATGTCAATCGTCAACTGAATGTTTCTGCCGTTTTTGGGTTCCTGATGCGGGTAATCGGGATTAGGCCGCAGGCGTCCTATGGCATCGGCCTGTAAGATGGCCCACCCGTCCAGTCCGCCTAACGCACTCTCCTGATCCAGCTCGATTCCGGATGAACCCTGATTGTCGATATTCGTGAATCCTAAAATAGATGCGGCCGATTTGCCGTACGGATAATGCCTGCGGAGAGATTGTAATTTTATAAGCCCGCGAATAGAATCGTTTATTTGCCGCGCGGTCATTTCAGAAACACGGCGTTCAAGCCAGACAAAAGCCGTTGACTTGGATAATAATTTACGATATTCGGATTTAGGTTTTTTGAAAACGGACGCAAAGTTTTCGGCCACTTTGTCTTTGTCGGTTTCTTTCATAAAGCTTGGATCGGCGGCAAAAGAATAATTGATGAGGTTCACGGCAATCTTATTCATATTGCGGTCATAAATAACCCCGCGTTCTGCATCGAGGGTAACGCGGCGTTCGTACTGCCTTTTGGCAAGAAGTTGATACGTACTGGTATTGACCATTTGAATCATGAACAGACGAATCACGACTCCGATAGCCAGCAGGACAAAAAAGACGGCGATCGTGCGCAAACGCGTTACGCGTTTCTTAACAAAAAGATCTTCAGCGGGTTTCTTTGTTTCTTCCGTCATAACTTTTAAGGTTCTATGGTCGCTTTTTGCGTTTCATTCAATGACTTTGCTTTCTCAGCATCGAGAAAAATGACGCCCGGTTTTTCTTTAGAGGGGATCATCTTGAGCTTGTCGGCTGCAATTTTTTCTATTCGCTGATAATCGGATAATCTGGTGATGTCGACCTGAATGGATTCGTTGGCTTTTTCAAGTTCCATTTTTACATCTTTTAATTTTTCAATTTCTACAAGACCTTCACGAACATAATTGGTCTCCCATATCCAGACGATCATCAGGCAGGCGAGCACGAAAAAAACAGTAAACAGTTTAATCGGAGTGACCGGGGATTCTTTTTTCGCAGCGCTCAATTCCTTTGTTTTTTCTTTGGCACTATGAGATTCGCCGGGTTTTGCTGTTGTTGCCGGTTGTTCCAAATATTTTTCATATTTTGTACGCGGTTGGAAATTATCGGTTAAAATGGCATTTTCCGGAATCATGATCTTTTTCTTTTTACCGGAATAATCCAAGCCGGTTATAGTGCCGTACGGATGACTCATATTCTCACCGCTACTCTAAGTTTGGCGCTGCGCGCCCTTGGGTTTTTAAAAACTTCTTTTTCCGCCGATACAATCGGTTTTCTTGTCACGATCTCCAGGCGGGGCTGTTTGCTTTGTGACAGTTCGGGATAATTCGGATCCAATATCTTATCCGACGCCTCATTTCTGTAAAAGTCTTTTACGATCCGGTCTTCAAGCGAATGGTACGATATGACAACCAATCTTCCGCCAGTATCGATTACATCCAGCGCATCCTTCAGCGCTTGTTTGAGATTATTTAATTCATCATTCACCTGGATTCGTATCGCCTGAAAAATCCGCGATAATGTTTTTTTTGCAAACCTTTCAGGGATGGTATTCATAATAACCTTTGCAAGCTGTGTGGTTGTTTCAATCGGCTGCTGTGTTCGTGCTTTCGTTATGGCGCGTGCGATTCGCCGGGAATGTTTTTCTTCGCCTAGATGAAAAAAAATATCAGCCAGTTGTTTTTCGTCGTACTCGTTAACCACTTCACGGGCGCTGAAGGATTCACGGTCATTCATCTGCATTTGCAGCGGTGCGTCGAAACGGTAGCTGAACCCTTTCCGAGAATGATCCAGTTGAAAAGAGGAAACGCCTAAGTCCAGAAGCAAACCGTTGATCGCCGAAATCTTATGAGCGTCCAAAATTTGGCGCAGTTGCCGGAAATTGGCTTGTTCGATAATGATCCGTGAGGTAAATGGAAGAAGCCTTTCCTGTGCCGATTTGATTGCATCCTGATCAACATCGAAAGCAAGCACTTTACAAGAATCATTCTGCTTTAAGATAGCTTCTGTATGTCCGCCGCCGCCGAGCGTTCCGTCAACATAAATTCCGTTTGGCCGGATATTCAAATGCGAGATACACTCATGTAAAAGAACAGGATTATGATAGGTCGATGTCATATAGCGCCGAATTAAAAGCTGACCATTTTTTCGGCCGTCTTCTCGAGATCAAAATTT
>JAEUSJ010000007.1:6891-9495 GCA_016788215.1 bacterium | reverse complement strand
GATTATGATAGGTCGATGTCATATAGCGCCGAATTAAAAGCTGACCATTTTTTCGGCCGTCTTCTCGAGATCAAAATTCCGATGAACTTCTTCGTATATTTTTGGATTCCACACTTCGATCCAGTTGAGCATACCTATGATTAAAATCTCCTTTTCGATTTTTGCAAACCCCAGAAGAGTGTGCGGGATCACGACACGCCCCTGTTTATCCAGGTCATATTCGTGCGCATTCCCGGATATTAAGCGAATGAGTTTACGCGTATTGCCGTCCATGATTGAAAGCGTTCTAAATTTTTCTTCCAGTTTTTTCCATTCGGTCATGGAGTACACGTAAATACACTGATCGAAACCGCGCGTCAAAACAACGCCGTCATGATCCTCCGGTATAAAAGCATTACGCATTTTTGCGGGGATATTGAACCTGTTTTTCGGATCTAAAGTGTATACATATGTTCCTTTAAAAGAAGCCATAAAACAAATCCAATTAAGTTAGATTAACCCACTTTTACCCACTTTCTTGTTAAGTTCAGCCATTTAGGGTTCAATGTCAAGCGAAAAATTCAATAATTTGTTGTATTTAATGGCTTAATGGACTTGAAATGAAGAAAGCGATAACCCACATCATACCACCAAAATTGAATTTTTCCGGTACAAAAAGACGATGAAATGATCGGAAAAAAATGGAGAAATGAAAAAACGGGGCGGAATAAATCGCTTGATTCTCAAATCATTATTAGTTACTTTTTTATATTCTTGGCTTAATATTTTCAAATAACCGGATTTTCGCTTTGAAAAAAACGGATCACGAAGTAAAATCTCTCATCCGGGAGATGGATAAGATTATCCAGCGTTATATCGCCAAAAGAAAACCTATTACACTGTACGGGCCTGTTCAATACCTTTTTGACGGCGGCGGTAAAAGGTTGCGCGCTGTTTTGCTCTTGCTTTCGAGCCAACTCATTTCAAGGAACTACAAGAAATCGATTCATGCCGCGGCGGCCGTAGAAATTCTGCACAATTTTTCACTGGTTCATGACGACATTATGGATCAGGACGATTTACGCCGGGGACGCGCAACGATTCATAAAAAATGGAACACCAATATCGCGATTTTGTCAGGCGATGTCCTTGCTGCGATCGCGTTTAAGGCTCTGAACCAATCGCCGGAAAAGCACATTCAAAAATTGATGGAGATTTTTTCCGAAGGATTTATCGGGTTATGCGAAGGGCAAGCGCTGGATAAAGAATTCGAATCGCGTTCGGATGTGCGTGAAGCGGATTATTTAAGAATGATCTCTCAGAAAACGGCATTATTATTCAGTCTGTCTGCGCAGATGGGCGCCATTCTTGGAGGCGCAAAAACCAGACAGGAAAAAGCATTAAAAGAATTTGGTTACTATCTCGGCATGGCTTTTCAGATTCAGGATGATCTTCTGGACATTATCTCGGATGAAAAAATTCTGGGCAAAAATATCGGCAGCGACCTTGCCGCAGGAAAAAAAACGTACATTTCTATTTTGGCTTCGGAGAAAGATCAGGGACGAGGTATGGTCAATATATTTCAGTCGCTGACGGATGAAGATATCCGGAGAAAAACACTGGACGAATTCAGGCGTTATCTGATATCCAGCGGCGTGCAGGCGCGGACTCAAAAAATAATCGATAAGTACTTTCAATCCGCACTTAACCGCCTGCAAGGTTTTAAGAATACCAAAACCAAACAGACCTTGATTCAGCTTGCCCATCAGATGTGGAAACGAGAGAATTGAATGACGGAATGCCGACCCTATGCTTGAACAAGATATCGTAGTTTCAAATAAAGCGGGCGTGCACGCGCGCCCGTCTGCCCTGATCGTAAAAACAGCGAGCCAGTTTGACTCGGAAGTTTTTCTAACTTGCGAAGGCACGGAAGTCAATGCAAAAAGTATCATGAGCGTCATGATGCTGGCGGCGGCGATGGGAAGCGTGGTACGAATACGAACCGAAGGTTCGGACGAGGACAAAGCCATGCGGGCAATCATCGCGCTGTTTGAAACTAAATTCAGCGAAGAATAACATGCCTGCCAAATCCGATAAATCCAAGTTGAAAGCGGACGAAGTTGTCGTCAAAGGATTGGGTGTTTCCTCAGGAATCATTGTAGGGAAACCCTATGTGTTGCATTCATCCAATTTGAAGGTGATTGAATACAGGCTTGAAGACGATCATGCGGTTGAGGATGAAATCGAGCGTTTTCATCAGGCTCTGCAAATCACGCGGGAACAATTATACCATGTAATACAGGAAGCCAAAGCCAAATACGGTAAGGAATACAGTTCCATTCTTGAGTCCCACTTCTTGATACTTGAGGATGAAGAAATGATTCGAGGAACGCTCAAGCTGGTCAAGAACAACCATGTAAATGCCGAAAGCGCATTGGCGGCGGTCATGGATAAATTCAGAAATAATTTTCTGAAGTCGAACAACGAATATCTTCGCGAACGTGCAACTGATATCGACGACGTCAAACGCCGTATTTTGGCCAATTTACTGGGACAGCATAAAACTTTTACCGTTGATGAACCCTCCGTCATTATTGCCGATACGATAAAACCCTCCGACATTGC
>JAEUSJ010000007.1:1791-6794 GCA_016788215.1 bacterium | reverse complement strand
ATTGCTCGTAAAATCTCTCCGCATAAGTTAACTATGCGCACGTTTGACGTTGGCGGAGACAAAATTCCGCTTGAGATACTTACCACACAGGGGTATGTACACGAGGATAACCCGATGTTAGGATGGAGAGCGATTCGTATCGCTTTGGAATGCCATGAATTTTTTGTGCCTCAGATCCGCGCCATGCTCAGGCTGTCTGCAGAATATCAGGTTGAGATCATGATCCCGATGGTTATTTCTGTAAACGAAGTCCTTGAGGCAAAAGCTTTGATTGATAAGTGCAAAAATGAACTCAGAAAGGAAAAAATTTCTTTTAACGAAAAAATAAAAGTCGGCATCATGATCGAAACGCCTGGAGCGGCGCTGATGGCGGATGTGCTTGCGAAGGAAGTGGATTTTTTCAGTATTGGCACTAACGATCTCGTGCAGTATACGCTCGCCGCGGATCGTGGAAATCCTAAAGTAGCCCCGTTATACAATTGCTTTCACCCGGCAGTCTTACAACTGATTAACAAAACAATTTCAGCCGCGCGGCATCACCGTATTCACGCCGCCATGTGCGGGGAAATGGCGGGCAATCCGTATGCAACGATCTTTTTATTGGGATTGGGATTACACGAATTTAGCGTACTGCCCCCGGTTCTTCCGAAAATTAAAAAACTGATAAGGGAAACAGACAGTAAAGAGGCCGAAGCCTTAGCGAAGAAAATTCTTAATATGTCCGACATAAAAGAAATCGAAAAGCTGGTGACCGAAGTTACCAAGAAAAAACTTGCCTTAGGACTTTGATATATTTTCCATATGATTGACTCTATTAATAAGTAAAGGAGTTTACGCTTGAATTACCGGGTTCCGACAGGCACTAAGGATATATTGCCGGCTGAGATGTATAAATGGCAATTCGTTGAGAAGAAAATCATCGGCGTAATGCGCCGCTTTAATTACACGGAAATTCGCACCCCAATTTTCGAGTATACCGATTTGTTTAAACGCGGAATAGGTGAAGCGACCGATGTAGTTGGAAAAGAGATGTATACTTTTTTAGATAAAGGCGAAGAAAGCCTGACGCTTCGGCCTGAAATGACGGCCTCGGTGATTCGAGCGTTTATTGAAAATAATTTAGGCGAACAGTTGCCGCTGAATAAATTATTTTATCTCGGTCCGATGTTTCGACAGGAACGTCCGCAAAAAGGTCGACTCAGGCAATTCCATCAATTTGGCGTGGAGGCTATTGGCAGCAGTTCACCGGAGATCGATGTGGAAACCATGCTCGTGGCACTAACCATTTATGAAGAACTCGGTTTAAAAAATTTAAGTTTTAAGATAAATAGCGTGGGATGCCCCGTGTGCCGTCCGGATTACAGGAAAAAATTAGTTGCTTTTCTATCGGCCGTCAAAGATCAACTGTCGGTTGAAAGCCAGAAAAGGCTTGAAACCAATCCCATGCGAATACTGGATTCGAAGAGCGAGAAAGATATGGAGTTAACCGTGAATGCGCCGATGATGAAAGATCATTTGTGCGCGGAATGTTTAACGCATTTTGATAAAGTAAAATTGTTACTGAACGGTGTGAAAGTGAAATTTGACGTGGACGGAAAGCTCGTGCGCGGGCTGGATTATTACACCAAGACGGCGTATGAAATTCAGAGCGAAAATTTGGGTTCCCAAAATGCGCTGGGTGGCGGCGGGCGCTACGATCTGCTCACGGAAAGTCTTGGCGGTAAACCCACGCCGTCCGTGGGTTTTGCGGCAGGTATCGAGCGGCTGATTATCGTAATGGAAGCCGAAAACCTAAGTTTCGGCGCCGTTCCGGAAATCGACGTCTACGTAGTCGCATTGGGCGAAACGGCGGCAGCTGCGGCGATGCCTTACGTGCAGGCCATCCGGAAACAGAACATGGTCTGTGAAATGGATTATCTGAAACGAAGCATGAAGGCGCAGATGCGCGATGCCAATCGCCAGAAAGCGAAGTTCACGGTTATATTGGGTGATAATGAGATCGCTAAAAATGAATGTGTAGTGAAGAATATGGGAAACAGTGAACAGTCATCGGTTCCTTTGCCGCAACTGGACGCCTATTTTCAGAATTTGTTTGCAAGATAAGAAACCTAAGTAAGAGTTTGCCTCCACATGGCATCTATGACAGATCTAATTCGCCAAATATGATGTGACGCGGAATATTTAAATCTATTATTTGGAATTGAAGGGACGCTTCTGTTTTGATAGAATTGTATAACTTAATAGCTTCTTGATCCACAGTAAGAAAAGTATCAATAGTCGTTTCGATATCTACTTGGGCAAACATTTTAACATCGTTAGTAGCTGAAACACGAGAATATTCTTCGACCGATTTATTTCTTTTTGCAAAAGTAATTCGCATCAAGTCTCCGGCACGAGCGGCATGATTTATATTAAACGGTATTACGCGTAAATCCTTTAATGGAAGTTGGTTTAACTGTCCCTTCACACAGTATTCTGCTATTGCAATAGTTGAACAATAAATTGGAATCTGGCGTTCCAAGCAGTAGCGATAATATTCTTCTGCATTCTGATTTAACCTTTCATCAGATTTTACGAAACGAATTAAGAAACCCGTATCAACACAAAGCCCTTTCACACCTCACCTCGCAGTTCACGCAGCCATTTATCTGGATCGTTAACATCTTTCCAACTGTCTCTTGCTTTTTCACGAAGACTTTGGATGTATTTAGGGTCGTAATAAGGCTCATAAGGTATGATCTCTTGAAACAGAAGGTTACCAGTATCTATTTCACCGGTTTGGAGGTTTTGTTTGCCAGTAGCTCGAATTCCATACGTTTTGTAAAGGGGGTTCTTATCATAGTGTTCGAGAAATTCCTTTGGGGTTTGAACCCGAATGGTACCTTGCTCTGTTACGATATGAAAATTAGCTTTTTCTTTGCCGCCCATATTCGTAATCTGTCCATAGAAATAGAATTCTGCGTCAACCCACAGAGGTTCCGCATGGTAAAACTGAGTTGTCTTGTCAATTTGGAGTACAGGAGATTGCTGCACGGAAGTTGTAACTTGAAAGGCATAATCATGTCGTACGGCTATTTGTTGAAAGCTATCAAAAGCCTTTGCAGTAGCTGGTTCCAAAAAATCAGTACTTTGAACGGATTGTAACTGTGCAAGAACCGCGCTAAAACCAATGACGGCTTGCAGGCTTGTCTTAAACCTATGAACAACTGAACCTTCTGTAATCTGATAGCTTATTGTCGGGCGATTTGCTTTCTGACCCGGAAAAAGTAAATCCTCAGCTTGTTCAAGCAATTCCTTGATTTCTTTAATATCATAATTATCCGGCGTTAAAGGCACAGCACCTTTTCGTCCGGTAATCCTGATCTCAATGTGTCCTGTTTTTTCCATTGAGCAGATTTAGTTTATAGATTTGAGGTGACCAATAATGTGTAATATACAATTATTCCAACAAATTTTCGATTAAAATTTTATAAAATCGCATTAACTCAAAAAAATATTGTTTTGCATCGTCCCTGCCGCAATATGTGTCTTAAACAAGACGTATAGTTCAAACGAAGTCGATTCTCTATTAGATGAAGAAATTATTCTTATAAAATGAATGTAATTAATTCTTCCTCACATCCAAAATGCATTTTCAATGTGATTGATATCTTCGTGATCTGCATAGATTCGAACGGCGATGAGGTCAAATCGACAATCCATCTCTCCTATTTTATTTTTCCATAAATAATGTTCAGCTGATTTACGAAGGAATTTTTGTTTCGTTACTGTCAGCCATGTTTCCGGCTCTCCAAATGGTGATTCAGACCCGTAAGTGAGGTCTGCCGTTTTCACTTCAACAAACACCAGTATCGCGCCCGTCTTAGCCACGATATCAATTTCTCCGTTACGAAAACGGTACTGCTTTGCTAAAATCTCGTAATTCTTTTTTCGGAGAAATTCCTCAGCGAGAGATTCCCCGCGATTCCCGACGGTTTTACTTTTGGACGGCATTAGTAGTTGGATAAAATAGTGCAGATCTTGTCTTCGAGATGCTTTACAGATTCATAATATCCCTTCGGAAATCCGTTGGTAAGAAGGCAAAATGCAATGCGGTCGCCTTGTTTGTTCTCGATATATCCCGCAAGTCCGCTGTAGCCATGCAGATATCCGATCTTTAAACGGCTTCGCTTGGAAGGCCCGCCGTTTTTATTGAATCGTTTCCTTTCCGTTCCGTCCACCCCTGCGATACTGAAAGAGGATAGGTATTCGGGTGAACTAAAATCACGGTGCATGTATTCCAATAGACGCACCAGTGCGGCCGGCGTTATTTTATTTCCTACATCCAAACCGGACCCATCAACTATGGCAATTTCTTGCCGGCGAATGCCGACTTTTTCTAAGAACGGCTTCATCGCCCGAATGCCCTTTTCGTCGGTTCCGGGCGGGCCAAACTCCTGCGCGCCCATGATCATCAGCAGTTGTGTCGCGGCATAATTGTTACTCCATTTATTGATTCCAGCAATAATATACGACAGGTCGTACGAAGGGGGATCGGCAATCGTTTTGACATTTTTTGGGGTGATATCTGTGATCACCCGCCCGCGAACATGAATGCCGTATAATTCAAATGCTTCTTTGATGATCGTTCCAACATATATTGCGGGATTATTGATACGTTTGTATATCACGGTTTCCGGTTGTCCCATTCCGATCGAACCGTAGACGGAAAGGGTTATTTTCTCATGGTCGTACTTAGCTGAGACGGAGTAATTGCTTATACCAACACCTTCGGACGAATCCGTTGTTTTGGCGTAATTGATGATGCGAAAAAGCGATGAAATCGGTTCTGTGAAAACGAGCGCGGAATCTCCTATTTTTTGGCCGGGCTGAACATAAATGGCAACGGAATTAAAATTAAATCCCAGCGCGCTGCCGAATGCTGAATAGGCGCGGTCATTTGTTTCTGCGTTAGGCGTGTCCTGAAGATACGACTCATCCGCAATAATATTGCCTTTAATCTC
>JAEUSJ010000007.1:0-1691 GCA_016788215.1 bacterium | reverse complement strand
TAGGCGCGGTCATTTGTTTCTGCGTTAGGCGTGTCCTGAAGATACGACTCATCCGCAATAATATTGCCTTTAATCTCAGTGAGCCCCATGGCTTTCAGGTGATAAACCGTTCGCAAAAGTATTTCAGAAGTGAAATACGGATCGCCGTAACCTTTGACGTATAAATTACTATCGATGATACCTTTCGAAAAATTACCATCCGTATAAAATCCGGTTCGAAATTGATAATTGGTTCCCCAGCGATCCAGTGCGGCCGCAGTCGTGACCAACTTCATACAGGATGCGGAACTTAGCAGGGTTTCAGAATTTTTCTCATACAGAATCCGGTCACTGTTCAGCGATTTTGCAATGAACCCGACCTTCGAATCTTTAAAAAGGGGTTCGGCGAAAACAGCGTCAATAGCAGAAGTAATGGAATCCAATTTTTGTTTTGAATAAAAATCTTGTGTAGAAACAGAAACGGGAAACGTTAGAAGAATGACAAAAATATATTTCATCAATGATTTTTTTCTGATAAGACGAACAGGATTAATCCAATTTAAAAGGCGTATCCGGATCTTCTTCGTGGCGAATTTCGTCAACACGTTCTTTCTTGTTTTTCCCCGCATAGAGACGGTTGGCGCAATTGAAGACCATACCTTCCTTTCCTCCGACGTTCTTATACCCATGCGCCACGCCGGGCGGAATGATAACCGACGCCGGTTTGCTTTCGCCCAGAACTAATGTTGTTTTAAACAAATAGGTTGGTGAATTCTTGCGGTTGTCCCACAGGTACAATTTAAAATCCGAAGGGCCGAGAAAACAAAAAAGATCGGATTGTTCTTCGTGCTCGTGCGGGCCGCGGGCGATACCCGGTTCGGTCATTGAAATGTAAGCCATCGCGGGATAGTCATTCTCAGCCAGGCCGTCCTGACGAAACAATTCCATGAGCCAGCCGCGTCGATCGGAAAATTTTTTTAGATCGGTTACAATAACTCCTTCGATAGTTCCGTCTTTGAACATTCACGCTCCGTTTGTATACGTCCTGAAAATTATTTTTTGGTTTCTTTGTCCTTTGGAATAACTTGATATACATGCTCGCCCGGTTTGACCATGCTGTATTTTTCGCGCGCTACCTTTTCTATATAGGTCAAATCATTTTTAATGCGTTCACGGTTTTTGATCAGCTGAGCCTGATCTTTTTTAAGCTGCACGATTTCATTTTCCAGGCTCATTTTTTGTCGTTTGATAACCACCATCTGATAGGCGCCGTAATTACCAAAAATAATTGTCATAGCGATCACGGTTATCACCGACCAAAAGAGAACTTTTTTCCTCTTTTTCTTTTTTTCGATACTGGCGGTATCGTCCGATAGGCTTTTCATTACGTTATCCGGCTGTAACATGCTCATACGTTTTCTCCTTATATATGAAAGGCTTTGCGCCCGGGATAAACTGCACGAGGGCCCAACGCCTCTTCAATTCGGATAAGTTGATTGTATTTTGCAATTCGGTCCGTTCGTGATGCCGAGCCTGTTTTGATCTGGCCGCAATTCAGCGCAACGGCGATATCAGCGATAGTCGTGTCTTCCGTTTCGCCGGATCGATGGCTCATGACCGCCGTGTATCCGGCTTTGTGCGCCATTTGTACCGTGTCGATGGTCTCTGTCAGTGTGCCGATCTGATTAACTTTAACGAGAATCGAATTAGCG
>JAEUSJ010000079.1:6007-13911 GCA_016788215.1 bacterium | reverse complement strand
ATTTGCGGGATCTGTCCGATTGCCTATCAGATGAGTTCCTCGCAGGCCATGGAAAATATTCTGGGAATCAGGGTCGAAGGCGCGCTGCGTGAACTTCGGCGGCTGATCTACTGCGGCGAGTGGATCGAAAGTCACGTTTTGCATGTGTATATGCTTCATGCTCCGGATTTTCTTGGATATGAGAGCGCCATTCACATGGCCGGTAAATTTCCGGATGTGGTCAAACGCGGATTGGAACTGAAAAAAATAGGTAATGAGATCATGACTGTCGTCGGCGGGAGGGAAATTCATCCGGTAAATGTTGCCGTCGGAGGGTTTTACCGCGCGCCGTCAAAAAAAGAATTAAAGCCGCTCGAGGAAAAGTTAAAATGGGCGCGCGATGCGTCTATTGAAACGGTCAAATGGGTTGCGGGGTTCGACTTTCCTGATTTTGAAATGGATTATGAATTTGTTGCGCTGCACCGCGAGGATGAATACGCGATTTTGGACGGAAAACTTATTTCCAATCGCGGATTAAATATTGAGATACGCGACTATGAACGCAATTTTGAAGAAATTCACGAGGCGCACAGCAATGCGCTGCACAGCATCATCATTAGGCGCGGCGCGTATAATGTCGGGCCGCTCGCAAGATTTAACTTAAATTTTGAACAATTGACTCCGACGGCGAAAGCGCTCGCGAAGGAGGTTCATTTCATGCCGGAATGCAAAAATCCGTTTAAGAGTATCATTGCGCGCAGCATTGAAACGGTGTATGCCTGCGAAGAAGCGCTTCGAATTATTCAACATTATGAACCGCCGGAAATCTCGCGATTGGAATTGCATCCGAAAGCCGGAACCGGTTACGGCTGCACCGAAGCGCCCCGCGGCATTTGTTATCATCGTTATTCGACCGATACGGAGGGCGTTATTACCGACGCGAAGATCGTGCCGCCGACGTCGCAAAATCAGAAGCAGATCGAGGCCGATCTCAGAAAATTTGTAGAAAAAAACATCGGTTTAGATAAAGATAAACTGACATGGCAGTGCGAGCAGGCGATTCGCAATTACGATCCATGCATTTCCTGCGCGACGCATTTTCTGAAACTTGAAATTGAAAGAGAATAACATGAAAACAAACCCCAAGATTTTGGTCATCGGGATCGGCAATGAATTTCGCTGCGACGACGGCGTCGGTATTATGGTCGCGCGGGAAGTGGCCAAACTGAATTTTCCCGATGTGAAAGTGATCGAACAAAGCGGGGAAGGCGCCGCGCTGATGGAGGTTTGGAAAGAAACAGAAATGGCAATCATGATCGATGCCGTCTCCTCGGATAATATGCCGGGAACGGTTCATCGGCTTGAACCAAAGAACGAAACGATTCCTGCTGATTTTTTCAATTATTCAACACACGCTTTCAGTATTGCCGAAGCGATTGAACTTGCGAAGGCGTTGAAATCGCAAACGCCGGATCTGGTCGTTTACGGAATCGACGGAGCGGATTTCGGGTCGGGCGAAGGGTTATCCGAAGAGGTGGAGAAGAAAGTTCAAGACGTTCTAATTATGGTCATTCATGACATTTTGAAATACAGGCAGATAAAAAACAGAAGTCTGAATCTTAAATAGGATTTTTTATTTGTTAACTTATTTATTGTTTTCGTAACCGGTAATCCTTTCTAAAAGGAGAACAAGATGAAATCCAGACCAAAACCATATGTATTTCCCGAGTACTGTAAAGGCTGCGGGCGGTGCATCGATTCGTGCCCGAAGGGATGTATCACGATGGGCAAGGAAGTAAATCCCCTGACCGGCCTCATTCCGATCGAACTTGAACTTGATCAATGTTCGGGGTGCGGGCTGTGTATCAGCGCTTGCCCGGAACCGTACGGCCTGCGTCCGCAGGAAACGGAATTCGAGTTTGAATTAACCGATCCAAAATCTTTCAATGGTCCGCGGCCGACGCCGAAGGTCAAACCGTTTGCAATTCCAGGCGAAGTGATCCCGTTCGCTCAGACGGAATCGCTGGTGACCAAAGGTACGTATGCGTCCGCGATCGGGGCGCTACTGGCGGGCTGTCGTCATTTCTTCGGATATCCTATTACGCCGTCTACGGAAGGCGCGGAACTTATGGCAAAATTATTGCCCGATCTTGACGGTGTATTTATCCAGGCGGTAAGCGAAGTTGCCACGGTGAACATGATGTACGGCTGCAGCGGCGCAGGACTTCCGTGTATGACGTTTACGTCCTCGCCGGGATTCAGCCTCATGCTGGAAGGCATTTCGTATTCCATCGGCGCGGAGTTACCCGGCGTATTTGTGAACATCATGCGCGGCGGACCGGGCCTCGGCAATCTGGGGCCGGAACAAGCGGACATAAAACTGGTTTGCAGAGGCTTGGGTCACGGTAATACGCACGCCATTGTCCTGGCTCCGTACACGCCGCAGGAAATGCTGGACCTTACAATGTTGGCTTTTGAACTAACATTCAAATATCGCAATCCGGTGATCATCGTCGGCGACGGATATATGGGGCAAATGACCGGCCGAGTGAATCTGCCTAAAACAATGATTAAACCGGGCATTCCTGAGTGGGCCGTTTACGGCGATGAGATGCATCGCGGAAACCTGGTCTGTTCGATCGAACTTAGCGAAGCCGATCTTGAGAAAAATAATATCCGCATAAATAATAAATACCGTCAGATGACACAGAACGAGCAGCGTGCCGATCTGTATCACTGTGACGACGCAGAAATTATTTTAATGGCATGCAACACCCCGGCGCGTATGGCAAAGGGCGCTGTAAATGAATTGAGAAAACAAGGTTTGAAGGTCGGATTATTCCGTCCGATCACGTTATGGCCGTTCCCGATTGACCTGCTCAAGCCCGTATTAAGTCACACTAAACAAATCATTACCGTTGAAGCAGGCAATGGGCAGCTTGAAGACGAACTACGCCTGTCGTTGAGCCACCACAGCCTGGAATGCCCGACGATCGATCATGTTCGGCGTTTCGGCGGCATATTGCCGCAACTTAAAGAGATCATCGAAAAGGTTATTTCGGTAGAGGAGGTGCTAGCATGAAATCAAGTATATTTTATGAGAAGTTCGAGCGTCACGCTCACGGCGAAGGCCTGAAAGCCAACTCAACGCATTATTGCCCGGGTTGCGGTCACGGTCTCGCGCATAAATATCTGGCAGAAACTATAGACGAACTGGAAATTCAAAACCGAACGGTACTAGTCTCGCCAGTCGGCTGCAGCGTATTCATGTACTATTATTTTGACGTCGGTAATACGCAAGCCGCTCACGGACGAGCGCCGGCCGTAGCTTTGGGTCATAAGACTGCCAATCCGGAATCGATCGTCATTAGCTATCAAGGCGACGGCGATCTGGCGTCGATCGGTTTGGCTGAAATTATTCAGTCGGCGCAGTTAGGCATTCCTATCTCGGTGATTTTCATCAATAATGCGATCTACGGCATGACCGGCGGGCAATTGGCTCCGACAACGCTCATGGAACAGAAAACAACCACGTCGCCGTTCGGCCGAAGCAGAATAATGGGGCAACCTCTCCGCATGGCGGAAATGATCGCCCAAATTGACGGCCCAATGTATGTAGAACGGGTTGCGTTGTATGACAACAAGCAACGTACACATGCAAAAAAGGCGATTAAGAAAGCAATTCAATTGCAGGTTGAAGGCCGCGGATTTTCCTTTGTTGAAGTGCTGGCAGAATGTCCGACTCATTTGAAGATGACGCCGCAGGAAGCGGAGATTTGGGTTCGCGAAAAAATGCTCCCGGTATTTCCGCTTGGAATAAAGAAGGACGAACCGCGCGAGCCATGGTTCAAGCTGAATAAACCGAACTTTGATCCTAATAAATTAAAGGAATTGGTCGGCGGAACCGGTGAAAAGGTTGCTCGATTCAGCCCCGGATTTCCGCATCACATTTCGCCAAGCGACATTTCGCTGAAGTTGGCCGGTTCCGGCGGCGACGGCGCCCAGACGGCGGCGATGCTCATCACCCGCGCAGGAATCAATGAAGGATTCGACGCAACGCATATCCCGAGTTACGGCCCGGAATCGCGCGGAGGAACTTCTTACGCGGACGTGCACGTTGCGGAAACGGAAGTATTATCTCCGGCATCGCCCAATCCGAATATTCTGATTGCCTTTAATGCACCTAGTTTAGCCAAATTTGGGCCGCAAGTTCTTCCCGGCGGAACGATTTTTTATGACAGTTCCATCATCACGGCGCCGCCGATATTTAATCACGGTACGATGATCTACGGCATTCCTTTCACGCAGATCGCGATGGATCTCGGCAAGGTCATGGTAAAGAACATCGTTGCTCTCGGCGCTTTGCATGCCGCAACGGATATTTTTCCGAAGGAGACATTTCTGACGGCGATCCGCCAGGCGTTAAAGGATAAATGCGCGATGATTCCGATTAATGAGGAAGCCTTCGAATGGGGCATCCGTGCGTATAATGGCGAATACGAGTTTCCCGGCGAGAGCGTGTTGTAAACCATTCTGCGTTTTAATATAAGAGGGCGAAGAGATAATCTTCGCCCTTTTTTTGTCTTTACCCTGAAAAAAATTTTATTAAAAAACCATTGATTTTGTTTTTATTAGTTCATAAACTCATGAACTAATAAACAGGTGAACTATGAAAAACAAAAGTATTTATGTATTGCATGCCGACGTTTGTAAAGCGTTGGGCCATCCGATTCGTATCGAAATCATTGAAGTATTACAAGAGGATGAATTGAGTTTCGGGGATATTCTATCCAAAATCGGAGGTTTAAAATCCACTTTATCGCAGCACCTTACCATCATGGCGCATAAAGGATTGCTGGCACAACGGAAAAAAGGTATCAATGTATACTATAAACTTTCTTCGGCTAAAGTGTCAAAAGCATGCCGGCTCATGAGAGAAGTTCTAGTGGAGAATATTCAGCGCCATCAAGTGATTTTGAATCAATAATATCATACTTTCAAAAATAAAGGACCCATCATGAAAATCCTATTTTTGATTAACGACCCGCCTTACGGAACGGAAAAAGTCTACAACGCTCTGCGCCTTGCTATGGCGGTGCAAAAGGAGCCTTCCGAAGTTGAAGTGCTGGTATTTTTAATGGCCGATGCTGTGACGTCCGCGCTGAAAGCGCAAAATACGCCGCAGGGATACTATAACATTGAGCGTATGTTAAAAGGCATTCTTTCAAAAAAAGGCAAAGTAAAACTCTGCGGAAGCTGCGTGGATGCGCGTGGCCTGCGCGAGCTCTCCCTGATTGAAGGAGTTGAAATCAGTACCATGAGCGAATTGGCTCAGTGGACTGTATTGTCAGACAAGGTTCTTACTTTTTAAACACAAATTTCATTTTCGGATATCACTATGCTACTTGTTGCTTCCTTGCATTCAAGGACGCCTACGAGCATCCCGCCGGGTGCATGTTGTAAGAGAGTTGATTCATGTAGAGCGAAAAGCCTTTTCGCTATACATTATCCTCACCTGAATAGGGTGAAGTTTTTTTGTCGAGATAATATAAAACAATTCAAAATAAACCGTTTGCTTTTGGTTATTTGATGAGATAAATTTTCGAGCCTTTCCCGATAGGATTTATTCAGCCATCAAATAATACGATAAGGATAACGGCAATGAAAATGTTATTATGTGTATTGATCCTGATTAGCGGAACGCTAGCCGCTCAGGACAGGGTAAGTGTGGTTACGAAGAAACCCCGCGTTGCCGTGCTCCCGTTTGAAGTCGGCGCCGTCAGCGACCGGCAGATGTTCGATCAGGGCGGAATTGAAAAATTTGCGGAATCAGTAACACAACAATTGGTGAATACTTTCGTCGGCCTCCGGAGATTCATCGTGGTCGAAAGGTCCGCCATTGAAAAGATCCTGAAGGAACAAAACCTGCAGACTTCCGATCTTACCGACCCTAGCAAAGCGGTCTCGTTGGGCGCGATGTTAGGAACTGAATTTCTTGTTCAAGGCACGATCGTTAATATTCACACGACCACGTCTAAAAAAGACAAGAAGAGTTCATGCAAAGTAGATCTGTTGATCCGCATCATTGATGTGACTACGGGTCAGATCATTGCATCCAAAGATATTACCGGTATTTCGGATAAGAAAAAAGACAAGTCCGCCAACATTGCGTATGGCGCTCTGGATAACGCCGATGCGGAAATCAGCCGCAGCATTAAGCAGGTATTTCCAGTCGAAGGCAAGATCATTCGTTTCGTCGAACCTGAAACAGACAAGAAGGCCAAGAAAAAAGATAAGTCCAAAAAGAAACAAGCCGATTTGGTGCTGATCAGTTGCGGCAAAGATTTGGGGATAAAAGAAGGGGATAAATTCCAGGTCATACAGGAGGAAGAGATTATAGTTGACGGACAAATATTTAAGCGGCAAAAAGCCGTCGGGAAATTAAAGGTGGTAAAGCTTGAAATGGACGGTATTTTCAGTATCTGTGAGGTCATTGAAGGAAGCAAAGTGATCTCCGCCGATAAAGAGAAATTAGATTTTCTGGTTGTGTCTATAGAATGAAAAGGTTCTGGAGTTTGAACTATACGGCATAGTTTTGTTCTTAAGTTCCGACCACCGGTTCTCAACATGAACATTCCAGAGGTTGTGTATTTTTATTGTGAAACTTTTCTTTTTTTATCCGCGTAGTACATTTCAGTCGATGCGCACGACTTTAATTAATGAATGCTTTCACTCAGAAACCAAGGAGGCATTTATGAAGTCGTTAATGTTCTTTGCAGCGGCCATTTTAGTATGGTCAACCGCGGCATTTGCCGGTGAAGGCGGCAATACGCGGACGGAAAGACAAAACGCAATACTGGATGCGGCAGAAATGAATCTCGCCCTGACTTTAAAAAAAGTGGACGGTGATTTTCTCGAAAGCGTCATTGCATCTATAGCGGATATCAAAAGGACATATTCGGACAAGGAAATGAATCTTGTCGTGATCCCGCTGATGAAAATATTGCGAAATCATTCCGACTCGAATTTCCGTATTCTTGCGGCCCTGGCATTACGTGATATCGGGCACGATGTGGGTGTCTTTGCAGTCAAAGAAGCGGCCCGTTTTGATAATAACAAAACGGTTCGGCACATTTGCCTGCACATGGCCAGGTAGCGAGAAGCCAGTGATCGGGAAAAATTGCCGCGAATACCGGGACTTCGGGTTATCCGGAAAATTAAATTAAGAGACCTTGAGGGTCTGGCTGATTTAACGTGGGATAAGTTTTGAATCGGCTCTTTTCCTTCAAGGTTTTTTTTATATAATCGTTCCCGCTTCAAAATCGCTTCATTGTAAAACCGCTCTACGTTGTTTTTTTCAACAAATATAAAGATACGCTAACATGACGTAGGTCATGTTTTTTTGGACTCCAATTCATTAAATTTATGCGCTAGAAGCCTTACCATAAGACTATGGCTTTCTTTACTAGTTGACAACTAATTCTATTCTAAAATGATTTTTATGCTCTCGGTAATTCGTTGAGAGTTACGACTGCAGGAGGATGAACATGATAAAGGATCAAGAAGCCCTCGATTATCACCAGATGGGGCGAAAAGGAAAAATTGAAGTTATACCGACCAAGCCATGCACTACACAACGCGATCTTTCGCTTGCATACAGCCCGGGTGTAGCGATACCCTGTCTGCATATCGAAAAAAATCCGGACGACGCATTTCTCTATACCGCTAAAGGAAATCTTGTAGCCGTAGTATCGAACGGAACCGCCGTTCTTGGGCTTGGTGACATCGGCGCGCTCGGCGGCAAACCGGTCATGGAAGGCAAAGGCGTTTTATTCAAACGATTTGCTGATATCGATGTGTTCGATATAGAATTGGATACGCATAACGCCGATGAGATCATCAAAACGGTTCAACTGCTCGAACCA
>JAEUSJ010000079.1:2679-5910 GCA_016788215.1 bacterium | reverse complement strand
TCGGCAAGCCGCTGGATAAGATCAAAGTTGTCGTTAACGGCGCAGGCGCCTCGGGCATTGCGTGCGCCAATTTTTATATCAGCCTTGGCGTGAAAAAAGAAAACCTCATTCTCTGCGATACCAAAGGCGCGATCTACAAAGGACGCACAGCCGGAATGAATCCCTACAAAGAAGCTTTGGCTAACGATACCAAAGCGCGCACGCTGGCGGATGCATTGGTGGGCGCAGACGTGTTTGCGGGATTGTCAGTGGCCGATTGCGTTACGCAGGACATGGTTAGGTCGATGGGAAAGAATCCGCTCATTATGGCGATGGCCAATCCCGATCCGGAAATTACCTACGACCTTGCGATGGCTGCGAGGCCCGATGTCATCATGGGAACGGGGCGATCCGATTATCCCAATCAGATCAATAACGTACTTGGATTTCCTTTTATTTTCCGAGGCGCCTTGGACGTACGCGCGACGGCGATCAACGAAGAAATGAAACGCGCCGCCGCTTTTGCCCTGGCAGCACTGGCTAAAGAAGATGTACCGGATTCCGTATCCAAAGCCTACGGTAATCAGCGCATGCGTTTTGGAAAAGACTACCTGATTCCGAAGCCGTTCGATTACCGCGTACTGATCTGGGAAGCTGCGGCGGTGGCTAAAGCCGCTATGGACAGCGGTGTTGCAAGAATTAAAATTGACATTGAAGAATATAAAGAACAATTGGAAAACCGTCTCGGTAAGTCGCGCGAAGTGATGCGTACGATGATGAACCGCGCCAAACGCGATCCGAAACGCGTCGTATTTCCGGAAGGCTATAATGAAAAAGTCCTGCGCGCCAGCCACATTGTTCTGGATGAAGGCATCGCGCATCCGATATTGTTAGGCGAAGAAATCAAGATTCGTTCTTTGGCTAAAGAATTGGACGTTGATCTTGATGGAATTCAGATTCTCAATCCGGAAACATCCAAACGGTTTAAATCCTATACGGAAGAGTATTACGAATTACGTCAGCGCAAAGGCGTAAATCTCAATGAAGCGCGACAGGACATGCATGACAGGACGCATTATGCAGCGATGATGGTTCGTATGAATGACGCCGACGCCATGATCGCAGGTCTGGATCAGCACTATCCGGAAACCCTGCGGCCGGCTTTGCAGATCATTCAACGCGCTGAAGGTATATCCAGCGTATCCAGCGCGTATATGCTGATCATTAAGGACAAGATCTATTTCTGCGCAGACTCCACGGTGAACATCATGCCGACGGCGGAAGAACTGGCTGAAATTGCGATCATGAGCGCGGAAGTTGCCAAACGTTTCAATATCGAACCGCGCGTAGCGATGGTTTCTTTCTCAAATTTCGGCAGTGTGAAACATGCAGACACCGACCGCATTGCGCTGGCTTTGAAGATCGCGCGCAAACGTATGCCGGAACTGATGATTGACGGTGAAATGCAGGCCGATACGGCGGTAGTGCCGGAGATCATTGACGAATTTTATCCGTTCAGCACTTTAAAGGGCGGAGCTAATGTTCTGATATTCCCGGATCTGCAATCGGCCAACGCGTCGGTGAAACTGCTCCAGCGGCTCGGCGGTGCCGAAGCGATCGGTCCGATACTGATGGGTATGCGTAATCCGGTTCACTTACTCCAAAAAGGCTGTGAAGTGAATGATATCGTCAATATGACCGCGATCGCAGTAGTGGAAGCGCAGGAAAAGAAGTAGATATATTCCCGCAGATTTCGCAGATTCACGCAGAATTTTCTCTCCGCGAAAATTAGCGATATCTGCGGGAAAAATTTTGTCATTGTTCACCATTCTTTCAGGGTGAGAGACTAATAGTATACACTAAAGGACAACATCTATGCCCCACTCCATTCGAAATCGTCAGAAACATGAGATCAGCCGCTTGCCAAATATCGGTAAGGTCATGGCGGAAAAATTAAAACATGTGAATGTTCATTCATATCACGAACTTAAAAAGTTAGGCGCCGAAAAAGTTTTTCTGCGTTTGAAAGCAGAAGACGAAGGCACGTGCCTGAGTTCACTATGCGCGCTGGAAGGCGCGATCGAGGGAATCCGATGGCATGAACTTTCAAAAGGGAAGAAAGAGGAATTGAAACGATTCTTTGAACAGCAAAAGGATACGAAAAAACCAAGATGGTAAGCTCCAATTCACAAATAACAAATTTCAAATAAATTCAAAACCGCCAATGACCGAACATTGTTAATGATTAACATTTTGTATCCCTCTTATAGGGTTGGCTCACAAAGTCATGCAGATCAGCCTCAGGCTGAGAAGCATTTGTAATTTGGGTTTTGGTATTTGAGATTTCGATGATCTCAAAACCGTTTGAAGGTCCAAAAATATGCAAAACTGTATATTTTTTCATCATTACATGACAAAAATCATGTTTTAAAATGACCAAAGTCTTAGATTTATGGAACAAAGTGTTTTACATTCTCTTATTACAAAAAGATATTAACAACGGAGATATTCTTATTTATGGCAACAAAACCCAAAAGCAAACCGGCTAAAACAAAATCTAAAAAGATGGTTTATACTTACGGCAACGGCAAAGCCGAAGGTAAAGCTGAAATGAAAAACCTGCTAGGCGGTAAAGGCGCTAATCTTGCCGAAATGGCCAATATCGGGATTCCTGTTCCGGCCGGCTTTACAATCACAACCGAAGTTTGCACCTATTATTATAAGAATAAAAGAAAATTTCCTCCTGAAGTAAAAGCTCAGGTAGAAAAAGCAATGGTTTTTGTTGAGAAGATCATGGGCGCTCAATTTAACGATAAAAAAAATCCATTGCTCGTATCCGTGCGCTCCGGCGCCCGCCGTTCCTTACCCGGGATGATGGAAACCGTTTTGAATGTCGGGTTAAACGAAGCGACGTGCAAAGGACTCATTGAAAAAACGCAAAATCCGCGATTTGTTTATGACGCGTATCGCCGGTTGATCCAGATGTATTCCGACGTTGTGATGGAAAAAGCTGCCGGTATTGAACCTAAGGACGGGCACGGCATCCGACACGTCTTGGAACTTGATCTGAATGCGCTGAAAACGGCGCGTGGCATAAAACTCGATACCGACCTGACTGCAGACGATCTTAAACAACTGATCGCAACGTATAAGGCGCGTGTTTTGGAAGTTCTCGGTATGCCGTTTCCGGAAGATCCGGTAGAACAGATCTGGGGCGCCATAGGCGCCGTATTCGCAAGCTGGGTCGGCAAA
>JAEUSJ010000079.1:0-2584 GCA_016788215.1 bacterium | reverse complement strand
CAAGCGCGCCATCGCGTATCGAAAGATCGAGGGCATTCCGGATGAGTGGGGAACCGCGGTGAACGTTCAGGCGATGGTATACGGTAATATGGGCAATTCGTCCGCAACGGGCGTAGCTTTTACGCGTAATCCCGCCACAGGAGATAATCACTTTTACGGAGAATGGCTTGCCAATGCACAGGGCGAAGATGTGGTTGCAGGCATTCGTACGCCGAATCCGCTGAACGAGATTGGAAAGAATCCGCACAACGAACATCTCTCGTCACTCGAAACCGCAATGCCGAATGCGTATAAACAGCTGCACGTTATAGAACGGAAATTGGAAAAACATTACCGCGACATGCTTGATATTGAGTTTACTATTCAGGAAGGCAAGTTGTGGATGCTGCAGTGCCGCGTCGGAAAACGTAACGGCCCCTCGGCCGTAAAGATGGCGCTCGACATGTACAAAGAAAAACTGATCAGCAAGGAAGAAGCCATCATGCGCGTGACCCCTGCGCAATTAGAAGAACTCCTGCACCCTATTATTGATCCTGCTGCGGAACTTAAACTGAAACCGATCGCCAAAGGGTTGCCCGCAGGCCCCGGCGGTGCAGCAGGTCAGGCTGTATTTTCAGCCGCTGACGCGGTGGCGTGGGGAAAACAAGGGAAGAAAGTTATTCTGGTGCGGGATGAAACCAATCCTGAAGACGTAGAAGGTATGCGCGCGGCGGAAGGTATTCTGACTGCACGCGGCGGCATGACCAGCCATGCGGCGCTCGTTGCGCGCGGATGGGGCAAGTGCTGCATCGTCGGAGCCGGCGAACTCGAAATTCATCTTTCGGATAGATACTTCAGAGTTAACGGACATAAGATCAATGAGGGCGACTGGATTACGCTGAACGGCACCGCCGGATTTGTTTATGAAGGTTCACTCCCGATGATCAAAGCCGCGGAGGACAATCCGAATTTTATCGAATTTATGAAACTATGCGACCAGGTGCGCAGGTTGAAAGTTCGAACCAATGCCGACACGCCGGAAGACGCCGCTAAAGGGCGCCTATTCGGAGCGGAAGGCATCGGCTTATTCAGAACCGAGCACATGTTCTACGGTAAGCATTCTGAACAACCGCTCTTCCTGCTGCGCAAAATGATCGTCTCGAAGAATGAAGAAGAACGACGCGCCGCATTAGACGAACTTTTCCCGTTCGTCAAGTCGGACATCAAAGGCACTTTGGCGGCAATGGACGGATATGCGGTCACGATCCGGACGCTCGATCCGCCGTTGCATGAATTTGTACCGCAGCATGAAGAAGAACGCAATAAACTTTCGTCAAGCCTCGGTATCACGGCGGAACAATTTAATAAACGCGCCGAAGATCTTCATGAGAATAACCCGATGATGGGACACCGCGGCGTTCGTCTCGGCGTAACCTATCCGGAAGTAACGGAAATGCAGGTTCGCGCCATATTCGAAGCGGCGGCGGAATTACTCAAAGAAGGCAAAAAAGTATTTCCCGAGATCATGATTCCTGTTGTAGCGGCTAATACCGAGTTAAAAAATCAAAAAACACTGGTCGAAAACATATACGCAGAAGTTCTGGCGAAATTTGGTATGAAGAAAATCCCGCATTTGGTGGGAACTATGATCGAGATTCCGCGCGCCTGTTTGACAGCGGACAAAGTGGCCGAAGACGCAGAGTTTTTCTCATTCGGCACTAATGACCTCACGCAGATGACGTTTGGATTCTCCCGCGACGATATCGGCGGATTTCTTCCGGAATATCTTGATAAGAAACTTCTGCCGGTGGATCCTTTTCAGGTCATCGATCAGAATTCCATTGGCATCCTGATGAAAATGGCAATCGACAAAGGAAGAAAAGTTCGCAAAGAACTGAAGATCGGCATTTGCGGTGAACACGGCGGCGAACCGAATTCGGTAGAGTTTTGCCATTCACTCGGCCTTAATTATGTAAGCTGTTCGCCATTCCGGGTACCTATTGCGCGATTGGCGGCGGCTCAGGCAGTCATTAATGATAAAGTAAAAAAATAAAAGCTTCAGAACCCGTTCTCGACTGGGAACGGGTTCTCTACCTCAACAAGATCCCCATAATTGATAGAGGCAGAGAAACGGGAACCCTCTTATACCCGGCCATCTCTGCCTTTTTTTATTTTCCACGCGACCGGCATGGATATAATTGACCTTCAGCATAAGATTTTATGGTCGTATCAAGCCAAAAGAAATTGTTAAGTTGTTAGGCTTAAGCCTGCGGAAAATACCGTGTAACCCAAAAGTTGCGGCTACCACTGTTGATCACGTGTTTGCCCATATCGATAAAAACTACAATCCAAAAACCTGAAAAGTTGAGCCCATAAGTTTTTTTTTTCACATTTATTGTGAAAAATGACGCAAAAGGGACCCACTAATATAGTAAATAATTGTTTTTAAATACTATAACGTAAAAGTTATAAATTAGAAATAATAAAAAAAAGTGCCTTATATTTACGAAAACATGACGAATGTCATTGTTTACATTCTATACACTTATTATATTTGGTGTAAGAATTTTGTAAGATTTTAGTATGTTTTTTGTCAAAGTTGAAA
>JAEUSJ010000078.1 GCA_016788215.1 bacterium | reverse complement strand
CAAGTCGCGCGTGAGCACGGCGATCTCAAAGAAAATGCGGAATACCATGCCGCGAAGGAAGAACTCCAGCATCTGCAAAACCGCATCAACGATATGGAGTATAAACTCATGCATGCGGTGATCGTCAAAGAAGAAGATATTCCGTCGGATAAAGTATACATTTTGGCAACGGTGAATCTTCAAAATATAAAAACCAAAGAAAAAATCACGTACACGTTGGTTCCGGATAACGAAGCCGATTGGGAAACGGGAAAAATATCCGTCAATACGCCGATCGGTAAAGGGCTGCTCGGTAAGTCCGTCGGGGATACGGCGATCATTCAGGTTCCCAACGGCGAATTGCAGCTTAAGATTTTAAAAATTTCCAGAAATTAACATTCATGTCTGAAGAACGAACTCCTTTAGAAAACCATAATGATATTCAGGATGCCGAGGATGCGAAAGCCGAAGCCAAACGTAAACGGACTTTTTACTGGCAGATCTACGGTTGGTCGGTCATAGGTCTGATGATCCTGACCATTGTATTGAATATGTTTGGCCTATTTGGCCCTGACTTCAATCGGTACATCATGATCGGTATCGTCATTGCATATGGTGTGTATATTGTATTCAGACGAAGATAGTTTAGAAAGAAAAAAATGAAAATTGGCGTTACGTGTTATCCGACCTATGGAGGCAGCGGCGTTGTTGCTACTGAACTGGGTATTGAGCTTGCAAAACGCGGCCACGATGTTCATTTTATCACCTCCGACATTCCGTTCCGTTTAGCATCCTTTCGCGAACATATTTATTTCCATGCCGTTGACGTAATGACGTATCCTGTTTTTGAATATACGCCGTATGCGTTGTCTCTCGCCGCGCGCATGGCCGAGGTTGCGGAATTTGAAGATCTCGATTTGCTCCATGTGCATTACGCGATACCGCATGCGCCCAGCGCGTATCTCGCAAAACAGATCATACGGAAAAATAACCGCATCAAGGAATTGAAGATCGTCACGACGCTGCATGGAACGGATATAACGCTGCTAGCCATGGATCGGTCTTTTCTGAATCTTATCAAATTTAGTATCGACGAAAGCGACGGCACAACGGCGGTATCTAAATATCTCCGTAACCGGACCTATTCCGAGATTAAACCCAACCGCAAGATCGAAGTGATTCACAATTTTATCGATACCGAAAAATATAAACCGCACGATGAATCCGACGGCGCCTGTAATGGTTTTCTTCACCACATCGCGCCGAAAGGTGAAAAGATCATCATGCACACAAGTAATTTTCGCCCGTTGAAGCGGTTGAACGATGTCATCAAAATATTTGCCAAAGTGAAAGAATCGGTTGACAGCAAACTGGTTCTCATCGGCGACGGACCGGAGAGGTATAATACGGAACAACTTGCACGTGAACTGCACGTCGAACATGATGTTTTGTTTCTTGGCAAACAGGAAGCGGTGTCCGATCTCATCTGCAAAGCGGACGTATTCCTGCTTCCGAGCGAATCGGAAAGTTTCGGTCTCGCAGCGCTGGAAGCGATGTCTTCGGGAGTTCCCGTCGTGACAACCAATGTCGGCGGTCTTCCGGAGATAAATATTCACGGTGAAACGGGATATCTTGAAAAACTCGGCGATGTGGATGCTATGGCAGGAGATATTGTCAAAATATTATCGGATAAAAATTTGCAACAGCAACTGGGGAATGCATCCCGAAAACGCGTTATTGATAATTTCGGAACGGATCGCGTGGTTCAAATGTACATTGACTACTACGAAAACGTTTTATCAGGAAAAAATATTTAATGCCCTCCACCAAAACAATTCTGATCATTGCTCATCGCGGCGTTACGTATTCAGGCTATCCCGAGAATTCGATTCCTGGATTTAATGCGGTTTTGGAAGAAGGTTATGACGGCGTAGAGTTGGACGTGCGTCTCACGAAAGACAAAGAACTGGTGGTTTTTCATGATATTCGCCTGGAGCGTTTGACCGAAGGCGGCCGCGGTATGGTGCGAAGCAAGAAATTATCCGACCTTCAAAAAATCAAGCTTAAAAACGATATGGTGGAAACGTATATTCCATCCCTGTCTGACGTACTGGAACTGTACAAACATGCTGCCGTTTTCATTAATATTGAAATCAAAAGCGAAATGCCTCTGAGGGGAAAAATAGAGAAACGAGTTGTGGAATTGATCTATAAATTCGGATTGCAGAGAAAGGTCATTATTTCGTCCTTTAATCCGCTGGTGATCAAGAAGATCCAAAAAGTTGATCCAACATTAAGGACGGGCTTTATTTATGAAAAGCGCATGCCGCGGTTGAATCAGCGCCTCGCGAAAGGGCTGATCGTCGATTCCTGGCATCCCAATTACAACGGTATTACGGACGCACTGCTTGAGAAGGCGCGCGAATCCGGCTGTACGGTTTTCCCGTGGACCGTTAATACCGAAGAGGAACTGCTGCGGATGAAAAAATTTAACGTGGACGGCGTGATCACCGACTTTCCGAATTTAGCCAGACAGGTCTTACGCTGATTTTTTGTAACTGCTCAGCCGTCAGTCTAAATTACCGATCGTTTCATTCCGCAAGAATCTTTTCAAATCATAGGTCGCAAGTTGCAACGAAAAAAGATTCCCACAGAATGACAACGGTGTTTTCTGATTTTAATTTCTATGTTGATTCGAATTATCCCTTGATGAACTTATCAGAATTTCTGAAGTAGTTATAATTAATTCCTTAAACGATAAAATCAAAAAAGCAGAATGAGAATCAAAGCTAAACTGGTATTAGAAGACGGGAAAACATACGATTGTTTTTCATTTGGAGCGGAAGGCGAGACAACGGGGGAAATCGTATTCAATACGAGCATGACCGGCTATCAGGAGATATTGTCCGACCCGTCGTATTGCGGGCAGATGATCGTGATGACCTATCCCCTGATCGGTAATTACGGCATCAGCAACGAAGATTTTGAATCGGAAAAACCCCAGATCAAAGCATTTATAGTTAAAGAACTCTGTACCTATCCATCGAATTGGCGCTCGGACACGTCGCTGGATTCTTTATTGAAAAAACATAATATCATGGGCATTGAGGGTTTGGACACGCGGGCGATCACGCGGCATATTCGCAATTTCGGCGCCATGCGCGCGATCATTTCCACCAAAGATTTTGATATTGCGAATTTGATTGAAAAGGTAAAACAGTCTCCGAGCATGGTGGGCGCAAATCTGGTAGATGAAGTGACGTGTACAAAGGCCTACACATGGGATGAACCTAATGGAAAAGACTGGCAATTTCTTGAAAATGTTTCAAAGAAACAAACCTACACCATCGCGGTTTATGATTTCGGTGTAAAGCGGAATATTCTTCGAAAATTTGTTGAGCGCGGATGCAAGTTGCATGTGTTTCCTTCGAAAACAAAAGCGGAAGAGATTTTGAAAATCAATCCTGACGGCGTTTTTTTGTCCAATGGGCCCGGCGATCCGGAGGCCGTGGATTATGTCATTCCTGAAATTCAAAAACTCATCGGCAAGAAACCGATTTTCGGAATTTGTTTAGGCCAACAATTAGCCGGCATCGCATTGGGCGCTCACACGTACAAACTCAAGTTCGGCCATCGCGGGGCAAATCATCCGGTGAAAAATCTGGAAACCGGCGTGATCGAGATTACGTCCCAAAATCACGGGTTTACCGTAGATCCCAAATCACTGAATGAAAAAGAGATCGAGCTTACGCATTTCAATTTATACGACGGCACGCTCGAAGGATTTCGCCATAAAGAACTGCCTATCTTCTCCGTGCAATACCATCCCGAAGCCTCCCCCGGCCCGCACGACAGTGATTATTTGTTTAATAAGTTTATGGAAAGTATTGAGAAGAATGGGTAGCGTCTCTTTCATTTAAACCTGTAAGGTTTAACAAACCTTACAGGTTTGTTTTTTTCAATACCTCAATATACCACTTCTTCCAGACACAAACCTTCCGCCGGTGCCGAAAATCCGGCTACGCGTCGGTCTTCTTTTTCCATTATGGATAGCAGATCGTCATAAGTAATTCTGCCACGGCCTAGATTAACAAAAGTTCCTACTATAGTTCTAACCATGTTGTGCAGGAAGCGATTGGCGTGAGTCTCGAATATTTTTACTCCGTCTTTTTCGTACCATTCGGCTTTGCGAAATGTCCACTCAATACTGTTGACAAAAGGCACACATTGTCATATATTTTGTCATGAAGCGGTTTGACTGGGATATTGAAAAAAATAAGATCCTCAAGAAAGAACGCGGCGTATGCTTCGAAGACGTTGTATTTTGTATTCAAAGCGGCCATTTGCTTACTATTTTGGAACATCCGAATCAAAAAAAATACGGTCATCAGAAAATGTTTGTCATCGAGATTGAAGGTTATATTTATGTGGTTCCCTTTGTGGAGGACGATAAGACGATATTCCTGAAGACGATTTTTCCAAGCAGAAAATTAACTAAATCATTATTGAAATAAAAAGGCATCGATATGAAAGTACGACTGACAAGTGAAGAAAAAGAAATCTATGATTCTCTCGAAAAAGGAGAGTGGGTAGAGATCGATCAGGTGGTCAAAGAAAAACAACGTTATACGGCGTATGTCGAGAATACTTTAAAGAAAAGTAAAAGGATTAATATCCGTATTTCAGAGAGCGATCTGGAAAAACTTCAGAAAAAGGCATCCGAAGAAGGCTTACCGTATCAGACCCTTATCAGCAGTGTCTTGCACAAATACGTGAAGGGCAAGTTACAGGAGGCGTAACAATCCAAAGATAGGCTAACTTGAACTTGCTCTCCGTGCCAGCCGTTTAGAACGGTAAAGAATTCTTAGGTAGAGAAGTTGCAGGTAGAGTATGTCTCTATCGTTTGGAAGCAGTGAAGATTTCGAAAACTAAAAACATTCTTCTTATCAAGCTCGATCGTTACTGTATTTCACTTAAACCTGTAAGGTTTAAGAAACCTTACAGGTTTGCTTTTTCAATACTTCAATATACCACCTCTTCCAGACACAAACCTTCCGCCGGTGCCGAAAATCCGGCTACGCGTCGGTCTTCTTTTTCCATTATGGATAGCAGATCGTCATAAGTGATTCTGCCACGGCCTAAGTTAACAAAAGTTCCTACGATGGTTCTAACCATGTTGTGCAGGAAGCGATTGGCATTTATCTCGAAAATCATCGCACCGTCTTTTTCATACCATTCCGCTTTGCGCACCTCGCAAATGTAATGGCTCACCTCTGCTCGTGATAAGCAAAACGAACGAAAATTTTTTTGCCCGATCAAAAGACAGCACGCCGATTTCATAATCTCAAAATCTAATTCGTGAGGATAATACCAGTAATATTGACGTCCAATGGAAATAGGGTGTTGTACCATGTAGTATTTATAACGTCTTTCTTTAGCAGAAAAACGTGAATGGAAATTCATGTCTACTTCATCAATAGATTTGACACGGACGTCGTCGGGTAGAACTGCATTGAGTCCTTTCATTAATTCCGGCAGTCCTATCTCTTTTTCAATTTTGAAATTGCCCACCTGTCCGCGCGCGTGCACGCCGGTATCGGTACGACCGGCGCCCTCGATGCTAACTTGCTCACCCGTAATCTGTTTCACCGCGCGCTGGAGTTCGCCCTGAACAGACCGATGATGCGGCTGGAACTGCCATCCGTTAAAATTAGTGCCGTCATATTCGATAATGATTTTAATATTTCGCATAGAGCCAATATCAGCTATTAGAATAGTTTTTTTGAATCTTCGGTAAACTTAGAACTCAACAACCGATTAACACAAAAAATGAGTCCCGCTTTTTTGGAGCGGGACTTGAAGGTAACGAATATTATATGAGATTAGCGATTTTTCTTCTTATGACGATCGCGGCGTAATCTTTTTTTGCGTTTATGCGTTGCCATTTTTCTTCTTTTTCTTTTTCTTCCGCAGGGCATGCGTGATCTCCTTTTGAGTGATTGAGTTGTTTACTAATAAATCTATATTCTATTTTTTTTCATTAACAGCCTTACGCAGGTCTTTTGACGGACGAAACTGAGGGACACGTCGTTTGGGCAATTGAACCTTACCTCCGGTTTTCGGGTTCCGCGCCAAACGCGGCTGGCGCTCGATAATGCGGAAACTGCCAAGCCCGCGAATTTCGATCTCGTTGCCTTCTTTCAGCGAATCGTTGATCGCAACGATAAATCCGTTGATCACAGCCTCCGTCTCGATCTTCGTCAGTCCGACGGCAGCGGCAACTTTGGTGACTATTTCTGCTTTGGTCAGGTTCATTTAAAATCCGTATTTGTAGCTCACGACCGGATAACTTTTAAATTCCGGTAACGAAATCACCGATTCGATCTTCGAAGCGGCGTCATCGTCAAACAGGATATCAAAAAACGACGGTTTATATTTTTTTTCCTTTATCACTTCGGGCGTTCCCGCAATCCCTGCTTTTTGGGCCGCGATCATGATCGCGTCGTCGTATGTGCCCAGCACATCAATGAGTTTAAGTTCCTTGGCCTGTTCTCCTGTGTACACGCGGCCGTCGGCGAATTCACGCACGTAAGCTGTGTCCAGATCTCTTTCAGTTGCTACTGCGATCACAAACTGTCCGTACGCATTCATCACAAAATTCTGCAAATAATTTTCTTCGGCCTTCGTCATATCGCGGTATGGGCTCAAGGCATCCTTGAATTGTCCGCTTTTGATGGTGGTGAATTTCACGCCTACTTTTTCCAGCAGTTTATCTACATTCGGATACTGAATGATCACGCCGATACTGCCGGTGATTGTTCCCGGATTCGCAACTATGGTATCCGCCGGACAAGCTACATAATATCCGCCGGACGCCGCGACACTTCCCATGGAAACGATGACGGGTTTTCCCGATGCGCGCGTCTTCTTAACGATGTCAAAAATTTCCTGGGAAGGTGTGATGCCCCCACCGGGACTTTCAATCCGAAAAACAATGGCTTCCACAGAACTGTCGTCACGGTATTTTTTGAACTGGCGCACAATGTCGCGTGAATCCACGATCGTGCCTTCTAATTCGATCAACGCAATCTTTCGTCCAAAACTAACATCCGGTTTAATAAATTTGAATACCATAAACAGGAGCATGGAAACAAAGCAAAAAACGAAAAACGCTAAAAGTATAACCGTCGACTTATTTTTCATAATCCCTTATATTAATCGAAATGGGAGCCAAAGTATAAAAAAAACAAGCGAGAGTCAACCCTAAATGTGATTTACTTATTCAGCCATACTTTTCCGAATTTTCTTATGGAAGCGGAATGTAGCAGAAAATCCATGGCGAATCCTCCAGTGGAAAGCACAACAATCGCCTTCTCTACTAACTATCTTGTAAACCGTTGAGTCGGAACTATTTTTTAAGCCAAACTTTGTCAAATTTTCTGACGGAACTGGAATGCAGAACGAAATCCATGACATTATCCCGCATGGGAACGATCGAAACCGAATGCGCTATAGTGAACCACGGAAGATCTTTATTGAAAACTTCACATGCTTTTTTGTATACATTGCTTCGTTCCACGGGCTCAAATGTAATCTTCCCTTTTTCAATAAGGTTATGCATTTCTTCGCTTTTGTATGATGCGGCATTAGTCGATCCCACATTTTTTGCATTTACCTTGTCCAATAACGGGAAGAAAAAGAAATGCGGATCGGGTGCGTCGCCGACCCAGCCGGCTAATGCGAGTTCATGATCACCTCGTTCGCGTCGGGCAAGAACTTCTTTCCATTCGTAGGACACGATTTCCACTTCAATGCCGACGGCTTTTAATTCCTTTTGAATGAATTCAGCGGTGAGCTGTCCGTTGGGCATATATTCACGTACGATAGGTAAGCTCAAGAGTTTGGTCTTAAAGCCATTCGGGAATCCGGCCTCTTTCAGGAGTTCTTTGGATTTCTCCGGATTATATGGCGTAAATCGGATTTCTTCGTTATACCCGAGCAACACCGGCGGAATGGGGTTTTTTGCAGGTCGTCCGAGCTGGCCGTATACTTCTTTGACTAATTGTTCGCGATTGATCGCATAGACTATTGCTTGGCGAACCCGCAGATCTGTAAAAGGTTTTTTGCTCATATTCATCGCGAGATATGCGACATTGATGCCGTGCTGTTTTGCCATTTTGACGCCGGACGTATTTTCAATTTCGGCAAGATCGGCTTGTCCAGGTGTTGACATCATATTCACAGTGCCCGCTTTCAATTCCAGCCACCGCTGGTGGCCGTCAGGAATGGGTTTAAAAACCAGCGTATCCGCATAAGGCCTGCCGTTCATAAAATTTTCAAATGCGGCGCATACCACGGACCCGTCGTCATTCCAGCTTGAAAATTTAAAAGCGCCCGTTCCGACCGGATTTTTATAAAAGTCATTTTTGTATTTTTTAACTGCTTCAGGACTAACTATCGCGGCAAAGTTGATCGTGAGCAAATTCAAGAAAGTTGCATCCGGTTTGCTTAATTTGAACTCGACCGTCGAATCGTTGACTGCGGCGATAGTCCTCACTACTTTATCCATATCGAAATTTTTCCAGTATTCAAAAGCGTCCCGCGTCGTATATCCGGGATGTTTTGGGTCTTTCTGCCTGTTAAAACTGAACAATACCGCATCGGCGTTGAACGGCGTGCCGTCATGGAATGTGACCCCGGTTCGCAGATTGAATGTGTATGTCAAACCGTCCTTCGAAATATTCCATGATTTTGCCAGCGCAGGATTTATCGCCGCTTTACCCGCTTGCTGTTCTACGAGCCCATCGAAAATACTTGCCACGATGACTGACGATTCTGTTTCTTTTGTTGCCGCAGGATCGAGTGAGATCGGCGGGCCGTTCTTCGCGTAGATCAACGTGCCGCCGTATTCCGGTTTGGAATCGTCGTCGGTTGTAGAGCTTTTCTTATCAGGTCCGCAACTGATAAGCGATAAGCCAATCAGGCAGACAAAAATTCTTCGAATAAATGTTTGATGTTTCATTTGCTTCTCCTTTCTGAATAATCGAACAGACCAAGTGAGAACTCAGTAGTTCCGAACTAAGAAAAAATTGCCGCAATTCACAAATTGAATCGTTTAAGAACGGACGTTGAGGAAAAAGTTTATTTACTTGTCTCGCTTCGACAAACTCAGCGCGACACAGTTTCCTTAGTATTGAGATTATATTTTCTTCGAGATAATTTGTGACCATTCGCGGCTTAACGGTTACCGACTATTTTTTAAGCCAGACTTTGTCGAATTTTCTGACCGAACTTGCGTGCATGAGAAAATTCATCACGTGGTCGCGCATCGGAACGATGGCGACGGCATGCGCTATCGTAAACCACGGCAGATCTCGATTAAATACCTCGCAAGCCTTCTTGTAAATATTGCTTCTCTCCACCGGATCGAATGTTTCTTTACCTTTGACAATCAGATCATGCATTTCCTGGCTTTTGTAAAACGCCGCATTATTCGATGGACGCTGTTCGGCGCTGGCTTTATCAAGCAAAGGATAGAAAAAGAAATGCGGATCGGGCACATCGCCAACCCATCCGGAGATCAGCAGTTCATGTTCGCCATTGCCGCGGCGTCTCAGATATTCCTGAAATTCCGGCATGACTATTTCGGTTTCAATTCCAACCGCCTTCAGGTCAGCCTGGATAAGTTCAGCGGCAAGTTTTCCACTAGGCATATATTCGCGTGAAACGGGCAATGTCCAGAGCGAACTCTTGAACCCGTTCGGAAAACCGGCTTCCGTAAGAAGCTGTTTAGCTTTTGCAGGATCGAAGGGAGTGAAGCGAATTTCTTCATTGTAACCCAGCAGATTTGGCGGAATGGGATTTTTGGCAGGCCGACCGAGTTGTGACAGAACAGCTTTTACCAGTTTTTCCCGGTCGATAGCATACACGATTGCTTGGCGAACTTTCAAATCATCAAACGGCTTCTTATTCATATTCATTGCAAGGTATGCGACATTGACCCCGGGTTGTTGCGAAGATTTTACTCCCACGGTATTCTGTATCTCTGCCAGATCAGCCTGATCGGGCACGCTCATCATGCTGACAGCGCCTTCTTTAAGCGCTTGCCAACGCTGGCGCGCATCGGGAAAGGGCTTGAATATCAGCGTATCGAGATACGGTCTGCCGTTCCAATAATTCTCATTTGCCACCGTCACCACACTTCCGTCTTCGCTCCAACTTACAAATTTGAATGCGCCGGTTCCAACCGGGTTCTTGTACGCATCGGCGCCGAATTTTTTCATTGCCTCCGGACTGATGATCTGAAGAAAGTTCATGGATAGAATATTAAGGAACGTCGCATCCGGACTCGTTAACGTAAATATGATCGTGGAGTCATCCGGTGCTTTAATACTCTTGATAATATTATCCATATTGAAACTTCGCCAGAAATCGAAATCGGCCTTGCCGTGAAAAGGATGTTTGGGATTGCCTTGTCGATCAAATGAGAACAAAACGGAGCCTGCTGTGAAAGGAGTGCCGTCATGAAATTTGACGCCATTTCGTAAATGGAATGTATATGTTTTTCCGTCTTTGGAGATATCCCATGATTTTGCAAGGCAGGGATCGATTGCGATTTTCCCGGCGCGCTGCTGTACCAAGCCGTCAAAAATATTGTCCGCGATGACGGTTGACTCCGTTTCTTTCGTGAGTGCAGGATCAAGCGTGATTGGAGGGCCGTTCTTCGCATAAATAAATGTTCCGCCGTATTCCGGTTTAGCATCGTCGCTGACCGTATTTGTTTTTTTCTCAGGCCCGCATGAGAGGCTCCATACGGCGATGCAAGCCGCTAGGATGAATGAAAATTTTCTTGTGATCATATCCTATATCCTTGTTTAATGATGAAACTTGAATTCTATCTATTTAGCCAAACGGTATTAAATTTACGCGCATAACTTGCATACGGCTGAAAATTCATTACGTACGACTGCATCGGAACGATCACGACGGAATGCGCGATCGTGAACCACGGAAGATCGCGGTTAAATACCGCGCAGGCGTCCCTGTAGATTTTACTGCGTGCTACCAAATCCGTGGCTAACTTGCCCTGGAGCAAAAGCTGATGCATCTCTTCTCCTTTATAAAAGGCAATGTTGTTGGACGGAACAATCTCGGCAACTGTTTTGTCCAGCAGCGGATAGAAAAAATTATCCGGGTCGGGAATATCGGCAATCCAGCCCATGATCGCCATCTCATGTTCGCCGCGGTAAAGTTTTTCAAGATATTCGTGCCATGGATAGGTTGAAATTTCAGCTTCGATGCCCACCGCTTTCAGATCCGCTTCGATGAGTTCAGCCGTTCCTTTACCGTCAGGCATATATTCACGCGCGATGGGCATATACCAAAGCTTCGTTTTAAAACCATCGGGAAAACCTGCCTCTGCGAGTAATTGTTTTGCTTTTTCAGGATCGTATGGTGTGAAACGAATTTCTTCATTGTATCCTAATAACATCGGTGGAATCGGATTTTTCGCGGGACGCCCGAATTCTCCATACACTTGTTCCACGAGTTTCTCGCGGTTAACCGCATACACGATCGCTTTGCGCACGCGTTCGTCCGAAAAAGGTTTTTTGTTCATATTCATCGCCATGTAGGCAATGTTGACGCCGGGCTGTTTGAAAACTTTGAGGTTCTTATTGTTTTCGATCTCGGAGATCTTTTCCGGCGTCGGCGATTCGATCATGTCGTATTCACCTGAAAGCAATCTGGAAACCCGTTCTTCCGATTTATTAACCGCTTTGAATATCAAGGTATCAAGATACGGCCTCCCGTCCCAGTATTCCGTATTTGCCGCGAGTATCAGATTATCATCGCTCTGCCACGATACAAAATGAAACGCGCCGGTTCCGATCGGGTGGGCATAGAACTGAGTGCCGTATTTTTTCATACCGTCAGGGCTCACGATAGCTGTGAACTGCATGCTGAGAATATACAGAAAGGTTGCGTTGGCGCTGGATAGCGTGAACTGTACTGTTGAATCGTTCACCGCCTTAATATCTTTGATCATTTCATTCATCGAGAAGTTTTTCCAGTACTCGAATTTGTCGCCGCCCTGATGGAAGGGGTGTTTCGGATCGCGCTGACGGTTGAAACTGAAGAGAACCGCATTGGCATTAAACGGCGTGCCGTCGTGGAATTTAACGCCTGTGCGGAGATGAAATGTGTACACCAAACCGTCTTTAGAAATATCCCACGTTTTTGCGAGCGCCGGCGCAATGCCTGTTTTACCCAGTTTGAGCTGAACCAAAGGATCGAAAATATTATCGCAGGGAATCGTGGATTCCGTTTCTGTGGTAAGGGCGGGATCGAGCGTTACGGGCGGGCTGTTCTTGGTGTAAACGAGCGTGCCGCCGTATTTGGGTTTCAAACTCCCGTCATCGGAAATCTTTTCAGATTTTCCGCATGAACTGATTACTAAACCGCATAAACTTATTACAACAGCGATTCGGTGTAGACGCGTAAGATACATAAAATTTCCTCCGTAGATCGGTTGGAGCTGAAAGCGTGATTTAAAGAACGGTTGGAAAACCTGAGTAAAGCTTACCTGGAAATCTAAATTTGATTAATTCGCAACACGCTGCTTATTTATAAGAGCGTCATAACAACCTATAGGGCGACGACGGACGGGTGATAGCAGTGTAACCTCAGATAATTTTTTTCCAATTTTCTTGACAGTAAACATGAGATCATCCATCATCTTGATTATCGCGTTTGCTGATTCAATTGACGACTTTCGAATTCGTTTATCCCACATTCTGCTGCAATTCATACGGCGCGAGTTGATTGGCCATTTCCATTTTGATGCGCGCGTATTCGATAATTTCGTGATTCTCCAGCGCCTGTTCCTTCAGTCCGTCCGCAGCTACAACGTATTTATTTTTGACGAGCGCTTCTTTGATAAATGTTAATGAGGTGAACGTTTCGCTAATAATGCTCTGAAGCGTGATCGAATAAAATGTCTTATACAGCAAGCTCTTGTCCAACCGTTCGATCTCCTCGCGTGCAGGAATGAGATAGTCCGGGAATTTTTCCGGCGCGATCGTGTAGGTTTTTTCTGCTTCTTCGCCTGTTTCCGAATCGATGAGCGGTTTTCCGCTTTTATCTTTCTTGATGACTTTGACGTCGATTTTTCCGTATTGGCCTGCAAATGCGTTGTTAAGAATAGTGGAAAGAGCCAGCGGCTCGCGCGATGCCTGTAAACCCAAGTCGGCTTTAAGCCGTTCGACCAGCTGTTTCACGCCGAGTTCGACCTTGAGTTCGTTCGAACGAAGTTTCGTCGAAGAATAACTCAGAAGCGCAATGGCTTCATCGGAAAGCCCGATCAATTTCTGAATATTCCGCGCGTCCTCTTTTACGCAACTGTTGATGAAGCCGAGTAGCTGTTCACGTGCTTCAGCCTGTTTGCTCAACGTATTGACGTCGATGTTTTCGCGCGCTTCTTTGTATTCGTATTGTTCCAGTACGCGATTGACGTCGATGTTCTTGATACTGCGCAGCAGTTCCGTCTGAGTCATGCGGATCAGCGGTTTTTTGCCCTTTCGTTTGAGTTCGTATACCTCAACATCCCACGTGGAGGCGAGAAATTGCGCGATGAGAAGACTGCGAACTTTTTCATATTTCCCGTAATACGCAGCGGGAAATGTTCCTTTCGACTCAGCGATACGTTTATCATGCTCTTCTTCATTACTGATCAGATCGAGAAATTTATCGTCGAGAATTTTGTAAACTTTCCCACGCAGTTCCATCCGAGCTTCGTCAAGTTCTCCCGGAGTGTGATTTGGATTGGAATAGATATAGTCGAAGAGAACTTGCTCATCGATTAAACGAAGAGCCTGTTGCAGTTCTTTATTATTAATAAAATGGTAGAGCATGATCCACTGTTCGTCGAAAGGACGGT
>JAEUSJ010000077.1 GCA_016788215.1 bacterium | reverse complement strand
GCTATATTATTTTTTCACACATGTTGCTGATTCCCATCCTATATAAATAATCATTTACAATATGGTATGAAAATTGTGTATCCATAAACCGGTAATAAAAATCAAGGAGCCGGTTTATGAAAAAGCAATTTTATGTATGTACTTTTGCGGCATTACTACTTTACTTCGTCGGATGTGCGCCGCTGCCGACATTCGTTCTTGACCCTGCTGATGGAAATTCAACCTGGCTGCATGGAAAACAGATTGTATCTAAATCGGACGGAAGTTTTGCGGTCGCTGTCAGTTTTGATGAAACCGAAGGCACCAATCTTGTTTTTGACGTTAATATAAAAAATTTGTCCGATACAACGGCGCTGATTGAACCGGAGAAATTTTATTACAGAGGCCTGGCTCAAAAAAAAGATTCGCTCTATGAATCACGTTATCCGTCCTATGCGCTCGATCCTGAATTTCAACTACTCCAGTTAGATCGCCAGATTGCTCACGAAAATGCCAATCGTGAAACGTCTGAAGGCCTTGATCTGTTTGTTGGAATATTGGGCGTTGCGGCGGACATTGCGACCATTAACGAGCCTAAGACCGAGGAACAGATTCGCGATGAAGAAGAAGCGGATTTTGAAAGAGATATGACGTCAAAAGCAGAAGCTGCTGAATACAGACAGACGATGCGTGATCTGAATGATTACCGAAGTTACTGGAAACGCGTTACGTTACGCAAAACCAGTTTAGGGCCAAATCAAGCGGTAAGGTCTATTTTGCGGCAAAGCCGTTTCCGCCAATGAAACGCATGAAAATGATTAAAATTTATTTTCCGGTTGGTGACAAACAATATGATTTTTTATTCAATCGAACGAAGTATAAATGGTAGGCAAGACTGTAGTTGATCGAACGGGTTTATACAGCGCCGTTTTTACTTCTTTTGACGGCACATTAACATACTTAATACCGCGTTGATTATGGAAACCAAATTTCATATTATTATAATAATTCGCCTCAGATGAATTCACTAAACAGTTCTTTCATTCATTCTTACTAACCTTTTATTGCCTGTGAATCAATACACTGCAAAGATAGTGGCTCTATTAATTATTCAGTCGCTAATCCCGTTCGCTTACGGCCAATTTACTGTCTCACACGTCAAGAGACCTGACACCAATCCTGCTAACACTGAATTCAATCGTGCGGAAAAATTAGCATTTCAAGCACAATACGATAGTGCAATCGGTGTTTTTCAAAATGCCATAGTCAAATTTGCAAAACGTAATGACTGGGTGGGTGTGGCAGAATGCTACAATCGCATCGGAGATAATTTCAAGGAAAAGGCTAAATTTGACAGCGCACTTTATTATTCAAACAGAGCTTTGGAGTGTGCTTTAGACAAATTAGGAAATCAGCATTCGGCCCTCATCAGAATCTATAACAGTATTGGTTTTGTATTCTGGAACGTCGCCGAGTATGATTCATCCTTACAATATTACAATAAGGCCATAGCGATTCGACACAGCGAAAAGGACCCCGATATTGCGCAAACTTACTTTTGTCTTGCCCTGTATTATCGCGTCAAAGGGAATTACGACATGGCACTGGACTATCATAACAAGGCGCTGGCGATCAGGCTCGAAGCTTTGGGCCCTGATAATATCGAAGTGGCTCATAGCTACCATGCTATGGGATTGGTATATTTCAAGCTAGAAGATTATGATAAAGCAATCGAGTATCTGAAAAAGACACTTGATATTAAACAATCAATTCTAAATTCAAAGCATCCTAGTCTCGAACAGGCATACAATGCATTAGGAACTGTTCATTGGAACAAATCTGATGTAGCATCAGCCATGGTCTACTATCACAAAGCTTTATCAATTTCACTCGATTTGTATGGCTATAGCCACCCGAACATGGCAACCTACTGCGATAACATGGGAATAATATATGGGGATCAGGGCGATTATTACAAGAGTATCGAATATTGTCAAAAGGCAATTGAAATACGATTAAGATCATTTGGAGAAAATCACAAAGGACTTCTGAGAAGCTATAAAGCAATAGGTTTTGCCTACCAGCAAATCGGTGATTATCGGAAATCCTTGGGCTATTACGAATTGGCTCACAAGCTTTCGGTCCAACTTTATGGTACTATGGATTCAAATACAGTAAATTGCTATTACTACTTTGCATCTATTTACAGCGCTATGGGCAATCATGACAAAAGCATCGAATATTATATGGAAATTCTCGACCTGATTTCAAAAATAAAGGGAACAATCAACTCCGATATGGGTTATGGTTACAGAAATCTCGGAATAGAATATGAATTAAAGCAAGATTCTGAGAAGGCGTTGGTTTACTATCATCTTGCATCGTCTATTTACTCTGAGATATACAGTAAGAAACATTTTCGTATTGGAGAGGTTTTCAATGACATTGGAACAGCCTATTCAACACAATTAAAATTTGAAAAAGCACTTGAATGGTTTCAAAAAGCAATTAATGAGTTGATCGTTGATTTTGGGGATACCAATATCTACTCAAACCCTCCCTTAAAAAACATCTTAATGGAACAGGAACTGCTAATTTCCTTAAGATCTAAGGCCGAGAATTTTGAAAAGCTCTATTCCGTGCGATCTCATGATCTCAAGCACTTGCAGATGTCATCTGCAAACTATGATTTGGCCTCTGAATTAGTTGATAAAATCCGCGTCAGCTACAAGACGGAAGGATCAAAATTGAATCTCGTTTCAACAACCAATCGTTTATATGAAGAAGCAATTAAAGTTGCGTTGCAACTCTACAAACACACACAAGACGAGTTTTATAAACACAAGGCTTTCACGTATGCTGAGAAGAGTAAATCCGTGGTATTATTGGAAGCATTGTCAGATCTTAAAGCAATAGGCTTTGCTTCCATTCCAGACAGTCTTCTTGAAAAAGAGAGAAATTTCAAAGTTAATTTGGCTTTTTATGAAACCCGACTGCAAAAAGAGAAAAGCGAACGAAACGATATAATTGAAATTCAGAAAACGGAAAATAAACTGTTTTCTTTGAATTACGGTTATGAATCGCTTATCCTGAATTTTGAAGTTAATTATCCAGTGTATCACAATTTAAAATATAAGACCACAGTCGTTTCGGTTGAGAACCTACAACGACAATTAGACAGCGATCAAGTCCTACTCGAATATTTTCTGGGGGAAAATTCTATGATCATATACACGATTAGTAAGGACCGATTTACGGCCTGTTCAATGGCTAAAGACACTGCTCTTGAATTTTCTGTAAGGGAATTGCGGGAATCGTTATTCAATTTAGATCCTGCGGGATATATCGACAACGCGTCAAAATTGTATCGATGGCTGATAAATCCGGTTGCGAAAGACATCAAGGGATATAAGAAATTATTGATTATTCCAGATGGAGTATTGAATTACTTACCCTTTGAAACATTGCTGACGAAACAGGTTAAAGCGGATGGTTCTCCGGATTTTGCTACACTACCGTATTTGATCAAATATTATCAAATAAGTTATGATTATTCCTCGACATTAATTACGCAAAGACCAAAGGACCCCGGATTTGCAAATTCATTCCTAGGAATTGCTCCGGTATTTTTATCCGGAACGATTTCCCAAAGCAGCTTGCCTGATACTTCAAGAAAAGGTGTCAACTCAGATTTGGCATCTTCCGCGGGTCCGTATGCAAGGAAAATGTCCTCGCTTCCATATACAGACTCAGAGTTGAAAGATATTGATTCTTTGTTTCGCCGTAATAATCTGACGACTAGGATATGTTTACTTGATCGGGCCACTGAGAAAGTAATCAAATCAGACGAGGCAAAGCGTTTTAAATATATCCACATTGCATCTCATGGATTCATTGATGAATCGAATCCGAAATTATCGGGAATTGCATTTTCACAAAGTGACAGCACAGAAGACGGTATTCTATATGCCGGCGAAATGTATAATTTGCCATTGAAGGCAGATTTAGTGGTATTGAGCGCATGTGAAAGCGGCTTGGGAAAGATAGTAAGGGGCGAAGGTATTATGAGTTTGACCAGGGGATTTATTTGTTCCGGCGCTCAAAATGTCATCGTATCTCTATGGCAGGTAAAAGATCAATCTACCGCAGTATTGATGAAACAATTGTACGAAGGCATTTTAAACGGTCAAAGTAATTCTGAGGCATTACATGGAGCTAAACTGCGATTGATACAAAACCCCAGATTTGTATACCCGTTTGATTGGGGTTCTTTTGTGCTAATAGGCCGTTGACATAATAATAATGGCCCATCAATAGGATGGGCTAAAAGCTAAAAAGTCAAATCAAAGAAGTTGAAAAACTAACTGAGTATTGGCTGTATTCAATTGTGCCGCAGGAATCTCTACGGGGGGCACAACACATATTTGTAATGTCAAACTCACCGCTGCTTCCGTTAGTTGAAGTAACAAAATTTGTGATTTTCAAATCATCAATAAGTAACTCTAATTTCTTTCCCGCTATATGTGAATCCTTCCGGTCAAATGCTTCCTACCATGCCATAAATCCACGCCATAATGCGTTAACAAAATAACGAACAATTACCTCCAGGCTGAGATTTATCCGGAGGGCCGGTGGGAATCTCTCCTGGGGGAGGATTGCAAGTATTTGTCGGGTACAGCCCGCCTTTAATTTCTTTAATTGACGTTACGAAGCTTGTGATTTTCAGATCATCAAGGCTAAGTTTTAGTTTCTTTCCCATACCGCGAAACTCCTTTTTTTGGAAGAATAACGTTAGTCGTTCTAAGGCATCATGGTGATAATTCTAATAAAAATGGTCTGTGTTGTCAAGCGCAATCTTCTGATCAATTCATTTCTATGTATATGTACAGTTCGCATTATCCGAAAAACGTTTCAATTTATTATTGTCGATTCAGTGAGCAAAACCTAACATTGTAATTGAAATAACAAATTTTAATTGCTATTATGGCAGATTATCGGGGCGACGATAAATCCACAACTGCCCCATGCTAAACGGACAAATGCCCACTGGCATTCTTACTTTCGTTGGAAAAACGGTAGCGCTGTCTAGGACAGTGCTTGGAATGAATATCTCAAATAGCTCGAAACGTTTAATCAAAAAGTCGAACTATAAGTCAGATACAAATATTAGTAATTTCGTGATTTCGAATAAATTCCGTTAGTTAATAAGCATGAAGTCAATTCGATTCCCCTTTTACAAGCAATTGGACCTGATGGATTGCGGTCCGACGTGTCTGCGCATGATCGCAAAATACCACGGCAAAAGTTACTCGTTACAAAACTTGCGCGAAAAATGTTTTATCGGTCGTGAAGGAGTTTCTCTCCTCGGAATCAGCGATGCTGCCGAAGCCATCGGAATGCGCACCGTAAGCGTTCGTGTCCCTTTTGAAAAATTAGCAGATGAGATTCCGTTGCCGTGCATTGCGCATTGGCACCAGAGACATTTTGTGGTCGTTTTCAAAATCAGTCGAGATCAAGTTCATGTTGCCGATCCTGCCCACGGACTTTTAAAATACAGCCGAGAAGAGTTTTTGAATAGCTGGGCTGTAGCCGGCAATAACGGAACCAGGGAAGGAATACTCCTGGTTCTTGAACCTTCGCCTAATTTTTTTTCCACAGAAGATGAAAGTCTGCACAAAAACAAGGGGTTTCTCTTCCTGTTTTCCTACTTAAGACCCTACAAGAGATTCATTACCCAGCTCTTCGTCAGCATGGCGGCCGGAACGCTTCTTGGCCTGATCTTTCCCTTTCTCACCCAGTCCATCGTTGATTTTGGTATCAATAATCAAAATATCGGTTTTGTTTATACGATACTCATCGCACAACTGATGCTCTTTGCAGGCAGGACAGCCATTGAATTCATCCGTAGCTGGATATTTTTGCATATCGGAACGCGTGTAAATATTTCCATCATTTCCGATTTCCTGATCAAACTGATGAAGCTGCCGATGCCTTTTTTCGACACAAAGATGATCGGAGACATACTTCAACGCATCGGGGATCATCATCGTATTCAAAGTTTTTTGACCTCCACGAGCCTCAACGTGCTCTTTTCTCTTATAAACTTGGTCGTATTCGGCCTTGTGCTTGTCTTGTACAGTTCTAAAATATTTGGTGTTTTTGTGATCGGAAGCGCGGTTTCAACGGCATGGATCTTTATGTTCATGAAAAAGAGAAGAGAGCTGGATTACAAAAGATTTGATCAGCTGTCTGATAATCAAAGTCGTCTGATCCAGCTGATCACAGGCATGCAGGAAATCAAACTCAATGACTGTGAGAAACAAAAACGCTGGGAATGGGAACATATCCAGGCGAAGCTCTTTAAAGTCAATATGAAATCATTGGCGCTGGACCAGTCACAGCAAGGCGGCACGCTGTTCATCAATGAGCTCAAAAACATTCTGATTTCATTTCTTGCCGCCAAAGAAGTGATTGACGGCCACATGACTCTGGGCATGATGATGGCGGTACAATACATCATCGGCCAGTTAAACAGTCCGATCAGTCAGCTGATCGGTTTCGTCCATACGGCACAAGATGCCAAGATCAGCTTGGAAAGATTGGGAGAAATTCATAACAAAGAAGAAGAAGAAAGTCCCGAGAAAGAAAGGGTAACTATTTTTCCTGAAGATAAGAGTTTGTACTTCCACCAGCTATCCTTCCAATATGAGGGCCCGCACTCCGAGTTTGTTTTGCAGCATTTGGATATGACGATTCCCGAAAGGAAAGTTACGGCCATTGTCGGTACAAGCGGAAGCGGAAAGACCACACTGTTGAAACTGATGCTCAAATTCTATGCCCCAACCGAAGGCGAGATCAAATTGGCGGATATTAATTTACAAAACTTCAACAGCCGTCTATGGCGGCAAAAGTGCGGCGTGGTCATGCAGGACGGTTTTATTTTTTCGGACTCGATTGCCAAGAATATTGCTATGGGAGACGAGACCATACACCGCGACCAACTGCTTAAGGCGGCACACGTGGCTAACATAAGTGAATTTATAGAATCTCTTCCCCTGGGGTATAACACGAAGATCGGCGCGGACGGCCACGGCCTCAGCCAGGGCCAGCGGCAGCGGATCCTGATCGCACGATCTGTTTATAAGAACCCTGAGTACTTGTTTTTTGACGAAGCGACCAGCGCTCTGGACGCCAATAATGAAAAAGTGATCATGGAAAACCTGAACGCGTTCTTCGAAGGGAAAACCGTTGTAATAATCGCCCATCGATTGAGCACGGTCAAAAAAGCAGATCAGATCGTCGTGCTGGATAGAGGTAAAATCGTCGAGACGGGAAACCATGCGGAACTTACGGCACTTAGAGGTCATTATTTCCATTTAGTCAAAAATCAATTGGAATTGGGCAACTAGTACTCTGCAGAATAATTCTATGGAAATAAAAAAAGAAACGTCGGTAGCAGAATTTGAAACCCCGACCGAAACAGATCGGCTGAACATTCGCAGCGATGAAGTGCAGGAAATACTTAGTTTCATTCCGCACTGGATGATACGCTGGGGCATCACGACTATCCTCATCGCTATACTCCTGCTGATTCTCGCGAGCTGGATTATTCAATATCCGGACGTCATTCAATCTAAGATCGTTTTAACCACACAAAATCCTCCTGTGAGTGTAGTGGCAAGATCGAGCGGAAAACTAACTAAATTATTCGTTAAAGAAAATGAGACCGTGAAAAAAGAAGCATTTTTGGCGGCAATAGAAAATCCGGCGAACGTGGACGACGCATTGCGCCTGAAGAAGGGCCTGGAATCGTTTGGCCACTTTCTCAGCGAATCCGACCTCCTCCAGACAACCGCTTGGGAGAGGAATCTCGCATTGGGAGAACTTCAATATGACTATTCAGGTTTTTTCCAGAAATATTCTGAATTTCAATCATTCAAAGAACTGAACTATTATCCTAGAAAAATCAAATCCATACAGTCGCAAATCCTCGTATTGGAAGAACTTAACGTACGACTAACCCGTCAAAAAGAAATTTTGGTTAAGGATGTGGAGCTTGCCGAAAAAAATTATGTGACCGGCAAGGCGCTCTCCACAAAAGGTTTGTTGTCAGACATCGAATTCACTAATTACGAAAGCGCATTACTGCAAAAAAAATACGCCTTGGAAAACGCTGAAACCGGCGTTATCAATAATCATCTGCAAATTGCAGAATACGAGAAAACCATTCTGGACCTGGATCAACAGTATCAGGAAAACAAGCGTGAAAGATTAATCAATCTGCAAGAATCCTACAAAAACCTGCTGAGTCAATTATCAAGCTGGGAGCAAAAATACATACTAAAAGCGCCGGTGGACGGGACGGTGTCATTCTTCAAATATTGGAGCGATAACCAATACGTGAACATGAATGACGAAGTGATGACGATATCGTCCTTTTCTCGCGACATGGTTGGAAAAATCTATCTGTCGGGCATGGGAACAGGCAAAGTGAAAGCCGGCCAAAAAGTAAAAATTAAATTTGACAGTTATCCGTATCATGAATTTGGGGCCGTGGAAGGCATCGTGGAGTCCGTCTCTCAGGTCTCCCGGGATAACAGCTATCTTATTAACGTAGTTTTGCCGTATCGCCTGCGAACAAACTACGGCAAGGAGCTTGAATTTACGCAGAATATGAGCGGTTCGGCAGAAATCGTAACCGAGGATCTGCGCTTGATCGAGAGGATATTTAATCAGCTGAAATACGTTTTTGTGAATAATCTTAATTAAGGTCTGCGCAGTGTCTATAAAATTATTTCCACACATCCTGATTCGCGTGGGAGGCGGCTCGTTCGCCCGTTTACAGCGCCTTGATCTCACCAAATCTATCCACTTGGTACACGAGATCGTGCAGCTAAGAGCCGGATTCGAAATACTGAAGCAAAAACTCTGCGATGATCTTTTTGTCCTTATCCAGTCGCAAAACGAGAACCCTGTGCTTCAAAAAAGCCTGCTCAATTTCAAACGGGATATATTTAATGAAAGAAAGATTTCGTCCGATAAATACAGCCCGGTACTGGATACTCTTGGAGCTGATTTAAGGAATCAGTTTAACCTGTATGAAGAGCAGAAAGCGCACATCGGAAAGCTTATAATCCGCGGGGAATCGGCTTACGATGATGAAGTGCTGTTAGCCAGGAAACAACTATCGGACCTCGCGACAGATGCAAATTTGCAGAAAGGTCTCCTCCTTTCAAGCCAATCGCTATTGCAAGGCGTTGAGGAATACATCAAACATGATGTATTGCAGCCGACGAAAAAGGAATATAAGACAGAGGAAGGATTGATTAAATATCTGTCCCGCATGTATGCAAAGACCTCGCCCTTCAGCACGTTTACTCATCTAGTCATGGCCGGACTAGCATGTTCCGAAAATCGCAATACCGGCCTCATACATCTTGAAAAAAACGCAGAACTGAAAGTCGTGAGTCATATCCGTCTTAACAACTTCCTTTACCAATATGTGCGCGCCCTGTTGACAAAGAATCAGGATATACGCCGCTATTTTCTCCTCAGACCCAATCCAACAGTCCATAAACATGAAGATCATTATCGATTTCTGACGAATAGCAATAATGTCGAAGCTTTTCAGCGGATTCCAGGAAACCCGGTCGTTGAGGTGTTTTTCGTATTATGTTCCGAACATAAAGAGGGTGTTCGATATGGCGATTTGATCTCCACTATTATCCAAAACGAATATATCGACGCTTCCAAAGAAGACATTGGACTTTTTATTGACCAACTGATTGATTACGGTTTCTTAGAATACAATATCGGCGTGTCGGGAATTGATCCGGACTGGGATTTGAAATTGTGCGCACAGTTAAAGCCAATGGCAGGCGAACTGCCCATGATACAAGACTTACTTGGCATCCTAATGAAAATGCGCGAAATGATGACGAAATATGCCATTGCGGGGTTACCTGAGAGAAAGTCGTTCTTGAGAGATGCCCATTCGGAATTCCGTTCCGTCTGCATGAAATTACATGAGGCGGCAGGACTGCCAGAAGAGGAACGTCTACCTCCGGAGGAATTTCAAAAATTTCAATTGCAAAAGCGAAAAGAGCTGGAGAAAGAAAAGAAACTCAAAAAAGAAGATGGCGAGGATGATGCTCCTCATAAGGATACGTCAGACGATTCCGATGACAGGACAGACGAGACTTTTAAACATCGGGATTCGACGTATTTCTATTTCCGGCCAGAACAAATGTTCTATGAAGATACCACGCTGGACATTGCACCCGAACTGGATTCTAACCGATTGTCGGCCTGCATTACCAGCTTACATAGACTTTTGGATCAGATGTGGTTGTTTGAAGGCCGTTCAGATGAATGCGATTCTATGATTCATTACTTCGAACAAAAGTATGGCAGCGTCGCAACTATAGATTTACTTACATTCTACGAAGATTACTTTCGCGAATACAGAAAACCGGAAGCGCAGCGGCGTGACAAGATCAGAAAAGAACAATTAAAGAAAATGAATAAAGATAAGAACGAGGAGCCGTCTGTGCCCGCAGAAAGCCCTGAACCGGCCGTAATCGCGGAGCCGGATGAAAAGAAGAATGAAAGCAATATTCCTAAAATCAGAGAAAGACAAGAACTTCGAAAAGAGTGGCAAGAGAGTTTCGCATCAAAATTCAAACCCGATAGCGATCTTCCAGGATCGGACACGATTCATGTAAACCTGGAGAAGGTTGAGGAAAACAACAGGACAATTGACGACGTATCGAAATGCGGGCGCCAAATGACTTCATGTGGCGCATTTATTCAGTTTTGCGAAGACAAAGACAATGACGGAAACAACAAACTTGTGGGCGTTCTTAACGCTTCGTTTCCGGGTTTTGGTAAAATGATCAGCCGCTTCCTTCATATATTTGATCAAGCGAGCACTGCAGACATTCGCCGGTTTAACATTGATCAGTCCCGGCAGGAAATGTTTGTCGAGGATTGCGACGCGTCTTATTTCAATGCCAATTTGCATCCGCCATTGATGCCTTTTGAGATATGGATGCCCAACGGACACAACAGTCTGCCGCCGGAAAATCAGATTCCTGTGACCGACCTGGAAGTGTCGCTTGATAGTGGAACCGGTCAATTGAGACTCATACACAAACCTACCCAAAAGACGGCTTATATGTTTGATTTGGGCTTCCAGGGGCACGGCGGACGCTCCCAATTATTTCAGCTTCTAGAGAAATTTACGAGGGCCCAATATCTTTCCGCATATCCTATCGCCATGTCAATCAATTCGGTTTATGAACCCAAAGATAAGGATGCCGACGGAAAAACATTGCCTAAAATGGTTTACGTTCGTCCGAGAATCGTATATGATGATTGGCTTATTCTGCAGCGCAAAGCCTGGTTTGTGCCCAAAGAACTTTTGCCGCTCATGCAGCCGAAGGAGTCCGATTGGTCGTATTTTGAAAGGATCAATGAGTGGAGGCTATCCTATCACATTCCTGAGGAGGTCTTTATGTTTGTCCTGGGGAAAGGAAACGATAATATTAAACCTGAGGAAGGAAAAAAGGTCGGCCGGGACGACAGAAAACCGCAATATATTTCCTTTAAGAACCCGTTCCTGGTGAGTCTCTTCGCTTCGCTTGTCAACAAAGTTCCGGGCGCTCTTCGGATCGAAGAAATGCTTCCGAATTCTCAGCAGTTAAATACGCTGTGCAATGAAAAATACGTAACTGAATTCGTTGTGCAGTGGTACACATCGGCGAGCGCGTCATGAACGAAAAGAAAGAATGGCTGGCGACTTATTTGTACTACGCGGAACCATGGGAGAAATTCCTAGTTGAAGTGGTTCAGCCGTTTGTAGAGAGTGCTTTCATGGATGGTTTGTCGGAGCAATTTTTCTTTATCAGGTATTGGGAGCGTGGGCCGCATATCAGAATCCGGTTTAAGGGCGATCAAGATATTTTAGAAAATGAATTAAGACCCAGGTTAGCCTCTTTTTTTGGCGATTACTTCAAGCGCAATGCTTCAGTTAGGACAGAACCGGATTGGGTGAAAAACCTTGCCGAAGATCAACAGTGGTTTCCCAATAACTCCATTCAATTTACCGAATACGAGCCTGAAATACTACGTTATGGCGGGCCGGCCGGAATCTTAATCTCTGAAAAACAATTTGAAATATCTTCACGCTGTGTATTGTCTGTTCTGAAAGAAAGTAACCCTTGGGACTATGACCGCGCTCTGGGTGCTGCGATACAGTTGCATTTAAGTTTCGCTAGCGCGATGGGTATGAGCCTGCAGGAAGCCGTACAATTCTTTTCATCTGTTTCCAAGGGATGGCTGATGAGCGCCATCGGATATAGACAAGACATGCCGGCCAAAGAAATGCGAGCGAAGAAAGAAGCAATATTAAGTGCTTTTCAAGAGAGTTTCGAAAAACAAAAATCAACATTGACCTCATTTCACCGGACGCTCTGGAATGCGCTGGGTGAGAAAGCTACGTTTGAGCAAGAATGGCTAAACGTCTGGCTGGAAAAGAACTCACATATCTCGGAGGCATTGAGTAAAACGCAGAAAGAAGGGCGCCTTATTCTGACCAGCGACTCACGTGCTGGCACGGAGCCGCGAGGAGAGGAATTGAGTGTAACCGTATCCTCTATTTTAGAAAGTTACGTACACATGACCAATAATCGATTGGGAATAATGAACCGTGACGAAGCCTATTTAGGATATCTCATCACAAACAGTTTGCTCTCATTGGAAAGCCCAGATAAACGAGTCAAAATCGACGTCATCGGAGGTTCGTTATGAATGACGAACTAAGAAATCGGATCAGCGCAGAAGCTGTACGTATCGGCGAAGAAATGTTGTCTATGGCGGAACACGACGATTATGGAATGTTTTGGAAAACGATGTCTCTGGACGCAAATCAGAAAATTTCATGGATAGTCAGTGAAAGCATCTACTCGGGCGTATCCGGGATTTGTTTGTTTTACATCGAGCTTTACAAGCAGACAAAAAACGAGAAATATCTTCATGCCGCCGTCGAAGGCATGGGCTGGGTGGATCAGCATTGTCAAAACAATCCTTCCCAATATTATGCTTTTTACACCGGACGCATGGGTGTAACATTTGCGATGATTAAGATGTATGAAGCTCTGAACGATAAATCCTATTTGGAGAAAGCTTTGCGCATTGCGCAACCTTGCGAATCATTTCTGAAAGAATTTCATTGTGACGATTTGCTTAATGGAATTGCCGGAACCATTCTCGGGTTACTTCATCTCCATGCAGCAACCAACGAAGACTGGCTTGTGGAAAAAATAGATTTATTTACAGGTCATTTAATAGACAAAGCCCACCATGGGCCTGTTGGGTTATATTGGGACCGTTCACACAATAATATTCGGGGATTATGCGGGTTTTCTCACGGCTCGGCGGGAATCGGTTTTGTATTTCTGGAGTTAGGGAGCTACTTTCAAAATGACGCCTTTAACTGGATTGCCGATCAGGCCTTCGCTTATGAAAATCATTGGTATGATGAGAAAGTGAATAATTGGCCGGATTTCCGAAAAGGGGTTTGGCAGCCCGGAGACCGCGAGAGGTTCGAAAAAGCCTATCTCGAGAACGACAAGAATTTCTTTACGCAAGTCGGTGATATGAATGCCTGGTGTCATGGCGCTGCCGGGATCGGCCTGTCCCGTTTGCGTGGATATGAATTATTAGGGAAATATTCTGAAGATATCGACAGAGCCATTCAAAAGACGACCGCGACGCATGTCAATACAGAAAACATGAATATGACTTACACGCTTTGTCATGGCGGCGGAGGCAATGCCGACTTGTTTCTGCAGGCATTTCAGTTTCAGAACCAGGACCGATACTTGGAACCGGCAGAACGTGTGGCAGCAAATGCGCTCCAGTCCAGAAAAGAAAGGGGATTTTATCAG
>JAEUSJ010000076.1:7803-13937 GCA_016788215.1 bacterium | reverse complement strand
TGTCTTCGATTGGATCACAAGTTATTCTTACAATTTCGTTATGTGGTTTGCCTGCGTCTGGATCTTTCACTTCGCGCACCCATCCATGACGGGGCACGCTGTCATAAAAAGCCTGAAAATCTTCGGTATCCTCTTCCTGTTTTTCGCCAGCGTGAGTGCGATTTACATGAATCACTATAGCCACCCGAAGGATTTTTATTTATACAGCATCGCCGACGGATTGATCGTTTTCGCATTGGTTGGCACCATGAACGGCTTTTTATATAAATATTTTTTTGAAAAATGAATTTTGCGTTTTGATTTTTTTGCTATATATTCTTCTCAATACCATTTTAAAAAAAGTAACTTTTACGTTTCTATTTCCGTAGAAGAAACAACTCATCTTATAAGCGAATACCTGTTCGCGCAATTGCTGTTTGTCAAATCAAATTATTTTGAACCCGTCAAAAGGATAAACGCATGAAAAAATCAAAAAAGAACAGTTCAGGAAATCCGGGCGGCATTACCCGCCGTAAATTTCTAAAAGGCTTCGGCATTACTTCGATTGGTATAGCGGCGGGAAGCGAAGGACTGCTTGGAACAATTCAAGCCTCCTGCGCACCGGCACAGGGTAACGTTGCCGGCCCGGATGCGCAGCAAATTTCATTGCGTGTGAACGGCAAGAACCATCGGGCGCTTGCCGAGCCCAGAACCACTCTGGTTGAGGTTTTGCGCGACCAACTTCATCTGACCGGAACGAAAACCGGCTGTGAACGCGGCGCGTGCGGAGCATGTACCGTAATTCTCGATGGAAAAACACAGACGTCCTGTATGACACTGGCGATAGATGCCGTTGGCGCAGAAATCGAGACGATCGAAGGTTTAGAAAATAGCGGCAAATACCATGCTCTGCAGGAGGCATTCATCGAGCAGGACGCCATGCAATGCGGATTCTGTACGCCCGGCATGGTGATGAGCTGCAAAAACCTTTTGGATCATAATTCCAAACCGACTTTAGAAGATATAAAATTAGCCACCAGCGGTAATCTTTGCCGGTGCGGAACTTATCAAAACGTATTTGATGCGGTAATGAAAACAGTTAAGCAAGGTTAACGCCAAATGCTTTTTTATTTAACTCAGTTGACCTTGGTCTTTTTCGCCTTTTACTTTGCCGGCTGTTCCGGCAGCAAAACCGTGTACCGCCATAACGAGGTGAGCATGGAGTCAATTAAAAAAGAATTCATCGAAAAAAAAAGAGCCGTGCAGCTTCGGTTTTTTGTTCAAAAGGATCTTATGTATGAAGAGACGGGATACATCATTTCCTCTCCAAAAGAAAACTATATAACATTTCAATATTATGAACATAAACAGAGAAAATTTGTTGATGTGGATTTGCCTTTAAAAAATATCAGCGAAATCTCATTTAAAAAGGGCGCTTTTGAATTTGATCGGAGCGCAAAAATTGCCGGAGCGGTCGCGATTTTCGTTTCCGTTGTCATCGCGATAGGCATTTGGACGCAATAACTAACTGATAGAGGACTGTATGAAAGCGATAACTTTTTTATATGTCATGGAGCTTGGCTGTTTTTCTTTTCCTGCTTTGGCGCAGGAATCGTCAACTGTCGTTTACGATTATGCGCTTCTTAAAAGAGAATACATCGGTAAAAATGAGATCTTCACAATCCAATACAGAAATGAAACCGGTAAGACCCACCGAATTGACGGATATATCAGGGCTTCTGCCGACGAAAATCAAATTACCGTGTATGTATTTAATTCTAACAGCAGAAATTACGACCTGGTGGAAATTTCTCTCTCAAGCATTCAGTCCATTGTTCGTTCCGATTCACAAAAGACAGTGGCCGCAGATAAACCCAGGATGTTTTCCAAAGGCAGCCTTTTGAAAGCGGCCGGCATCGTTCTAATATCTGCGGGATTAGCGCTGATTATTTTTCATGATAAATTATAATGACTGTTTTACAGTCATAAAGGAGTTGACATGTCCAAATCCGTAACGCTCAAAGTTGGCGTCGAAAAAAATCTGATAGAGATAAAAGCCGACATACCGGATAATACACCGAAACCGTGGGACGGCGGGGATGAACTTAAATTCATCGGCGGACGTTCTACTCGCACTGAGGGCAAGGACAAGGTAACAGGCCGAGCTAAATATACTTTCGATATTCAGTTGCCCGGCATGCTCCACGGATATTTTTTGCGGTCTCATTTCCCCGCGGGCGTGATCAGAAAGATCGATATATCCAAAGCAGAAAATTATCCGGGCGTTAAATCGGTGATACTCATTCAGGACAAACTGCCGATGATCATCCGCTATGCCGGACAGGAGATCTGCGCTATCGCCGCGGAGACAGCGCTTCAGGCGCGTGAGGCAGCAAAACTGATTTCCATCGAATTTGATACGCGTAAATTTGTTTTAACCGCCGAGGAAGCCAAGTCGCCTAAATCGCCGGTGGTTTTTGACTCCAGTGTGGAATCTAAAACATCCGAAGGCGATGCACCGGAGGACAGCGGAAATGTTTCCCAAAAAGGAAATATTCGCGGACCTAAAGTTAGCGGAAATTTATCCGCAGTCGAAAACGCGTTAAGGCAATCCGATGTTGTGATCGAAGCAACTTACCGCACGCAAGTACAGACGCATTCTGCAATGGAGACGCATGGAGTTGTCGCGAAGTGGGAAGGCGATCAGCTTACTGTTTGGGCTTCAACCCAGGGCGTATTCAGCGTGCAGAGCGAATTGGCAGGCGTGTTTCAAATTCCGCGCACGAATGTGCGCGTTTTGACGGAACACATGGGCGGCGGTTTCGGCGCTAAGTTCGGCGCGGGCATTTACGGTATTATGGCTGCGAAGTTGGCGAAAAAAACCCAAGCACCTGTTCGTTTTATGCTTGACCGCAAGTCGGAACATCTTGCCGTAGGCAACCGGCCGGATTCTACGCAAACGGTCAAACTCGGGGCATCCCAAGACGGATCGCTTAAGGCTATTAAACTCGTTTCATACGGAACGGCCGGCGTGGGCACGGGTGCCGGCACGTCAGGGCCTGCGAAAAATATTTATTTCAAAACGGAACATATCTATACCGAAGAATCCGACATCTTCACCAATGCCGGACCCGGCGCGGCATTTCGTGCGCCCGGACATCCGCAAGGCGCTTTTGCGATGGAACAGGCGATCGATGAAATGGCCTACAAACTCAATATCGATCCGTTGGAATTTCGAAAGAAAAATACGTTGTATGATGAAGTTCGCCAAGCCGAATATGAGATCGGCGCAAAAAAATTCGGCTGGGATAAACGTAAAGCCAAACCCGGCGCGGATTCCGGGCCGATCAAGCGCGGCGTCGGGATAGCGAATTCTGTGTGGTATTATATTTATGGTACCGGGTTTCAAGCTTCTATCCAGGTCACGAGTGACGGTTCGGTGGAACTGACCAACGGCGTGCAGGATATTGGCGGTGGAATCAAGACCGTGATCGCCATGGTGGTTGCGGAAGAGCTCGGATTGAAACCGACCGATATTATTGTCAAGATCGGGGATTCGAATTACGGACTCGGACCTGCCAGCGGCGGCAGTCAAACGACGGCGGGCATCACTCCTGCCGTGCGCAATGCCGCTTACTTAGCAAAAATGAAAATGTTCGATTTAGCTGCGCCGCTGCTGAAAACTACGGTTGATCAACTTGCGTTAGCTGACGGCAGGATATTCATCCAATCCGATACGACAAAGGGTCTGACGTGGAAACAAGTGGCGTCGAAAATCGTCGGCGAAAAATTTACCGTAACGGGCGAACGTTTTAAAGATCATCTTCAAGCGGGGCCGTTCATCGCCGGCGTTCAGTTCGCCGACGTGGAAGTCGACACGGAAACGGGCGTCGTCAAAGTTAAACGTATCGTGGCGGTGCACGACTGCGGACGTCCGATGAATCATCTCACGTTAGAAAGTCAGATTAACGGCGGAATTATTCAGGGCGTCAGCTATGCGCTATTTGAGAACCGTTTGCTTGACGCCCAAACGGGCATCATGGTTAATCCTAATCTTGAACAGTACAAGATAGCCGGCTCCATGGATATTCCGGAAATTGAATCGGTCGTCATCGATGTCAATCGCGGGCAGTCCAGCACCGGCGCGATGGGCATCGGAGAACCGGCAACCATTCCAACAGCCGCCGCTATTGCCAATGCGGTCTTTCATGCAACGGGGGTGCGTGTGCGTGAACTCCCCATGACGCCGGCTGTGGTTCTTAAAGCGATAAAAGGAGCATAATGGTAATTGAAAAAGTAAACCTCCACGAAAAATTATCGCTGTTCCAAGATCATTGGAGTCCGAAGATCGTGGGCGAGATCAACGATACGCACGTGAAATTGGCTAAGCTCAAAGGAGAATTTATCTGGCATCATCATGAAAACGAAGATGAAATGTTTCTCGTGATCAAAGGAAAATTACTTATGAGATTGAGAGATCGTGATTTGTTGTTAAATGAAGGTGAATTTGTCATTATTCCCAAAGGCGTGGATCATTTGCCTGTTGCGGAAGAAGAAGTTCACCTGCTTCTGCTTGAACCTAAAACAACTTTGAATACGGGTAATGTAGAGTCAGAACGAACGCTCCGCCAGCTTGAAAACATTTAGGAGAATTATATGAATAAATTCGAGTACGCCATTCCCAAAAAAATTGACGAAGTTTTTACCTTTCTCAAAGAGCCCGGCTCTCAAATAAAGGCCGGAGGTATCGACTTATTGGATCTCATGAAAGAAGGGCTCACGCAGCCTCAGCGCCTGGTGCATATTCGTTCCATCGAGGATTTGCATTATATCACACAGGACGGACGCCGCGGAATCGTTGTCGGGCCGACCGTCACGCTCGGCGAACTTTCAAGCAGCGACAAATTACAAGATGCTTATAAAGCTTTGTCTCAAGCGGCTCTGGGGGCGGCAACGCCGCAGATCAGAAACGTTGCCACGTTGGGCGGTAATTTATGCCAGCGCCCTCGCTGCTGGTATTTTAGAAGCGCCGATTTCGATTGTTCACGAAAAAACGGCAAAACCTGTTATGCATTCGACGGAGAAAACCAGTACCACGCGATTTTCGGCAATGATGAAGGATGCGTGATCGTTCATCCCTCCGCAACAGCCGTCGCGCTCATGGCGCTCGATGCGAAATTGAAAATAGCCTCTGAGAAAGCAGAACGCGAGATTCCGATCTCTGAGTTTTATGTTATGCCGGCAAAGAGTATGACCAGTGAACATATTTTGAAACCCGGTGAATTGATCACTGAGATCATTATTCCGCCTCTAACGCCGGGCTGGACAAGTTATTATTATAAACAAAAAGAAAAACAGAGTTTTGACTGGCCGATCGCGGAAGTTGCGGTCGTCATGCATTTGAATGAAGGCAAATGCACCGATTCCCGTATCGTTCTCGGCGCCGCGGCTCCGATTCCATGGCGCATACAAAAAACCGAGGCGCTGCTGAAAGGAAATATAGTTACGAAAGAACTTGCGCAGCGAGCGGCCGAGGCGGCAATGAAAGACGCCAGTCCGCTTTCGAAGAACGAATATAAAGTTCAGGTATTCAAAACCGTCATTGCCAGAACGATATGTTGGGCAGCGGGAATTGATCCGTTAAAGTAATCATCTCAGTTCGTTTTTCTTTCTTGCTGTTTAGTTACCAATTCACAGAGGTTAAAATGGAAAATATAAACCAAACTCAATGCCGTCACTTGCGAACCAAGACAGCATATATTCCAGAAGCGGATCGGCCGGAAGCGTGGCGAAGCGGCGAATCCTCCACCGCGCAATACTGGTGCCTGTGCACGATGACCACCGCCGGCCCGGACAATCAATTCGCAGCGCCGGAGTCGTGCGGCAGTTCACGAAGCTGTTTTGTGTCTATTGAAATTCCAATGTAATAAGTAATTGCCTTCGCGATTTTTTTAGTTGTGAATCACAATCTTGCATATTACATTGATGTCATCATATCATTGCCGTCACTCATGTCGGCCGTTCTTTTGAATAATTTAGTCCTATGCAATCCCTAGTTCTCAAAAATATCTGTATCTCTCACCCTTAACCTAATGGAGGAGCTTATGAGAATTCCCTTTCAAGTCATTCGCGAATGGGTGTGGCTTACCATGGCC
>JAEUSJ010000076.1:3974-7703 GCA_016788215.1 bacterium | reverse complement strand
CAGCCATTCTGTTGTTTAGCAGCGGAAATAGGATACTAGCTCAAGGCGTCACGACCGGAAGCGTCAGTGGTTCCGTCATGGACGACAAGAATAATCCACTTTACGGCGCTAACGTGACGGCCGTGCATGAAGCCAGCGGATCTTATTACGGTGCCGTAACGACGGCGAGCGGAGCCTTTACTATCTTGAATATGCGCATCGGCGGTCCCTATACTGTCAAAGTCTCGTTTATGGGATTTAAGCCGCGTGAAGAAAAAGATATTCACATCAGCCTCGGACAGACGGTTAAACTTTCTTTCCGGCTCACCGAAGAAGCCATAGCGGGTGAGGACATCATAATAGTTGCCGAAAAAGATGAAGTCATGAATCGCGACCGTACGGGAGCGGCAACCCACATCAGCACGGCAGATCTAACCCAAATGCCGTCAATTAAGCGTTCAACAACCGATCTTACACGTCTCGATCCGCGCAGCGACGGCAGTTTCAGTTTCGGTGGCCGTAACTGGCTCTTCAACAATTATTCGCTGGACGGGTCGTACTTCAACAATTCGTTCGGTCTGGACAATCCGGCGCCGGGCGGGCAGACCAATGCCGAGCCGGTTTCATTCGACGCCATCGAAGAAGTTCAAGTTTCCATAGCGCCCTTCGATGTTCGCGAAGGCGGATTTACGGGAGCCAATATTAACTCGGTGACTAAGAGCGGGTCGAATGTCTTTACCGGATCGCTTTATAGCTATTATCGCGACAAAAATTTTATCGGCAATGAAATCAAAGACAAACAGGCCACGGCCAATCCAGACTTGTCGTTTATGCAGTCCGGGTTCACGCTGGGCGGCCCTGTGATTAAAGATAAATTGTTTTTCTTTTTGAATGCCGAGATTGAACGGCGCACGGATCCGGGGTCGAATTTCACCGCCAGCCGTAATGGCTCCAGCGGATTCGGCGTTTCACGCGTAGACGCAGCTTTGATGGATCAGATTCGTCAAAAAATGATTGATGAATACGATTATGACCCGGGCAAATACGAAAATTTTGACCACAAAACCGGAAATGAAAAACTTTTATTCAAATTAGACTGGAACGCTCATGAAAACCACAAACTGAGTTTCCGTTATAACAGACTGAGAGCAAGTCAGGATAAACCGCCTCATCCTTTTGTGTTGGCAAACGGAGGCCGAGGGCCGAACGAAACCAGTCTGCCATTTCAAAACTCCGGTTATGAGATGAATAACGGACTAAACTCTTTTGCCCTAGAGGCCAACAGTCACTTCTCCAAATATACCAACCGATTTTTTGCAAGCTACAGCCGCTTCCGCGATTTTCGTGATCCATTCAGCCCAAAACCATTTCCGACTATTCAGATTGACGAAGGCAGTGTTAACTACACGACGGTTGGACACGAACCATTTTCAGTGCATAATATTCTGGATCAGGATGTCTGGCAGTTCACCAACAACTTCAGTTATTTCACAGGCAAACATGTCTTGACCGTCGGCGCAAACTTGGAAATTTTCAAATTTTTTAACTCGTTTAATATCTTCCACAACGGTTACTTTGGATTACCGTTTACATATTTTATTGGTACTTCTTATTCATCTGTTTCAGACTTCCTTGCCAGTTCGGCTGATTTCAACTCATTCGCAAAAGGCGACAGCTTTTATTACAAGGGTGAAAATATCGACGTGGGTCAACTTGCGTTTTATGCGCAGGATGAATTTTCTTTGTCTGATAAACTCAAACTGACCGGCGGATTGCGTGTGGACATTCCGATGTATTTCACAGAACCGAAAGCTAACCCGTTTTCAACCGGACTAACCGCTTTGGATGAAAACGATAAGTCAGAAAAAATCAATCAGGCAAAGTTACCCGGAGCGACGCCATTGTTATCACCACGCATCGGTTTTAATTACGATGTGAAAGGTGATCGTAGCACTCAGTTACGTGGCGGTACAGGAATTTTCACAGGACGACTACCTTTTGTGTGGATTGGTAACGTCATCTCTAATCCAGGGTTTAATCCAAATCTTCCTCCCGATCCGGCAAATCTTTCCAGCCCGTTACCAGGTAAAGATGCCAGCGACGAAATACCAACTCAGTCTTTTGATCTAAACGCGATGGTAAAGAATTTCAAATGGCCTCAGGTTTGGACAACAAATTTTGCAGTGGATCACAAACTGCCGTGGGATCTCTTAGGAACACTGGAAATTATTTTTAGCAAGGACTTGAATGCGGTGTACATGCGAAATGCTGACCTTCGAACACCCATTCGCAACCTGGCAGACGGAAGACCGTACTTTGGCTCAGCTACGGGTGCAAACGAACTCAATCCGGATGGGGCCGGCGTATTTGTAATTGATAATTCAAGCAAAGGATATAACTACAGCATTACAACACAGATTAAAAAGACCTTCCCATTTGGTCTGAATTCCGGCCTTGCTTACACCTATATGGACGCCAAGAGCCTAATGAAATCTACGGAAATTGCAAGCGTGTTATGGAATGAAAACCCCGTTCAGGGCGATCCCAATAAACCGGGACTCAGCAATTCCGAATTTGGACAAAGACATCGCATCGTGGGTTACGGAGCGTATCAGTACAAGTGGAATAATATGACCTCGACCAGCGTCGGCCTCTTTTTTGAAGTCGCCGAAGGTAATACATTCCTGGGAGCAGGCGGAAATCGTTATTCATTCACCTATTCGGGTGATGTCAATGGCGATGGTTCGGCCAGCAACGATCTGATATATATCCCTAATGATGCGTCTGAGATTAATCTCGTCGACATTCCGGGCGGGATGACCGCCGCGCAGCAGTGGGAAGCCTTCGATGCATTTATTGAGCAGGATGATTATTTGAGTAAGAATCGCGGGAAAATCGCAAAACGATTCGGCGCCGTGAATCCGTGGTACAGTAATATTGACCTCAAAATAATGCAGGAGTTCAGATTCAAATCCCAAACACGGACGCATACCATGCAGGTCAGCCTTGATATATTGAATTTGGGGAATGCTCTTAACTCGAACTGGGGAGTGCGTAAAGTCGCAAGTTCTTCTGCGACACGTCCTTTGAGAATCGATCCTACTCCTCTTGCATGGGACGGTACAGGTGAGCCGCCGTTGCAGTTCGTCGGACCGAGCAAAACATTTGTAAACGATCCGAGTATTCTCTCGCGGTGGCGAGTTCAGTTAGGCGTGCGGTATATGTTTTAACTAACTGTCACTTTAACTTCTGTTAATGTAAAGAGCCGTGTCGAAGGACATGGCTCTTTTTTTATTAAATTTTTTCAGTTGAAATCTTATTTCAACACTCCACAGGCCTCCATTTTAAATAAGAATCACTTCGCCAATTTCCGGTATCTTCAACGCACCGTCGATATTTCTATCCGATTCGATCTTTTTGAGCCATCGAATCGGTTCCCCGCGCGGTTCGTCTGCAAGATCAAATGTTCCATAATGCATCGGCAGGAATGTTTTTCCGCGAAGATCATGAAAACCATGAACCGCTTCCTCCGGATTGGTATGATTCGTTTTCATCACATACTCCGGTTTATACGCGCCAATCGGCATGAAGCAGTAATCAATGGACGGGAACAATCCGGCAATGGCTGAAAAATGATCGGCATACGCCGTATCGCCGGCAAAGTAAAAACGTTTTCCTTTGTATTCGATCATGAAACTTCCCCATAATATCTTGTTGCGATCCCACGGAACCCTTAAATACCAATGCTGT
>JAEUSJ010000076.1:0-3875 GCA_016788215.1 bacterium | reverse complement strand
TTTCCTTTGTATTCGATCATGAAACTTCCCCATAATATCTTGTTGCGATCCCACGGAACCCTTAAATACCAATGCTGTGCAGGCAGAAAATAGATCCGGAAGGGCTCGTCGCTCAACGGAAATTCCTGGTACCACCCCGCTTCGTGAACATGAATACTTTTATTCATCGAACGAACCAAATCTCCCATTTTCAAGGGTACAAGCGCCGTCATGTTCTTGGAAGGCAATTCGGAGATCGTGGTGGAATCAAGATGGTCGTAATGGCCGTGCGAAATAAGCAAATAATCAACAAACAATTCGTTAATCGGAATGGGCAAAGGTGTGAATCTTTTTTGAAATGCGGGACTGGTAAGGCAAGGATCCGTCAGCAGCCACTTTCCTCCCAAGTGAAACAAAAATGCGGCATGTCCCAACCAAATAAAACAATCCTCATTTATGGACTTCAGATCGGATATTTTATGCAGAGGAATTGAATATTTTTCGTTATCCTTTTCTTCCTTTTGCGGATTGGCTGAGGTAAACCATTTCAAGATACTGCTGAAAGGCGCTCCGGATACGGACAAATTCGTATTGACAAACCTGCCGTCAATCATCGGGTTTCCTTTATAACCTTCCAGAATTGTCGATAACGCCTCGTTACGTACAAAATTCACGGCGGGTTCAGACGTCATCACAGGCATTTCTCCTTTTCCGATCAGCAACAGCGAAAAGCTTTCCAGCCCGATAAATTGCAGGAATTTTCTTCGTGTTGTGGACATAATTAATGTTAAGTTATCTTCGTTTTTCTTAACGTACTGAGAATCAAATAATTGGCCAGGGTAAGAATAAACGCAACAAAACATAAAAACAGTCCCGCAAGCCCCATGATCGAAAACCCTCCTGACCACAATCCTGTTCTCTTTGTGAAATCAAAATAAGTTTCTCCGGCCAACACGTAGTCCAGAATCGTAAAAGCGGCAAAAAACAAATAGGAAAATATGAAATACCGGCCTTGGCCTGATTTTATAAAGACCACATTAGAAAAAAGCATTAATACTATGAAACATGCTGGTACGGCGTACGTCAGAATAGAAGCGGATTCATGATAGACGAACTGCGCCGTTTCTATGCTTTCAAACGTTTCCAGTATGGAAAAAATACGGTAGAGTACACCGCTCAGCATCAGCGAAAAAACAATTGCCGATCCGTAATATACTTTTTCAATTTTTTGCATGGGCAATCTTTTGGTTTGACTCAAAAGGCCATTATTTAATTTGCTTATCGGGTTTACGCACATTTCAGAAATTGATGAGCCAACATTTTGATTGTTTTTTAATAAAATATTCGCAGGCTTATCCTTCGGCCTTACACAGCGTTAAAAATGTCATTCTCGTAAGAATCTTTTTAGAATGATGCAGTAATTAGACTTGAAAAAGGATTCTTTCAGAATGACAATACTGAGAAGCTTATGAATGTTCCCGAGACAGGATCATACCTGTTTATAAAAAAAGCTCAAGTGAGCAAACCCAAAAGGCCATTATTTAATTAATTTAAGTTTTTCCAGACAACGCTTGATCCGTTCATAACTGCGGTGAATATCGTTGTCTAACCCAACGGACATTCTCACTAAACCCTTACTCAGGCCCATCCCCTGCTGTTCCTCCAAAGGAATTTCCGACGACGTGCTGTTCCCCGGCGCGCTGAATAGTGTTTTAAAATAACCCAGGCTTACTGCAAGGTAACCGACTTTTTCTTCCTGCATCATCTCCATCAGTTTATTTGCATTCTCTTCTGTCAGCGCGTCAATAGCAAGCATACCGCCGAATCCATACGTTGAATTCATGATTTTTTTTAGTAACGCGTGCTGACGATGAGAATTGAGGCCGGGATAAAATATTTTTATGCCGAGCTTCTCAAGATTTTCCGCAAGGTAAAGCGCGTTGACCCCGTGTTTCTGAATTCGAATGTGCAGGCTGTGAAGATTTTTTAGAATACTGGCCGCGCGATAACTGTCCAAAACCGGGCCCATTAACATGCAAGTGCCGGAATTGATATCCGTTAACTGATGTATGAATTCCGAACTTGAACAGATGCAACCGGCGACGCAATCGCTGGTGCCGTTAATAAACTTGGTCAAACTGTGCACGACGACATGCGCACCGAGACGGATCGGAGAGATCGTCATCGGGCTGAATGTATTATCCACCACCAGTTTTAAATTGTTCGCATTGGCCAGTTTTGCGAGTTCAGGCAGATCGGCAACTTCCAGAAGCGGATTACTCACCGATTCCGTATAAAGGATTTTTGTTTTTGCTGAAACAACTTTTTTGATCGCATTCAAATCCTGCATATTCACAAAATGAACTTTAATACCAAAACGCGGAAGTACATTTTTAAATAAAGCATAAGTGCCGCCGTACACCGTTCGGCTGGAAACGATCTCATCGCCGGACTGACAGATTTGAAGAACCGTACTGCTGATAGCGGCCATGCCCGACGCCGTCACCTGCGCCGCCTCGGAGTCTTCAATAAACGAGAGCGCGCGGGCGAGATCTTTATTGATCGGGTTCCAGTGTCGCGAATACAAGAAACATCCTTCGATCTCGTGATCGAAAACTTCTTTCATTTTTTCCGGCGTCATAAAGGTGAACGTCGATGAATCCGTAATGGACGGATTTACGTCGCCAAATTCGCCGAAGACTAAATAGTCCTGTAATTTACTGCTTGGATCGTATATCATGGCTGTGCCCTCTCAAATTTTAATGAACCAATAAAACCGTTGATCGTTTTTTAGTCTGTCAAATGCCCGTTTCACCAACAAAACAGAACAAAATCAATAATCCTAAAAACGACTCAAAAAATTAGCAAGAATTCCTGCCTTATTCAAGCAAAGTTCACGCTGATCAGCCAATTATTTCTTTAAAATACATTTTGATTTTTTGTTCAAAAATATCAACATTCAAAACCACGCGTCCAAAAACATCTTTCCATTTAACTAAGTTCAAACGGGAGAAATAGTATGAGCGAATCGGCAAAAAATTCTTCGATGAATTCAGAACTGCTTCATCCGTCTGCTGAAACCGTGGATGCAGCGCTCATCAAGGATTACGAAACGCTTTATCGACGCTCCATAACTGATCGTGAAGGATTTTGGGCGGAGGAGGCAGCGAAACTCGACTGGTTTCAGAAATGGGATAGAGTGCTGGATGACTCCAAAAAACCTTTTTTCAAATGGTTCTCCGGTGGAAAGATCAACATTATTCAGAATGCTATTGACCGTCATTTAAAAACATGGCGGCGTAATAAACTTGCCGTCATCTGGGAAGGCGAACCCGGCGATGTAAAAACTTTTTCATACCACGCGCTTAACCGCGAAGTTTCAAAGTTTGCGAACGTACTGAAAAGCATGGGCGTGAGAAAAGGCGAGATCGTAACTATTTACATGCCGCAGATTCCTGAATTGATGTTTGCCATGCTCGCGTGCGCTAAGATCGGCGCTGCGCACAGCGTGGTGTACGGCGGATTCAGCGTGGAAGCGCTTGCTGCGCGGATCGAAGACGCGAAAAGCCGCGTGGTCGTTACTGCCGACGGCGGATGGCGACGCGGCAAGATCAACGATCTTAAAGCCATCGCCAATGACGCTATTAAGCGCTCCCCAACCGTCGAAGTTTGTATTTGCGTGAAACGCACCGGTCATGACGTGTACATGGAGAATGACCGCGACTTCTGGTATCACGATCTTATGGGTTTGCCTATCGCTAATCCGAATTGTCCGACCGAAGTGATGGATTCCGAAGATATGTTATTCATTCTGTATACGTCCGGCACCACGGGCAAACCGAAAGGTCTGCTTCATACACATGGCGGCTATGCAGTGTATACTTCTACCACGCTTC
>JAEUSJ010000075.1:3205-14009 GCA_016788215.1 bacterium | reverse complement strand
AACAAGTAGCCAACGGCTTAATACGCCGTTCAACATCCTGATTAAAAATTGACTTTCAAAACCTATTTATGTAATATGCGAATAATCAGCGGAAATCTGTAAGCACACGAAATAACAAGAATTCATGAGTCAGATAAATTCAAAAAAAGTTCTACTCAGTCTGCCGGTATTGAATAATCCCAATCCGACTGAACAAATTTATCCGAAAGACGTACGGGCTAAAAAAATTAACATCGTTTCACTCGGATGTCCAAAAAATCAGGTAGATTCTGAGGTAATTCTGGGCAATTTGAAGCAGTCAATTATTGTTGATAAAGCGGAAGACGCCGATACGATCGTAATTAACACCTGCGGTTTCATCGAAAGCGCAAAAAAGGAATCCATTGACACTATTTTTGAAGCGATCCAATTAAAAAAAGAATTTGAAAAAAGAGGATTAAAGAAAGAGATCATCGTTACCGGATGTCTCTCGGAACGTTATAGAACGGAACTAACTGCATCCATGCCGGAAGTAGATTCATTTTATGGAGTGCATGAATTTGATAAAGTGACTGAACGTATTGAAGGCCATTATCAACAAATTTCATTTACGGAACGGGTTCTCCTCAATCAAAAGCACTACGCTTATTTGAAGATTTCTGAAGGCTGCAATCAACGCTGCGGCTTTTGCTATATTCCAATGATTCGTGGAAATCTTGTAAGTAAATCCATTGAGCAAAATTATCAGGAAGCGGTCTTACTTGCCGAACGCGGCGTCAAGGAACTGATCTGTGTTTCACAAGACACTTCGTCGTATGGATACGATTTAGACCGAAGCGCGCCGAATCTGAAGCGTAACTATAATTTGGTACAGCTTCTCAATACCTTGTCGACCGTTGACGGTATTGAATGGATCCGGGTCATGTATTTATATCCCTCACTGTTTTCTGATGAACTCATCGAATGTATCGCTCAAAATCCAAAGATCTGTAAATATATTGATCTGCCTGTACAGCACATCTCAGATAATATGCTGAAATCCATGCGGCGTAATACTTCTAAAAAACAAACAACCGACTTGCTGCATAAGATCAAACTACGAATTCCTGAATTGGCTTTAAGAACTTCGATGATCGTCGGTTATCCCGGCGAAACGGAACAGGATTTTCAGGAACTATGCGATTTTGTAACGGAATTTCAGTTTGACCGATTAGGGGTTTTTGTTTATTCGCGCGAAGAAGGAACTTACGCCTTTGATCTCCATAAGCAGGTACCTGAAAAAGTGAAAAAAGAGCGGTATAATAAATTGATGAATCTGCAACAAACCATATCGCTAAATAAGAACTTGGCTAAAATTGATAAAACGTGCCGCGTCCTGATTGACATCAAAGATGGTGAGCGCTACGTTGGAAGAACACAATACGATGCCCCGGAAATTGATAACGAAGTAATTATTGAAACCGATCAATCGCTGCAGATAGGAAATTTTGTGAATGTTCACATCACCGATGCCGCGGAGTATGACATTTTTGGAAAGCCTGTTTAATGTTTATTGAAGGGAGTGTAGCGTGAAATTCTTTAGACTTGCGACACTAATAATGGCGGTGTTTTTTCTTAGTACGTTGCTGCAAGCCCAGACTGATCCCGGACGAACCACCGGCGGGCCTTTTTTTTTCGTTGACGCCGCTAATGTAGCGTCTAAAGAAGTATCCAAAGGCCGTATCGAGGTTTTTGTAAAGGTTGCATTTAGTGAGCTGCTCTTCACGAAGTTCCAATCAACTCTCTTCCGTTCTCAATACGAAATCACGTACCTTTTATACGATAAAAAAAATAACCTCATTCAGCGTGAAATTCAGGATAAAGAAATCATCACCGACAAATATTCCGATACAGAATCGGACTTGCGATTTCATTTTAGCCGGCTGACTTTAAACGTTGAACCCGGCGACTATACGCTGACTACAACCATCACAGACAAAGAAACGCAGAAATTTGGGCAAAGAAAGTTAAGTATTCCCGTTAAGACATTCCGCGAAAAACCCATCGGTATCAGCGATCTTATTTTTGCCGATAGAATCCAGAAAGACAGCCTCTTGGATATTATCAATATTGTGCCCAATGTTTTCAAGAGTTTTGATAATGAATTTAAGCGGTACCTTGTTTATTTCGAAATCTACGACAGCAAGTTCTCTGCAAAAAGAGACAGTACAGATAGTTCACCCGTGGAAAAAGAAACTATCAAGATAAAATATAAAGTACTTGATAAGAACCAGAATGTGATTGTCACCGATTCCACTGAACAGCTGGTTTCGCAATTTCAGACTTTTAGTTCTGTTGAAATTGAGAAAAAGGATATCAGCTACGGAAAATATATTCTCGATGTTGTCGTAAGTCGTGCGGGGCAGCGGGCTTCAAGTAAAGCAATTTTTGACGTGCGTTTGTCCACATTCACGTCTCCTTCGATGACTTCGACTGCTTTTGATCTGGATATAGCGATCAAACAACTTCGTCACATAACGCGTAATATTAATATCGGGAAAATTCTCAAAGGTACGCAGGCAGAAAAGGCCAAGTTCTTTGAGGAATTCTGGAAAACCAAGGACCCTACACCGGAAACTGAACGCAACGAACTTATGGAAGAATACTACCGCCGGATTGATTATGCGAACCGGTATTTTTCATCCGGTTACAGGGAAGGGTGGGATACGGACCGCGGAATGGTTTTCGTTGTGATGAACGGACCGGACGACATTGAAAGACATCCGTATGACTCCGATGCAAAACCGTACGAAATCTGGTACTTTTATGAGGCAAATTTAAAATTGGTTTTTGTTGACTTCTCAGGTGTCGGTGATTATGAATTATATAATCGGCAGGAGTTCGAAAGTTATATACTTTTGCACCGTTAAATGAAGGCCAAACATTTTTTTCTGACCGGATTACCGTTCGTCGGTAAGACTACCGCTTTGCTTCGTTCTCTTCAATTACTGGATCGGGCAGAAGGGTTTGTTACCCAAGCTGTGGAATTGAACGGTAAAAGAATCGGGTTAAATATTATCAACTCACATCAGCAGATATTCAAATTCGCCTCATTGAATCTTAACTCAGCTCATCGAAGCGGCAAATATTCAGTTGATATAGCCGCTTTAAATACGGCAATAGGCGAAGTTTTCGATAATCGCGGTAAGGCAAAATACATTTATATTGATGAAATCGGTACTTTATTTTGTCAATCTCCCTTTTTCATTGATAAAGTTAGCTCACTTCTTGAATCACACACCCTGATCGGCGTCATTGCCAAAAAAGGCCATTCCTTCGTCCAAGAAATTCATCGAAGACCGGATTGCTGTTTTACAGAGGTTACGGCGGACAATCGGGACGACATGCCAAATACGATCATGAAAAAAATAACAGGAAACGAATATTTTGAAGAAAGCTGAAAAACCAAAAACGCGTTGCGGATACGTCGCCATTATCGGCAGGCCCAATGCAGGTAAATCCACATTACTCAACCAATTGCTTGATTTCAAATTGTCCATCGTTACGGCAAAACCGCAAACGACGCGCCAGCGTATTCTCGGCATAATGAATGAGGAAAATATCCAGATCATTTTTCTTGATACACCGGGCTTGATTAAACCTAAATACGCTCTTCAAACTGCGATGATGAAGATTGCCGATCAGGCCATTCAAACATCCGATATTTTACTGGTGATGATTGACGTCACATCTGAAGAAGACTCGGATTTTGTACTTGAACTTTTCCAAAACGCACTCAAAAACTTAGAACTTCCAAAAATACTTTTGCTCAATAAAGTCGATCTTGTACCCAAAGAGCAATTATTACCTTTAATTCATCGGTTTCATGCAGTTGGAATTTTTAAGGAAATCATTCCAATTTCCGCATTAAATAATGACGGCGTTGATATCGTCAAAAAGAATTTGATCGACATTCTGCCGGTCGGAGAAAGATTTTACCCTGAGGACACGCTGACTGAACAGCCTGAAAAATTCTTTGTCAGTGAGATCATCCGCGAAAAAATTTTCTTGTATTACGGCAAGGAAATACCTTATTCCACTGACGTTATAATCGAAGAGTTTAAAGAAAGAAAAGAATCAAAGGGCTTCATCCGCGCATCCATTATCGTGGAACGTCAATCCCAAAAAGTCATTTTGATTGGGAAAAACGGTGAAGCGCTTAAACGAGTTGGGGAAGAATCCCGAAAAGATATCGAGAGGTTTCTTGACCGAAAAGTTTTTCTGGAGTTATGGGTCAAGGTCAAGGAGGACTGGCGGAAAAACAACACTGTATTAAAAAATTTAGGTTATTTGTAATATCGTAATGAAGAAGCGCGTTGTTGAAGTTATTTTTGTTTTTATTTTAGTTATCGGTTGTACGAAACATCACAATACACCCGAATTCACAGCAAAACTATTCGTTCGTGACTACTTTTTAGCCGAAGGACGTTCTCAATTATTGAAATACACCTCCCGGGCCGCCAACAAAAAAATTATATCAGAAAATGAATATTTCAATGAACAGGACTTACAGAACGTTGAGATTGAGAGGCCTTCCCTCTTCTTATTGACCGATTCAATATCGATCGGCTTGAACCGCATTCAATTCACGTTCTCAATTCGTTACGAGAGTAATATTTTAACCACACAAGACATGTTTGTAACGATGATTAAAGATAACGATACTTGGAATGTTTCAGATTATCATTTTGCCAGTCAGGAGAATTATGATCTCCGTTGATCATGCATTACGCATAGTTTTGGATACCGCACAGGTATTACCGGTGCGGCCTGTCCCCATTACGGAATCCGTAGGGTTGGTGCTCGGTGAGCCTATTATATCAAGTGAAAATATACCGTCGTTTGACAATTCTGCGATGGACGGCTATGCCGTTCGTTACATCGATGTGCAAAACGCATCGCGCGAATACCCGGTTAAGCTAAAAATCGTCGACGTTCTTCCCGCAGGAAAAGTCTCACAAAAGCATCTCGAAGAGGACGAGACCATACAGATCATGACCGGCGCCCCGCTGCCCAGTGGAGCCGATGCGGTAGTTATGGTTGAGCAGACTGAAAAAAGAAATGATAACGAAGTACTTGTCTTCTCACCCGTTCAAAAAAACGAACACTGTCGCAAAGCCGGAGATGATATTAAAGCCGGACAGGTTGTTTTTCAAAAGGGCCGGCTCATCAAACCTTACGATGTAGGTGTTCTTGCCTCAATCGGGAAATCCACGGTTCAAATTAACCCGCAACCAAGTATTGCCCTCCTTTCTACGGGCGATGAATTGGTAGGAATGGACGAACCATTGCCTCCGGGCAAGATCCGCTCCAGTAATAATTATACATTGCGTGCCTTGATTGAGAAAATGGGTATTACGGTGGTTGATCTAGGTATTGCCAAGGATACGTTAAAAGACACAGAAGAAAAGCTTCAGAACGCATTTTCGGCCGACATTGTTTTGACTTCCGGCGGAGTTTCTATGGGCGAATTTGACTATGTAAAGCAAGCTCTGGAAAAACTCAGTGTTGACATCAAATTCTGGAAGGTCAAACAAAAACCGGGTAAGCCTCTGGTTTTCGGAAGCTATCAAAGTAAACTTTTTTTTGGATTGCCAGGAAATCCAGTCAGCTCTGTTGTTTGTTTTGAATTGTTTGTTGTTCCCGCAATTAAGAAAATGTCGAATGTCGATTATTATATGCCGAATAGCGTAAAAGCAGTCAGCTCTGTTCAAATTCCAAAAAAAGCCGGATTACGTTATTTTTTACGCGGAACACTTAGTAAGAATGAAAAAGGTTTTACCGTATTACCAATGAACAATCAGAGTTCCGGAGTTATGTCATCACTCTCGTATGCTAATTGTCTTATCGATATTCCCGAAGAAGCAGGCAACATAGAATCCGGACAAGAAGTTACCGCTATCCTGCTTGACCTACAAACACTCCACGAACTGATGCGTATTTAATCATGTCCTCTGAATTCAGCTTACAGCCTCTCGAATTTGATAAAATCAAAGAACAGTTATTACGTTATATTCTCACCGATATGGCATCAGAGAGAATTGAGTCTCTGGCGCCATTGCATGATTTCGATACGATTGAAAAGAATCTGAACGAACTTGTCGAGATGTCCGACTTGTTAAAATATGACGATGCATTTCCGATTGACCAACTCAGAGATGTGCGAGACTCCTTTCGAAAACTTGGAACGCTGGGCATATTCTTGAACCCAGACCAATTTAACCAGGTATTATTCACACTGCAAACGACGCGAAAAATAAAATCTTATATTAAGAACCGTGGCGACAAGTATCCTCTTCTATTCAAACTGACTGAGCCCCTTCAGAATTATTCCGACATTGAAGATGCCATTTCCTCAGCTATTGACGAACATGGCGAGGTCAAGAACAATGCAAGTTCGCGGCTTAAACAGATCCGAAGAGACCTCGAAACAAAATCGTCCCACATACGCAAAAAACTCGAATCCCTCTCACGGCAATTTGCTTCAGAGGGTTATTCACAGGATGCCCTCGTTACGATGCGTGGCGGACGAATGGTAATTCCGGTCAAGGAGGAATACAAAAATATAGTTAAAGGATTCATTCATGACGAATCCTCCAGCGGCCAGACCGTATTTATTGAACCCGCTGAAGTGTTGGAGCTCAATAATGAATTACGAAAACTCGCAATGGACGAGACTCGCGAGATCGAACGGATTTTACTGCAAATTGCTGATGTAATTCGCCCGCATTTGGACACCCTAAAATGCGCAATGGAAATTCTAGGCGATATTGAGTTCCTGTACGTTCGAGGCCGGTTTGCCAATTTTCTAAATGGCGTTAAACCACATTTGAATGAAGCCGGGCACCTCCACATCAAGCAAGGGTTACACCCTCTCTTGTTTCTGAAAGAACTTAATAAATTACCGGCAGACCGGCGTGGTGTAGTTCCGCTTGATCTTGAACTCGGCAGTCCACCGAATTCAGGGCGTACATTGATCATTTCCGGACCGAATGCCGGAGGTAAGACGGTTGCGCTCAAAACCATCGGGCTTTTTGCCTTGATGAACCAGTCAGGACTTCTAATCCCTTGCGCGATCGGGACTCATCTGAGCGTGTTTGATCAGGTATTCGCAGATATTGGCGATGATCAATCAATAGAGAATGACCTTTCAACTTTTTCTTCACACGTTCAGCATCTTTCTGAAATGGTAAATAAAGTTACGCGGAAATCACTTATTCTGATCGACGAAATAGGCAGCGGAACCGATCCGAAAGAAGGGTCTTCGCTTGCCATTGCCATCCTGGATTATTTTAACAGAAAGCAAGCTGTGTCGATCGTCACAACGCATCATGGTGAGTTGAAAGCATTTGCACATGACACGGATGGAATTGAAAACGGATCTATGGAATTTGATCATGAAACCTTGCAACCCACGTATGTCTTTCGTCCTAAAATTCCTGGAAGCAGCTACGCTTTTGAAATATCGAAACGCATCGGCCTTCAGTCTGATATTATTGAAAAGGCAAAAGAAATTTCAGGCACTGAAATACTTAGATTAGAGAACCTGATTCAGGAACTGCAGACCCGGATTAAGCGATATGATACGCTGTTTGCTGAATTAAATCGCGAAAGGTCAGGTCTTGAGGGTTTGACTAAACTTTACGATGACCGTATTAAAGATCTAAAAACTAAAGAAAGAAACCTGAAACAAAAATCCCTGGAAGAGACTCAAAAAGCCCTGCAGGAGGCAAATAAAAAGATAGAAGCTGCCATTCAGGAAATCCGTTTATCCAATGCTGATAAAGAAACCATAAGAAAATCCAGAAATTTAATTCGTGATGAAAACGCGTTTGTTCAGACCGAATTGAATGGCATAAAAGAAATTGACATTTCGCCGCTTGAACATCCAGACGAATTGCATAAGGGCGATAAAGTATTTATTCCAAGCATGGGTGTTGAAGCTACGGTACTAGAGAGTCCGGATGATTCCAGTCACGTGCTGCTGGGAGTTGGGAGTATTTCTATCAAAATTAATACTAACCTATTATCGAATACTAAAACAGAAAGCGAAAAAAAATCCGAAACTCTGCCGCGACAGCATATTAACTGGAACACAGAAGATATTAAAAACCAAATTGACTTGCGCGGCCTGACAGCCGAAGAAGCGATCTATGAGGTTGACGCGTATTTAACGGATGTGCTCGTGTTGGGATTCAAGGAGGTTACGCTGGTTCACGGAAAAGGCGATGGTATTCTTCGAAAGAAAATTGGCGCGTTCTTAAAACGTGATCCGCGCGTAAGAAATTACCGCTTAGGACAATGGGGCGAAGGCGACACGGGCGTGACGGTGGTAGAAATAAAAAGTGAGTGATTATTCATCCCATAGGCCTTTAAAAAAGCTGTCATAAAAGTCCAATGTCACATTGATTACCGAAGGCGCTTGTTTGGTCTGATTCGCTAACGAAAACAAAGTTTGTATCTTTGCAAAAAACACTTTGACGTCCGGTTCAGCCTGAATTTCCAAATCATAATCTACCATCATATCCGACAGCATTGAAAGAAAATAGGCTTCTTCAATTTCTTCATAAATAAGCCTTTCCAGGAGCTTTCGAAGGGTTCGCCTAAATACTTTGGCCCTATCTTTTTCAGAAGTAACTACATCACCTCTAATTGTTTCCCGGATTTTATAGATGTATTCCCGAGTCAATTCTTGTTCGGTTTTTCCCGACAGTTCCATAAGATATTTTTCAATGTAATTTTTTCTACCGCGTTTGCTTTGGGAAACTATCAACATCGGAGCGGCTGCATTAATAAGATCTTTAGGTGAAATATAACCCAACAGAAACTGATCCAGCATCTGTACCGTCTGTTTCTTAAGGCTGGGTTTTTTTTCGTTCGAAGACGCTCTCATACAGGCACCTAAAAAATAGGGTCTTCAGGTTGCCGACTCTGAAGACCCTTTTTGTGATTTATACAACTATTTTAAGGAAGAGGTCTCCATGCCGGATAATAAGCTTTGTTATCCCCGCTAATTAATTTTCTTTCATTAAGACCATTTCGCCCTATGATGTAGATATAGCTACGCGGTTTTGATGACGATCCTCCTCTTTTTGCGAATACAATTTCATTTCCATCAGGAGACCAAGACGGATCATAGTTATTACCTGAAGTAGTCACAGTATCAAGATTGGCCCCATTTGGATCCATGGTGTATACCTGAAGGGAGTCGTTCCCATTTGCCCACATATTAGAAAAAAAGGAAATGCGATCTGCAGAAGGCGAAAACCGCGGACGGAAATTAATCGTAGCATTGTTATGTGTCAACCGGGTCTTATTCGTTCCGTCAGAATTCATCACCCATATTTCGTCGCTTCCACTCTTTCCTGATGTATAAAGTATTTTGGTTCCGTCTGGTGAAAACGATGGATAACAGTACATCCCTATCTCATCGCTTGCATTTGTCAATAACGTCGGTAGTGTATCTCCGGTAAGCGAATCCGTAATACTTGCCAAATACACATTAAAAACACTGTCCCGGTTCGAAATAAAGACAACTTGATTTGTATAAAGACTCCAGTCCGGACGTATATTTACTGTTCCATGGGCTCCGATTGAATCAATCCAAAACCTACTATAGGTTACCGGCCGAAGCGCACTCGCAATATCGGCACTGTCCGATGTGCTATTATCCATATTTCTGATGTAAATATTAGAATGAAATGGCAGACCCCTTGATGTCATAATGGCAATATCTGTAAATACGAATTTTCGTCCATCAACGCACCAACTGGGGTCCAGGACACCATGAGTTCCGTAGGCAAGGCTCGCATTCCAAACTTCATCAAAGGTCGTGTCTTGAACGGCAAAAATTTGTTGAATTCCAGCGGTCTGCGAAACAAATAGAATATCAATTTGATTTTTAGTCAAATCAATAGACTCAATTTCATCTTTGCCGCTTTTATCACAAGATTCAAAGATCGTTGCCGCCAACAACGCCACTGTTATAGCATATTTCTTAAACATTGATAGTTCCTTTATAATTATGGTTTTAAACGATGAATCATTCTTGCAAACGGTATGGTTTCACGAACATGCTGCAAACCACAGATCCACGCTACTGTTCTCTCCACGCCAAGACCAAAACCTGCATGCGGAACAGAGCCGTATTTGCGTAAATCTAAATACCATTCAAACGCTTCCATTGGCAAATTATGTTCTTTTATTCTGGAAACGAGCATGTCATAATCATCTTCTCGCTGGCTTCCCCCGATAATTTCTCCATAACCTTCCGGCGCCAACACATCCATCGCCAAAGCTTTGTCGGGCTCGTTTGGATCGCGTTTCATATAAAACGCTTTTATTGCCGACGGATAATGGTGCACAATGACCGGCCGATCAAATTTTTCCGATATGGCCGTTTCATCCGGAGAGCCAAAGTCGTTGCCGTATTCAAATTTTACCCCGGCATCCTCCAGAATTTTGACCGCCTCATCATAATGAATTTTGGGAAATGGCGCTTGGACATTCTGAAGTTTCGTCGTATCGCGGCCAAGTGTTTTCAATTCCTCAACGCGTGTTCTTAAAACTGTTTGAACGATATATTCAATGAAATCTTCCGCTAACTCCATATTCTCTTTTAATTCATTAAAAGCCACTTCAGGTTCAACCATCCAAAATTCCGTAAGATGCCTGCGTGTTTTGGATTTTTCAGCTCGAAAAGTTGGACCGAAACAATATACTTTTCCGAGCGCCAATGCGCCCGCTTCTGCATATAATTGGCCGCTCTGAGTAAGAAATGCCTTCG
>JAEUSJ010000075.1:0-3108 GCA_016788215.1 bacterium | reverse complement strand
ACCGAAACAATATACTTTTCCGAGCGCCAATGCGCCCGCTTCTGCATATAATTGGCCGCTCTGAGTAAGAAATGCCTTTGTATCAAAATAATCTGTTTCAAACAAAGTAGAAGTTCCTTCGCAAGCTGCAGGCGTAAATATCGGCGTATCGACCAACGTAAACCCCCTGCCGTCAAAAAAATCCCGAATGGCCTTGATAATGGTATGACGCACTCTTAGAATGGCATGTTGATTTTTTGAACGCAGCCAAAGATGTCGATAATCCATTAAGAACTCAGGACCATGTTCTTTCGGTGTAATAGGAAAATCGACCGATTGCCCGATAAGTTTGACGTCTGTCACCTGCAATTCATAACCTCCCGGAGCCCTTTCATCTTTCTTGATTTTTCCAATTACCGACAACGAAGATTCCTGGGTTAATTTATCTGCCGTCTCAAATATTTCTGCGCTTACGCCCGGCTTATAAACTGTTGCCTGTATCACGGCCGTACCGTCCCGTACAAGTAGAAATAATAATTTTCCACTCGAACGTTTGTTGTATAACCAGCCTCTTAGAGTTACATCCGAACCGTCCGGAATTTTATGTTGAAAAATATCCTCAATATACACGCGATCAGTCATCCTAATCTCTCCTCTTGTATCGTTATTTTGCTACGCGTTCCTGCCAACGGGTATCACTGAGTTCGCCACGGGCATTGGAATGCAATAGTTGTTGAATACCGGATTCTGCCAAATCGGCAAAAACAAAAATGGTTTGTGCGGGTTGGCCTTTTAATTGAAAATAATACCAAAGCTGATACGGTCTTTTATCGGATTCAAATTCATGTTTCTCGATCTGCGCAGGAGGACCATAGACCATGTATACCCTGCCCAAATCCGTTTTCCACCCTTCACGGTTTGGTGTTGAAAATTTCATGTTTGCGTCTTCATATCGCTTGTAATAGTCCATGAGAAGCTCGTTGGATTTAGTTCCCGGGGACGGGTCGCGCTCTTTCCAGAAACGGTCTAAGAATTTTTTCTTCCCTTCTAATTCAAGTTGTGAATAAATTTTTGAATCATCCGCTCTTCCAAAAACAGTTAATATGTTTCCTGCCCGAACAGCTCCTTGTGCATCCAAATCTTTGAAGAAGGAGTCTTCCGCCTGTGTTTCATATATAGACTCTCCGTCACGGTAAATAGCAAACAGCTTTTTTGATTGTGCAATCTTTTTATTCGATTTGTCGGTCACGCGAACAATCAAGTTATAACGGCCGCTTTGGATTGAGATGATATTCAACGAATGAATGATTATGGCTGTCTTGCCTGCCTTGTTAAATGTTTTTGATGGAAACTCTTTAATGACGCTTCCGGCTTCATCCGTTAATGTAAAATCTGCGACATATGAATTATTAGCTCCGCCTTCCTCAAAATCTAAATTATAAACTTCCGAATAAAAAGTTAACCGAGGCAAATTGCTTCCATAAAATTTCGTCGGGTTTGGGAAAATCGTGTAGCCGTTCTTGACAAACATATCGTCATTATTTCCGCCCTTCAACGCCTGAGTGGCTAATTCAATCTGACTTACATTTAGCTGCTTACCTGCATAATCAGGAATATCCATTTCTTCGGAGTAATTGCCGGTTTTGGTCTTATCATTTTCATCTTCGATCAATATCGTTAATTTATATTTGCCGGGCTTGACCGCAAAACTGTTCTCAAAAATGATTGGAATATTCTTGGCCGTATCGTCAGCTGTAATATTGTCGTCAATATTCATAGTCCATTGTTTTTCAAAAATGCTCTTAGGGTCGCTTACGTCCGTAAATGTGACACGAACAGTGAAACCAGCTATAAACACCGTATCTTTTGGAGCAAAAGTAAATTGGTTCCGTTCTGAAAAAAAATGCAGCTGCGTATAGGTTACGCCTTGATCACTCAACATTTTGAAACACGTAACGTCCGTATAAAATTTTATCGTGCCTTCGCTTTGATTATCTTTCGCTTCTAATGTATTACAGCCAATACCTGCGATTAAGATGAAATAAAAGGTAATCTTTAGAAAAAACTGCATACATGCCTCCTGATATTTTGCGATAAATTACAGATGAAATGAAATCGCGCTTAGAATATCGCGCTTTCCTTCGCCCGATTGGGCGGAAGCCGGGATAAGATTCATCTTAGAATATACCTCGGATTCACTTAATTGTTTCAGGTTTTTTTGACGCTGTGAATGCGACAGCTTGTCTATTTTGTTCACAACAAGTGCACTCGGAATTCTGTGATAATTTAACCATTCTGCCATTTGCAGGTCCGATGCTTGCGGCTCTAATCGCGCATCAATGATCTGAATAACCAGCTTTAACCTGTTGTTTTCGGAAACCCATTCGTCAATAAAACGTTTCCAGGCCAATTTTAATTTTTCAGGAACTTTTGCGTATCCGTACCCAGGAGCATCCACAAGATAAAAACTATCGTTTACGCGATAGTAGTTTAAACATTGTGTCTTTCCAGGCGTGCTGCTGATACGCGCTAACTTTTTTCCGGTTAACATATTCAGCAGAGTGGATTTGCCGACATTCGATCTTCCAAAAAAAGCGACTTCACTAAGGCGCGGTTCAGGCACTTGGTGATTTCGGTATACGCTGGCAATAAATTCAATCGTCTCTATATTCACAAGCTATTAACTTTTTAAATATGAACGGCTTCACCGTAGGCATCCAGAGCCGCTTCCATCATCGCTTCGGATAGTGTCGGGTGAGCATGAATGGTGTTCCCAATCTCTTTATAAGTCGCTTCCAGCGATTTGGCAATACCGTATTCCGCAATCATTTCTGTTGCTTCCGATCCTAATATGTGTGCGCCGAGTAATTCGCCATACTTCGCATCAAAGATCACTTTAACAAATCCGTCCCGCTCATTGATTGCTCGGGCCTTCCCGCTGGCGGAAAATGGAAATTTTCCAACCTTGACCTGAAATCCTTTTTCTTTCGCCATTTTTTCAGTTAAACCGATACTGGCAACTTGAGGCTGACAATACGTGCAGCCAGGAATCGACGTATAATCTATCGGATGCGTCTCTTTTCCGGCTATTTTTTCTACACAAACGATTCCTTCGTGCGAAGCAACGTG
>JAEUSJ010000074.1:1837-14107 GCA_016788215.1 bacterium | reverse complement strand
AATTATGATGAAGTTATAGTTGGAGGCGGGTATAATTTTGTGCGAAATGTAAAGTATTTTTCGTCCATCAATGCGGGCGCGCAGTATTATCGTGCGCAACGATTATCTGATAAGTTCAAACATCAAGAAAATGTTAATACGTATGTGAATTACAAGGTCAACGATTGGTTAAGCGTAAATCATTACTTCGAGTATAATCGCCCCGATGACGCAACGAGTGACACAACGATTGTGACACGGACCAATTTTTTACAAGACCACAATGTAAAATTCATATACGGTAATCATACGCTCTCGGTCGGATACAATTTCGGCCCTTATTATGGAGCTTTCTTACAAAATCCTTATGGAGAATTGTCGCTATCCCTTTTTAGCCGCATGGGATTGCTCCTGACCTATCTTGGACAGCACACAGAGGATTTTGATCAGAAAATATATCGTATTAAACTTAATTATCGCATCATAGATAAACTTTACTTACGATCATTTTTCCAGCGTGATGATTATAATGACAGTAGCATTGACGAACAATACAAGGTAACATCCTGGAATTCGCTTCTTCAGTATGAATTTTTTGCTGGGAGTAATTTATATTTTGTGCTAAACCTACAGAAAAAATATTATGTATTAAATTCATACAGAGATCCAAGGAAGAACGACAATAAATTATTTGAAAATTCGGGGCAATATTTCAAATTTGCATACGAACTCAATTTCTGATATCACAAAAGAGTAAACGGAGCCTCCATCTAAGTGAAGGACTGGACTGCACCTGATTTTTTTTTGCGGCTAACTTTTATTGAATTTGTGAACAAAATCCAAAATCTTTTCGTACGCTTTCTTCAGCTTATTCTCATCAGGAAGGAATACAACCCGAAAATGCTTAGTTCCGGGAGCCTGCCCAAAGCCGCTGCCCGGAACTACCACCACGCCGGTTTCTTCTATCAAAGCGCGAACAAATTCATCGTCTGTTTTCTTAATATGCAGGGAAGGGAACGCATAAAAAGCACCATTAGGTTTGGCCAAAGAAATTTCTGGTGTTGAATTCAGCATTTCAAAAGTGATATCCCGGCGTTTGGTTAAACGTGCCTTAACGTCGATCAGGTGGTTTTGATCTCCTTCTAAAGCAGGCTTAATAGCATATTGCATAGGATGATTGGCGCAAAGGCGCGCGCGCAATAACTTATTGATTGCTTCTACGTACGTTCGAATTCGTGCTTCCTCCCCGGATATGATTCCCCAGCCGATACGAAAACCAGGTACGAGAAATGACTTTGATAAACCGTTCAGTGTAATCATTGGAACCTCGGAATTTAATGAAGCCAGCGCAACGTGATGGCCGCCGTCCAGAATCAGTTTGTCATATATCTCATCCGCAAAAATCACGAGATTATGCTTTGCTGCGAGTTCAATAACCCTGAGTAGAACTTCGTTGGAATACACCGATCCTGTAGGGTTATTAGGATTAATTAATATGATCGCGCGGGTCTTGGAATTGATCTTGGACTCCATCTCATCTACATTGGGCTGCCAATCATTGGCCTCATCAAGATAATAAGAATTTTCAATCACATTTAATTTTTTAAGAATCGCCTGGTATAATGGGTAACCGGGGCTGGGCGTCAGCACATTATCGCCTTCATTTGCCAGAGCTGTCAAACAAAGATCGATTGCCTCGCTGACGCCGGTGGTAATAAAAATATCCCGAATATTCCGAATGCCTTTCCGCTCAGCTTCTTTTTCAACCGATGCAAGTCCCTCTTTAATACCGGAAGAAGCGGAATATCCGTTTTTATTGGCCAGCATTGCTTTGTGAACGGCCTCAATGATGTGCGGGGGGGTGCAAAAATCGAAAACATTCGGGTCGCCGATATTCAAATATAACATTTCCAGACCGCGTTTCGCGGCTTTCTCGGCCAGAATTACAACATCGCGTACGGCATAGGTGATTTCATTTGTTCTGATCGCAGGTGTAATCGTATGAAGAGATGACATGTTGGGCTCCATAAAAATATGTGGTATTTAACGAGAGAACTTACAATAATTTCTTTTGATATTAAAGGACAAAGTTAGACGCACGGTGAAAGAATGACGCAGTATTTATTTCACAAAGACCATAGGAGGGCTCTATAAATCTCGTTGACAAGTCTGTGCCATATTCCTACATTTGAACTCACTAATTATTAAATATTAATTGATGTAAGTGACTTAGTCGTATCTAAGAGAAACACGGTCGTCATGATCTGAATACATTAGAAACAAGCATAGAAAGATCATAAAACCAAATCGGAGAGCTTTTGTGGAACCACTTTCCTATCGAATCGGCGGTCTGGGCGCGATCATGGATGAATATCAAAAAGCCGTGAATGAATATACCGGTGTAATTAGAACTTTGACGCCGGCACAATTTACCAAAATCGTTGATCCAAATACTTCCGATGAACATTGTCGGTCCATTCAGACCATCGCAAAACACGTTGTTCGTTCCGGGTACGGTTATGCTGCTTACGTGTTGTCGGCGATTAAGAAGTCATCTGCAATTCCTACTACCGACAGTATTGTCATCGACACGCCAACGCAGGCTGTGCGTGAGACCGAATCCATGCTGCAATTCAACACAAGAGAACTGTATGATTTGAATAGAGAACAAATTGAACTCAACTTATTTTCCATTCGTTTCATGACGCGCTGGGATGAAGAATACGATATTGAACAACTGCTCGAACACGCCATAGTTCATATACTGCGCCATCGCAGGCAAATTGAAAAATTCTTGTCGAACAGATAAAGTATGCTCTGGATGCCGGATATGATATTTATAAAAAAAACGGATGGGCGTAGAATTCAAATTTCAATCGGAGAGCATTATTAATAATCCAAAGCGGTTTGCATATCTTATGAGAATTCTTTCTAAGGTAATACGGCTTTTACCTTTTGCTTCCTTATTTCTGCTTTTGACAGCGTTATCCTTTCGGTTGATAGCAGAGAATGACTTAGGGTTTCATCTGCACGGAGGAGAGTGGATACTGCAAAATCGTGCATTCCCGACGTTCGATTCCTATACGTATACGGTTCCCAATCACCTCTACATTGATCTTCATTGGCTTTATCAGATATTGCTTTATACTGTCTACGTGTGGATTGGATTCGAAGGTATTTCAGCCGTATACGTTACATTGATCCTGATCGTTTTTACCCTGATGTACTATTGGTTTAAATCGAATCAGATTACCTCCTCTGCCACCCTTTGGCTTATGTTAGGGGTTCTGTTGACCATAGAAGTGCGATTTAACTTTCGGCCTGAGATCATGACATGGGTATGGATGATTCTGATGTTGTTCGTCTTGGATCATTACGTACGGGAGCGCCGCCGGGTATTATGGATACTTCCTGTAATCATGGTTTTGTGGACGAATACGCAGGGCCTTTTTGTCATTGGCCTATTAATTATGGGCGCGTACGCCGTATCGGTTCCGTTCCAAGAAAAAAAAATAGATCGATATTTGTGGATGTGGTCTTTTTTTGGAATGGCGTCCATATTGATCAATCCTTATTTTGTCGACGGTGCGATGTTTCCAGTGGAATTGGCAACCCGGCTTGATTCCGGAAGTATTTTTAAGAATACTATTTTGGAATTTATTTCCCCATGGTCTTCATTCGCCCGTTCCCGTCCCGCTCTTTTTCCACCACAGGTAATTGCACTGTACTACCTATTCACTTTTTTGTCGGGTGTTTTGGTAATAGTTACCATAAGGAATAGAAAAATTCACGAGTTGGTTATTGCAGTGGCTTTGTTTGCAGTCAGTTACAGTCAATACCGTAATATTCCGTTGTTTGTTATTTACGCGAGCGGGCTTACCGGGCAAATGCTAAATGAGGTTTGGTTTTGGTTCCAAAAAAAACGTACTATGACTTCAATCTCAGGTATATTACGTTATAGTCAATGTCTTCTTGTTTTTGTCACGCTATCATTGTCATTGCGTGTTGTAACAGATTCATACTACATCAGCGATAAGCGGTTGATTCGTTTTGGCTGGGGGTTGGATTCTCAGTTTGTTGCCGAACGGGCATTCCAATTCATGGAAAAACATGCCATTAATAGGCGTTTTCTAAATAATATCAGCATTGGAAATTGGCTCGGTTGGAGGCTTAATCAACGGGTGTTCATTGATGGAAGACTCGAAGTCATGAAAGAGAAATTGTATACTGAGTATCAGAATAGTTTTAACAATGGCGGCCTGAGGCTGCTGGTAGATCGCTATCTGCCGCAACTGATTGTCTTTAACTACGCTTCCGCGATGTCTTGGCAGAACCAACTGAGAGACATGCCTTCATGGCGCATTATTTATTGGGACTATAATACGGCCATTTATGCTCACAATAGCTATTTATTGCAATTGCCGCCAATACGATTCTCAGAAGAATTACTAAAAATGGGATATGATACTGTGTTGACAGACATCAGCTATCTTGACGCCTGGATTGGACCTCCAAAATCTTCAACGAGAATTTGGTTGTCCGGCTTTTTTGTAAAACAGAAGTTTCCGGTACCTCTGTTACACATGGCTTTGTTTGCCGAATCGTCCGGCGCTTTGAACGAGGCTGAAATATTATATCTGGAATTTATCAGAGAAAGTCGGGGACGAATTTGGGAAGTTTTTTATAATTTGGGCATGCTCTACTACCGGCAGAATTCTTGGGAAAATGCACTTGATTGTTTTGAACGATATCGGTTTTACAAACCGACGGATCCGAAAATCATTCAACTGATTTTTGATTGCCAGCAGAAATCAAAAAGAAATTGAGTTGCAGTTGCCTGCCTCAATAAAAATAAACAGACCCGTTTTAGCTTAAAATCATATCAGGAGGGTAACCATGAAATCAATATTTGAACCGGATGCGCAAAAAGAAATAATGGAAAGACTAAACAAACTCTCCTCTCAAACACCGGCGCAATGGGGCAAAATGAATGCGGCGCAAATGTTGGCACATTGTACATTGACTATGCGGGTTCCCGTCGGCGATTTGGACGTCAAGCCAACATTTTTTCGTTACATAGGACGCTTTTTCAAAAGTATGGCAACAAACGATAAGCCGTTTTCGAAAAGTTCTCCGACAGCAGCTGAGTTTGTCATATCGGATGAACGTGATTTCAATATAGAGAGATCGAATTTTACGGTGGCATTCAACAAATTGGTACCGGGCGAACACACGGTCAAGATATCTAATCATAGTTTTTTTGGACCCATGACGCCATTGGAGTGGGGAAAATTGATGTATAAACATGCCGACCATCATTTTAAACAATTTGGCGTGTGAAACAGGTAAAGAACTGAGAAAATACTGGAGGCATTTTATAAACGGAGTTGGTCATATGAAGATACGGCTATTTTTTTTCATTACATTTTGTTTAGGGCAGATCCTACAATTATTTGCTCAATCGGTTGAATCAAAATTTTTTGATTACATGAAGTGGCGCATGATAGGACCGCATCGGGGAGGCCGCACAGTCGGCGCAGTCGGCGTGCCCCAAGAGCCCAATGTATTCTATATCGGAGTGAATAATGGCGGCGTTTGGAAAACGAACGATTATGGCAGAACGTGGTTTCCTGTTTTTGATGATCAGCCGACGGGTTCTATCGGCGATATTGTTGTTGCGCCGTCCGATCCGAACGTAATTTACGTTGCGACGGGAGAGGGTTTGCAAAGACCCGACCTTTCCGTTGGGAATGGCATTTACAAATCAACCGATGCAGGCAAGACATGGAAACATGTTGGCTTACGAGATGCACAGCAAATCGGCGGGTTAACCGTGGACAATGAAAACCCTGATCGGGTTTTTGCTGCGGTATTAGGTCATCCGTATGGGCCGAATGCGGAACGCGGTGTCTACCGAACCACCGACGGCGGAAAAAATTGGGACCGTGTTTTGTACAAAGACGAAAATACCGGTGCGGTCCAGGTCACGATTGATCCAAAAAACCCGGACGTCATTTATGCCGATCTATGGGCTTCACGACTTGGGCCATGGGAAAACGGGTGGTGGCAAGGTCCGGAGAGCGGTTTGTATAAATCAACCGACGGGGGAACTACTTGGAAGAAATTAACAAAGGGTTTGCCCACATACGAACAAGGATTAGGCCGCATCGGGTTTTGTATTGCTCCGAGTAACCCGGATCGAATGTATGCAACTGTTGATTCCCGCGATCTCGGGGGTATTTATAGATCGGATGATGCCGGCGCATCATGGGTACGTATGAGTTCGGATGAACGACTGTGGGGACGCGGCAGTGATTTTGCGGAGATAAAGGCTGATCCAAAAAATGCGGAAGTGGTTTATAGCGCCAATATCGCGACTTGGAAATCAACGGACGGCGGCAAAACGTGGACCGGGTTCCGCGGGGCGCCGGGCGGAGACGATTATCACCGTATATGGATCAATCCGAATGATCCGAATATCTTACTCCTTGCGGCAGATCAGGGTGCAATCATTACAGTCAACGGAGGCGAAACTTTTTCTTCCTGGTATAATCAACCGACGGCGCAATTTTATCATGTCAGCACGGATAACGCGTTTCCATATAATGTGTACGGTGGACAGCAGGAGAGCGGTTCTGTCTGCATTTCCAGCCGGGGTAACGATGGAGCGATCACGTTTCGCGAGTGGCACCCGGTTGGCGCGGAAGAGTGGGGCTATGTTGCTGCCGACCCGCTCGATCATAATATGGTTTATGGCGGAAAACTTACAAAATATGACAAACGAAACGGGCAATATCAGAATATAGAACCGGAAGCCATTGAGACCGGCACCTATCGTTTTTTAAGAACCGCGCCGGTTCTTTTTTCACCTGTCGATCCGAAAACTTTATTTTATGCGGGAAATGTTTTATTCAAAACGCACGACGGCGGGAATTCCTGGCAGATCATCAGTCCCGATTTGAGCAGAGAATCTTGGGATATTCCGGAAAACGTAGGCGTTTATCGAAACGAAGATATGAAAAAGATGCCGCGCAGAGGTGTCATTTATACCGTTGCGCCATCTTACGTGGATAGTAACACCATTTGGGCAGGAACTGATGACGGGTTAATTCACATCACCAAGGACGGCGGCAAGACTTGGAAGAATGTCACACCGCCGGGCATCAGTTCCTGGAGTAAAATTTCACTCATGGATGCCGGGCATTTTGATGTAAACACTGCGTATGCGGCGGTAAATCGTATTCGACTAGATGATATGCGCCCGCATATTTACCGAACGCACGACGGCGGGAAAAGTTGGAAGGAAATTGCAGCCGGATTACCCGATGAACCAATTAATGTTGTTCGGGAAGACCCGTTTCGCAAAGGACTTCTCTTTGCTGGATCAGAAAATGCAGTATACGTTTCATTTGACGACGGCGATCATTGGCAGTCTTTACGTTTGAATATGCCGGCAACTTCAATCCGTGACCTCGTCATTAAAGATGATGACCTTGTGGTTGGAACGCATGGGCGTTCCTTTTGGATATTGGATAATATTACGCCGCTGCGTCAAATAGCTGAGTACGCGGCCGGTTCGCTCAATGCCACGGAAGCAATTTTGTTTAAACCACAGGCCACGTATCGCATTCGATGGAATATGAACACGGATACGCCGTTGCCGCAGGAGGAGCCGGCCGGTCAAAACCCGCCCGACGGCGCCATCATCGATTATTATCTTAAAGAAAAATCACAAGCTGTTGTATCGCTTGAAATTTTGGATAAAAATGGAAAGCTCGTAAGACGCTTTGCCAGCGATGACAAACCGTACATGATTCCCGATGTAAACATTCCGTTATATTGGGTACGCCCTCCACAGATCCTGTCCGCTGAATCGGGATCGCATCGCTTTATATGGGACCTGCATTATGCGCCTTTGGATCTACAAGCTCATTTTCCGATGAACGCCATTTACGGCAATACTCCTCCCGACGCGACGTCGCCATGGGCGCTTCCAGGAGAGTATACGGTTAAATTGTCTGTTGGCGGCACCATATATAGCCACCCGCTTGTAATTAAGATGGATCCAAGAGTGAACTCCACACAAGAGGAACTGCAACAACAACACGATCTGTCCTTGCAAGTTTATGAGAGCAGAAAACAAACCATGATATTTCAGAAAGACCTTGGTAATGCTCGCGTCCAAATAAAAAACATTTTGCCCAAAGTTGGCGCTAAATTGGCGCAGAAGCTGAAGGAAATGGACCGGCGTATCGCAATTATGGAAATGGCTTCTGAGAATGGGAATGCGTCGAATCCAAAGAACATGCTGGATGTGTTATCGAGGCTTTTTACAATTTTGCACGAATCCGATATGCCTCCGACTTCGCAAATCAAAAATGCGGTAAACGATGCCCAGAAAATGATGAAAAGGTTTTACGCCCAAGTGGAAATAATCAGGAAAGAAATTGATGCAGTGAACACGCAGCTTATCGATTCAGGTTTTCCGAAGATACAGATGTAGTTCGCAATATGGAAAATAATATGATCTGCGCTATCCCAACTCTTGCACTTTTTTCCCGAGAGTAAATTGGGTAACAGAACTTACGATTGGTTTGCTTCTATTGTTCGTATTTCTTTTTCTATTATTATCGACTAAGGAAGATTTTCAAAAGTACCTTTGGCGGAAAACGGCGGGTTGCCAAAAAAAAAGAGAGCCGGAATAATTCCCATTGACATATCCTGAATAAGTGCATAATTTCGCCTAACACTCTTGAAGTTATTCATATCGACTGTTTACAAACGGCATTTAAGTGAAGTTTCGGACAGGCTAATCAGCTCTTTTGAGTATAATCCACCATTGTAATTAATTGTCATCTGTACTGTGCAAAATATGACGGAGGAATATCATGAACGATCAGGAGCTGCTTAAAAAATTAACCGAAAGTTTTCCTGATTTTGTGAGGCAGGATTATCCGTGGCCGGAACCTTACTGTGAAAAGCCGGATAATGTGCGCGCCATTGTGTTGGGGACGGATCCCAGCTATAAACTCAGACGGGGTATTGAGTTTAACAAACTGCAATACGTTTTTGAATTAGACCGTTATAAGGAAGGCCCGTCCAACCCTTATTTTGATAGTATCTTAGAAAATCTCAAGCTCCTGGGACTTGACCTTAGTTCTGTTTTCGTTGAAAATGTCTGCCGAAATTATTTTACAAAGGTGACGTACGAAAACGATATTTGGAAAGAAGCAGCGGAAATATGGATTCCGCGTTTAAAAGATGATCTGGATAAGAGGTTTTCTGATAAGAATATTCCTGTGCTGATGACTACGGAGATTATTTATCACATATTGTTGAAAGACACGGGACACATACGAACATCCAGAGATCTCTACAAAATCGAGAGCGCGGTTCCCATTCCTCCTGAGAAAAATAAACTCGAACGAAATTTAATTCCAGTATACCGTCATTACGAACATAAATTAAAACGCCACACTGAATTCAAAGAGCGCATTAAGAAGCTGCTTCAGGCGGGTATGAAGAACCTGGAGAATATCTAAGAATTAAGTTTATAGTAAGTGATTTCGATTTATTTTTGAAATACAAGTATCCCACTTCAAAATAAGGAGAAGAACTCTATGGCAGGAAAATTAAAAAAAGCAGTTCAAAAGAAACTTGTCAGGAAGAAGAGACAGGTTAAACACAAACCCGCCAAAAGGAAAAAATCACTTCAGAAAAAGAAAGCCGCAAAGCGCGTCTCGATTTTTCGCCCAGGAGGATATCACACGTTGACTCCGTATCTGTCGGTCCATGACGGTAACGCTGCCGTAGATTATTATACCAAAGCCTTTGGAGCAAAAGAAAAAGCCGGACGCATGAGCGGTCCCGACGGAAAGATCATGCATACGGAAATTAAGATCGGGGATTCGTATTTCATGCTGGCTGATGAGTCGTCGGAGATGGGTAATGTCAGTCCAAAGACCCAGGGAAAGACGACAGTGCAGTTCTTGATATACGTGAAAAATGCGGACGCAGTTATGAAGCAAGCAGTTGCGGCTGGCGGAGTCATGCTCAAGCCGGTCGAACTGCAATTCTATGGCGACCGATCGGGCCGTCTTGAAGATCCGTTCGGGTACACCTGGTTTATTGCAACGCATGTAGAGGATGTGTCGCCAAAAGAAATGGTCAAACGCGCGGCTGCCCTTTATGGCGGCTAATCGATACACGATAACTCCAACAGAAAAAGGATCAGACAATGAACCGAACGTCGGCAGTAATATTTATTTGCATTCTGTGTTTTTCATGCGGAAAGTCCTCAGAACAGCATTCTTTGGCGAATTACTTTAAAAGTTCCGATCCGGGTATTAAATCCGGCGGAATAAAGATGATTCGGGTTGAAACGCCTAGCGGAAAATTCAATGTGTGGACAAAACGATTCGGTAACAATCCCTCGATGAAAGTGTTGTTGCTGCACGGCGGCCCCGGCGGAACGCATGAATACTTTGAAAATTTTGAAAGTTTCTTGCCTGCAGAGGGGATTGAGTTCATTTATTATGATCAGTTAGGCTCCGCTTACTCAGACCAACCTTCAGATACCAGTTTGTGGAATGTGCCTAGATTTATCGAGGAAGTCGAGCAGGTTCGTATTGCGCTCGGCCTTAATAAAAATAATTTTTATCTTCTCGGCCATTCCTGGGGCGGAATTCTTGCGACCGAATACGCATTGAAATATCAGGGAAATCTCAAAGCGTTGATCATTTCCAATATGATGTCGAGTTGCCCTGAATATGATAAGTACGCTGAGGAAGTTCTGTCAAAACAAATGGAACCTGCAATCCTTGCCGAAATTAAACAACTGGAGGAAAAAAACGATTTTCAGAATCCGAAATACATGGAATTGCTTACGGAACACTTTTATACCAAGCATATTTGCAGGATTCCGGCAGCCGAATGGCCTGATCCGGTAAACAGGGCGTTTAAGAACATGAACCAGCAGGTGTACGTCTTGATGCAAGGACCGAGTGAATTTGGTATCTCCGGAAAACTTGAAATGTGGGACAGAAAAGCTGATTTAGCAAAAATTACGGTACCGACTCTCGTGATCGGCTCGGCATTTGACACCATGGATCCGGAACACATGAAGTGGATGTCTACGCAATTTGCTAACGGGAGTTATCTGTTTTGCGCTAACGGAAGCCATATGTCCATGTGGGATGATCAGCAGACGTATATGAATGGACTGGTTCAATTTATAAAAGATATCAATACCGGAAAGCAAACGACGGGATTCTGATCCGTTGATCTCAGGCAGCTCCGCGCTTACAGGCTTTATGAAACTTTCCCGCCGCTAGTAATCCGCATAACCGTTGCACGTTGCAATCTGAAACTTTAGCCCGCCGCTTTGCGTATATCGCCTAGCTCTCAACGTATAAAAATTCATTGCGCAATTATACAATTTCATCTGAAAGGAATTTATCATGCCGCTAGGGAGAGTTCTGCCCATTATTGCTCTACTGTTCCTCTCTGCATGTAGTGCCAACTCGCAAACCGATTTTGAAAAATATTATAATAACAGGTCGGATTACTTTAATGATATGACTGAGGATAAGCAAAATGGCGACGAGGGATTAGCGGTTCTGCAGGAAATTGAAGCGACTTTTGATAAACTCCCGGTAGATCCAAAAAAGAAATTCCTCAAGAGAATGGGGGACACCTACCTGATGTTATCGCTCATATTTGCAGTACAAAATAATACGCAAGCTTCTCTGGCCTATTTGCAGAAATCTGCGGATGCCGGTTTCAAGGATCCTAAATTTATTGCCAAGTTAAAGGAGTTTAACAGTCTGCGGGATAATCCAACGTTTATGAAGATAGTCGATCAAATGAAAAATGCGAGTACCGGCCCACAGATTGACCTCACAGAAGTCAAAATTCCTGAAAAACAATTGAAAAAAGATTTGTCCGTTCTAAAAGCATCCCTTGAAGAAGCTCACCAGGGATTATATCAATACCTAACCAAAAAGGAGGTAGATGCTCTCTTTTCAAATGCGGAGATGTCTGTTAATAGAGAGATGACTCCGGTAGAATTTTACAATACTCTTTCTGAATTGGTTGCTTCGATTAAGGATGGCCACACGCAGGTTATGATGCCGGTAGTTCCTGTTGGCATTAAGAACCAGTTGCCACTCAGTTTTATGGTTATCGACAACAAGCTATATATATGCAAAGTCTATGATTCGGGATTAGAAAAGTATCAGGGGGCGGAAGTGGAAAGTATTAATAATGTTCCGGCATCAAAAATTATTAATT
>JAEUSJ010000074.1:0-1829 GCA_016788215.1 bacterium | reverse complement strand
TATGATTCGGGATTAGAAAAGTATCAGGGGGCGGAAGTGGAAAGTATTAATAATGTTCCGGCATCAAAAATTATTAATTTCGCAATCAAACATTTTTCATCGGATGGAGATAATATTACTTCAAAAACCTATCGATTGAGCAACCCCTTACGGTTCTCCGATCTTCTAACCATGATCTGCGGGCGAGTAGAAAAATTTAACCTGATACTAAATATAGAACGACATGAAACTACGAAAAACATTACCGTTGAAGGTATTACTAAAGACTCACTAATTGTTCTTCACTCAAAAAAAAGTTTGCCCCCAGCAGAATTACAATTTATGGATGAAATATCCTCTGCAGTACTCACCATGCGAACTTTTTCAACCCGGCAATTTAAAGAGTCCGGTATAAGTTTTAGTGATTTTCTTAAGTCTAGCTTTAAATCCATAAAAGATAAAAACACAAAAAATCTGATTATCGATGTAAGAGGTAATGGAGGTGGCGAAGATGCATTCGGCAGATTATTATATTCTTATTTTACTCAAAATGATTTTGACTATTATTCGTCGCTCACTATTGCTAAAAATAAATTCAAACTATTTAACTACGTGGAGGGCGGTCAGCGAAAAATGCCGGAAGATTTTGCAACAAAAAACAAAGACGGAACCTTTGATGTTACTAAGAAATATAATTCCAATGTTGGAATACAGCGACCGTCACTTCCGAGTTTTGATGGCAGCTTGTACGTACTGATAGACGGAGGATGCTTTTCCACCACCAGCGAACTCTTGTCACACCTCTATGCAAATACGAGTGCCGAGTTTATCGGTGAAGAAAGCGGTGGCAATTACTATAGGAATAATTCCGGGATCGTTGCAGAAGTTGTCTTACCCTATAGCCAGCTTCATGTGAATATTCCAATGCTGCAGTATATAATGGCGGTTCCTACTAAATACCCTTACAAAAATCATGGAATAATACCGCAACATCAGGTTCATCCTTCGGTTAGCGATTGCATAAATAACACGGATACCGCTATGAATTACGCCATAAGACTGATCAAGAAGAAAAGATAGTAAATTGGCCAATGTGCCCTAAATACTGTATCCGTTAAAATGCTAACCGCGTCTTTCATTCCAGAGCAACGTAGCAAGAACGCCGCAGAATACAGCGGCCACACCGCTAGCCCACACGGGCGCTTGAATTCCACCAACTATCAGATCGATATTCAGGATAATGCGGAGTAAGTGGCCAAGCGCCACCAGTGCAATAAAAAGAGCGGAAATAACAGATGCCGGTTTTTTCATGGTAGTCTCCTTTTTAATAATTTCGTATATTGAAATGAATTTATCAAGCATTCGACGGTTAGAAAATAAAAAGTAATAACTCGTTATGGATGAAGTCAAAATCGATAAACTGATCCGTTCCAAACGTCGCAGCATTGGTCTTCAGATCGCGCAGGATGCTACGCTGATCGTTCGTGCGCCTCTGTTTGCTGCGATGCGTGACGTGCAGCGGGTAGTTGATGACAAGCGGCAATGGATAATTTCAAAACAAGAAATGGTCCGTTCCAGATTGGCAGGCCGCAAGCAAAAGAAGTTTATTCAGGGCGAAGAATTTCTATACTTGGGAAAAACATACAAGCTGGAATTTGTCAGAGGACAACACAAACCGGCCGTTCTTTTACAGACCATTCAGGTATCGGATTCTGACACGGAACAAATTAGCAGGCAGATCTTAGCGTGGTATAAGACTGAGGCGTTAAGAATTATTTTTGAGCGAGTTGAACTTTATGCGCTATCTTCAGGAGTAAAATATAAATCGGTAAAGATCAGTTGTGCAAAGA
>JAEUSJ010000073.1 GCA_016788215.1 bacterium | reverse complement strand
CTTCTGGCAACTGCGATCGCCATAGGTTTAGCGGAGCTCTTTTTGCCGGCGTTTAATGATCTCACGGGCAAGGGACTCGAAATAAATATTGTGACCAATCCGATGGTGCTCTTGGCACTCCTGCTTGTCACTGTATTGGTCGGTCTCCTCGCGGGGAGTTATCCTGCCTTTTATTTATCTGCTTTTGATCCGATCGTCGTTCTTAAGGGTAAGTTGGCCGGCGGAGCCAAAGGCCGGATTCTTCGTAGTACGCTGGTGGTAATGCAGTTCTCCATTTCGGTGGCGCTGATCATAGGAACATTGGTCATTCGGGGCCAGATGGATTTTGTTCAGAATAAGAAAATGGGTTTTGATAAAGAACATGTACTCGTCGTGGACAATGTTTGGCTGATGCGCGACCAGCGTCAGAGCTTCAAACAAGTCTTGATGACCGTAAATGGCGTTGAACAGGTGACTGTGGTCAACGGTGTACCCGGCCAGGACATCGGTAATACCGCTTTTTATAGTGAAGGACATCAGAATGATCCAAGGTTGTTGTGGACGCTGCGTTCCGATTATGACTTTGCCAAAACGCTTAAGATGGAAATTTCCGAAGGACGAGATTTTTCCAATGAATTTGCCACGGATTCAACGTCCGTTATTCTCAACGAGGCCGCGGTGAAAGTTCTCGGTTTAACCAATCCGCTCGCGCAGTTTATTTACCGTTTCAGTGAGGATAAGCCGCTCAAAGTGATCGGCGTGGTCAAGGATTTCAATTTCCAGTCTCTACATCAGGAGATCCAGCCCTTGGTGATTCTGCCCGAAGGACGCGGATCTGTTGCGGCTATTCGGATTCGTCCGGACAATATTGCCGGTACAGTCGCTTCTGTGGAAAAAATCTGGAATCAGTTTCAGGCCGGACAGCCTTTTGTATATTCATTTCTTGATGAAGATTTTGACGCACTCTATCGCGCAGAACAACGTGTTTCGAAAATAATAAGTATCTTCGCCGGCCTTGCCATTTTTATTGCGTGTTTAGGGCTATTGGGGTTAGCGGCCTATACGGCAGAGCAACGAACAAAAGAAATCGGAATTAGAAAAGTACTGGGCGCATCGGCTGCAGGTATTGTTGCATTGTTGTCAAAGGAATTTCTGAAGTGGGTTTTGATATCCAATCTGATCGCGTGGCCGGTTGCTTATTACGCTATGAATCGATGGCTAGAAAATTTTGCTTACCGCATCGACATTGCAGTAGGAGTATTTGTCATTGCTGGCGGAGCGGCACTTTGTATTGCGTTGTTAACGGTCAGTCTGCAGGCATTTAAAGCCGCTTCAGCCAATCCGGTGGAAGCGTTGAAGTATGAGTAAATTATAAACGGACTATGTCTTGGGTAGCCAAATGTTCTAACCAACGAAGGAGTGTTTGATGTTTAAGAACTATATTAAGATAGCTTTGCGAAATTTATTCAAACACAAATTGTATTCATCGATCAACATTATGGGCCTGGCTGTTGGGATGGCCTGTTGCATGCTCATAATCATGTACGTCATGTTTGAATCAAGTTATGACGGGTATCATAAAAATGCGGGACGCATGTATCGTGTATGGCGGGAATTTATGAATCCCGATGGCGCGACGAGCCTTACTTTGGGGCCAATAGCGCCAAAATTTGCTCCGCTATTCCGTGAAAATTTTCCGGAATTTGAACATGTGACGCAAATAATACCGGATAGGGGAAGCCTGATCAGCCGGGATAATCAGTTTTTCAATGAGCCCGGTTTCATGTGGGCGGATGAGCATTTCTTTGATGTGTTTACGTCCAAATGGATTGATGGCGATGCCGTGACGGCCTTGAAGGAACCGAATTCGGTCATATTGACAAGATCGATGGCTAATAAATATTTCGGTGATCAAAACCCAATGGGGCAGTCGATAACCTATGAGCGGGAAGTTGCGTTTAAGGTTACCGGCATAATTGAAGATACGCCGTTGAATTCGCATTTTTATTTTGATTTTCTCGCCTCGTTTGTATCACTAAAAAATTTAGCCCCTTCGAATTTTCTTGAGACATGGGGCAGCAATAATTTTTCCACCTATGTTGTTCTAAAAAACGGCGAGTCTCCGGATCGTATGGAAAGCAAATTTCCGGAATTCTTGGACCGGCATATGCCCGAGCAACAAGGCCGTAAGCCAAGTCAATATACGCGCCTGCATATGCAACCTGTAACGGATATTCATTTATTTTCGCATTTGAATTCAGAGATCGGGGAAAACAGTGACATTACATACATCTATATATTACTTGCTGTCGCGTTATTTGTATTGCTGATCGCTTGTATTAATTATGTGAATTTGGCTACGGCACGTTCCATGCGTCGGGCAAAAGAAGTGGGCATGAGAAAAGTGCTCGGAGCTCAGTATGCACAACTCATGCGTCAGTTTGTCGGCGAATCACTGATCATGGCATTTATAGCCATGGCCGTCGCAATCCTGTTGGTAGAATTAACTTTACCTTTTTTTAATGGATTTGTGAACAGGTCTCTCGAACTTGATTACTTAAATAATCTATGGAGTTTTCTGTCTCTGATAGCTATCACCGCCATCGTCGGAATTCTGACCGGAGGTTATCCGGCTTTTTTTCTCGCAAAGAGTAAAACATTACTTGTATTAAAAAACATCAAAGAAAATTCAAATCCAAAAAGTTGGCTTCGTTCGTCATTGGTAATATTGCAATTCTCGATTTCTATAATTCTTATCATCAGCATGGGTATTGTATATAATCAACTGAGTTATCTTCACGACAAGGATATGGGTTTTAATAAAGAACAGGTTGTTGTATTGCCCAGCGGCCAAAGCATGTTGACCGACTTGGAAACCTTCAAAAATAAGTTGCTGCAAAATACCAACATAATCTGCGTTTCCGCAGCAAAACGAATTCCGTCGGACCGCTTGTTAGATGCGGGCGGCGCCAGTATAATAAAAAACGGTAAAGTGCATGCCGTTGATTTCCGAATCGCCAGCCTCAATGTGGACCATGACTATATTCCGACGTTTGAGATGAAAATGGCCGCCGGTAGGAATTTTCAAAAGCAATTAGCCAGCGACTCAACGAAAGCTTTCATCATTAATGAAAAGGCTGCGGTTATGCTGGGATGGACATCTCCGCAAGATGCCGTCGGGCAGCCCTTCAACTATTCCGATCGTGAAGGTTTCATTATCGGTGTTGTTAAAGATTTCCACTTTGAATCATTGCATCAGGAGATTGCCCCTATTGTCATGCGAATATCCACATCGTCATTGAACAAGATCTCGATTCGAATTCGTCCGCAAGACATTCCATCGACGATTGGTTTTTTACAATCAATATGGCAGGAATATCGTGCGGATTATCCGTTTGAATATTCATTTGTTGATGATCGTTTCGATCAGTTGTATCGTAACGAGGAAAAATTAGGGCAGGTGTTCGGGTTCTTTGCAGGCTTATCTATTTTTATCGCATGCATGGGATTGCTTGGTTTGGCCGCATTTATGACCGAGTTACGAACAAAAGAGATCGGTATTCGTAAAGTGCTTGGAGCATCTGTGGGTAATATTACTGCGATGATTTCCAAAGAGTTTATGAAATTTATTGTTGTTGCGAGTCTTATTGCGTGGTGTATTTCTTATTTCGTCATGCACCGATGGTTAAGTCTGTTCGCATATCATATTGAAATGAATTACTTCACATTTGTTTTGGCTTCAATGGTAGCGCTTGTAATCGCATTGAGTACGGTAGGATTCCAAGCCGTCAAAGCCGCCACGGCTAATCCGGTGGAAGCGTTGAAGTATGAGTAAAGATTAGGAGCGAATGAATGGTTAGTAATTATCAATTCAAAATTCACGGAGGGTTATGTTAAGAAACTACCTGAAGATCGCCTTACGCAATTTGATTAAACACCGAATGTATTCCTTAATCAATATTTTAGGGCTGGCCGTCGGCATGACTGCCTGTTTGCTGATTGTAATGTATGTTTGGGATGAACTGAGCTATGAGGATCAACATGCCAATGCGGACCGGATCTACAGGCTTAATTGTAAATATTTCCTTCCAAAAAATGGCGGTTCCGAATCGTATGCGGTGACAGGTCCGGGCGTCGCTCCGGCCATCGCCCCAGATTATCCTGAAATCCAGTCGGTGGTACGAATACGCCCAGAACATGACAACGTTATTCAGAAACCGAACGGTTCTGAAACATTTTATGAGACCATAGTATTTGCTGACTCCACGCTCTTTGACGTATTCACACTTCCTTTGGCCTATGGCGAAGCTCACTCGGCGCTGAATGCTCCGTACACCATGGTCGTATCTAAAACGATGGCTTTGAAATATTTTGGCCGCGAAAATGTTGTTGGTGAGACGCTGGTGCTTCCGAAAGATTCGATCCAATTTGCCATTATGGGCGTACTGGAAAACCCGATGAATCCTTCCCATCTTCAATACGAATTCATCGCGTCATTTTCAACTTTACGGAGTTTGCATTTTCGATTGGATGGCTGGTGGAACTTCAACACTTATACTTTCGTTCTGCTTAAGCCGGAAACCGATGTCAGTTCGTTCGCTGAAAAAATGAAGGGAATTTCTCATCGTTACATTCCGAAGCAGGAAGAGATGTCGGGGTACTCACAGGAATATTCACTGATCAATTTGAAAGATATACATCTTGATTCTCATTTGAGAACTGAATTTTCATCCAACGGCAAGCGAGTCTATGTCTATACTTTTTTTGGAATCGGTGTGCTTATACTGATGATCGCGTGTATTAACTTCATGAACCTTTCGACGGCGCGTTCGCTTATTCGAGCTAAGGAAGTAGGTGTGCGAAAGGTGGTTGGCGCTTTTAGATCACAACTCATTCGGCAATTCTTAACCGAGTCCGTCGTTATCACTTTTTTCGCTCTCCTTCTTTGCCTTCTCTTTTCAGAAATATGCTTACCCTGGCTAAACCATCTTGCCGACAAACAGCTATCCTTGAATATCATTCAAAATCCAATAGCCGTGGTTGCAATCCTTTTGATCGTCACCGTTACAAGTATCGGGGCCGGTATATATCCCGCCATATTTCTTTCTTCATTTGCTCCGCTTTCTATGCTTAAAAGTTTTCGCAGTTCATCCAAAGGCGCCCTTCTTCGAAAAAGCCTTGTTACGTTTCAGTTTGCGGTGTCGATCGGTTTGATTGCAGGAATATTGCTCGTTCACAGGCAGATCCAGTTTATGCGCCAGGCGGAATTGGGATTTTCAAAAGATCAGGTTGTGGTGATTCCAATGCACGATGACCGATCAATCCTTTCATCATATCAAACACTTCAAAACGAACTTGAAAAAATTCCCGAAGTGATAACGACTAGCGTTGCCTCAAAAGTTCCAGGTAAGGAGATGGGCAACAATGTGGTTCGTTTGGGATGGGACGACAAAGCTCCGTGGAACGATATGCGTTTTCTATCGGTCGACTATGATTATTTGAAGCTATACGATCTTAAGTTGGCCGAAGGGCGGTGGTTTGACCGGCAATTTACCGCCGACGAAAATGAGGCCTTTGTAGTCAACGAATCTGCGGTGGCGCGTCTGGGTTTTGCGTCGCCGAATCAGGCCATTGGCCAGCCGCTGCAATGGCAAAGAAAGAAGGGAAGAATCATTGGCGTGCTGAAAGATTTTCATTTTATGTCGCTCCAGAATGAGATCGAATCGTTTATTGCTGTCATGGCCAATGGTCACAATGCGGAATATCTGTCGATTAAGATCTCATCAGATAATTATCACGGTACGATTGAACGGATCAAAACAGAGTATCAATCGGTTTTCCCGGGCCGGGTTTTTGAATACAATTTTCTAAATGATGATTTTGATAAACTGTATCGTGCGGATGACCGATTCAATACAATATTATTCATTTTTACGGGCATCGCCATCTTCGTCGCATGTTTGGGGCTATTAGGCTTGATTTCTTTTACCGCTCAGCAAAGAACGAAGGAAATAGGTATACGGAAAGTTATGGGAGCAACGGCTTCGAATATCGTCGTTCTGATCTGTAAGGATTTTATTAAGCTTGTCGTGCTCGCAATGATGATCGCGACGCCGCTGGCCTATTATGCGCTCAAAGCATGGTTACAGGACTTCCCGTATCGAACAGACATGGCCATCTGGATTTTTCCATTAGCCGGACTTATTGCAGTTGTGTTGGCATTTTTCACAGTCAGTTTTCAGGCGACGAAGGCCGCGTCAGCAAATCCGGTAGAAGCGTTGAAGTATGAATAATTTTTAATAAAAATGGAGGGCAAGGTGTTCTGGAATTATCTTAAAATCGCATTGCGCAATCTGGTTAAAAATAAAGGTTACTCCGCGATTAACATATTAGGGTTAGCTGTAGGTATCGCCGCAAGCCTACTGATCGTGTTGTATATTCGATACGAGATTGGTTACGACCGATTTCATCCGAATTATGATCGGCTATTCCGGGTTACGCAGAACCAGAGCCAGGGCGAGTTTATCTCCGCATTTACGGAAGCGCCATTTGGGGAGGCGGTTGCCAAAGAATTTCCCGACGCGGTTGAAGCCGCCGTTCGTTTTCAGACACGGGACAATCGTCTGATCGGTTATGGTGACAAACAACTCACGGGGATGACCGTAGGATACGCCGATCCGAACGCTTTCAAAGTTTTCGGATACGAATTGATCAAAGGGAACCCCGAAACGGCGCTGTTCAACAAAGAATCTCTCGTTCTTACGGAAAGCGCTGCAAAAATATATTTCGGAAATGAAGATCCTATTGGAAAAATTATAAGCATGGACCATGCGTCCGATTTTATTGTAACCGGCGTGATGCGCGATGTGCCTGCCAACAGCCACATCGATTTTGATATGTTGGGCTCGTTTCTTCGATTACGCAACGAATGGCGCGTCACCAACGATACCTGGACGTATCTGCTGCTTAAGCCGGGTATCACGCCGGAGTCGATGGCTCCCCGCTTCATGACGGTTGCGGAGAAATATATCAGTAAATCCTTTGCGCAAAGTACCGTATACCCGATGCAAAATATCGCGGACATTCATTTGTCACCAGATCTCAGCGGGGAACCAGAGCCGCACAACAATTACGCCGTGATCTATACGTTTGGAATTATTGCCATACTTATATTGCTCATTGCCTGCATCAACTATATGAACCTGGCAACAGCCCGTTCCGCGCGAAGGCTTAAAGAGGTTGGAATGCGCAAAGTCCTCGGAGCGCATCGCCTTCAGCTAGTATATCAGTTTTTAGGTGAATCGTTTCTTGTTACACTAACTTCAATGTTGACGGGACTCGTACTGGCGGAATTAGCGCTTCCCGGTTTTAATCATATGATCGGGAAACCTTTATCGTTGTTTAGCAGAGACAGCGGCGATATGGTTCTGATACTGGGGGGCATACTATCGGTGGTCAGTTTAATTTCGGGAAGCTATCCGGCGTTTTTTTTATCACACTTCCAACCGGCGCCTATTTTAAAAGGAGAGATCCGACAAAAAACGGGTTTACAGTTACGCCGTGTTCTGGTCGTCACACAATTTACGATCACGATCGTTTTGATCGTCGCTACCTTGGTTGCCAAGGATCAGATGGATTTCATCCGCAACAAAAATCTCGGATTCGATAAAGATCAACTGATTAACGTGACAGTTCGCGATATGGAAAACTGGCGTAATAGAACGGAGACTCTTAGGAGTGAGTTGCTTTCCATTCCTCAGGTAGCGGATGCGGCTATGGCAGCTTTTTTTATTTCTGATCACGAGATAGAGCGTTCTGCGTTGAAACCCGTGGAGGCAGGCGATAATGACTACCGCGTGATCAATTTCCTGAAATGTGACGGTCATCTTATTCAGGCGCTTCAGTTGCAGACGGTTGCCGGCCGCGCATTTTCTTATCAATTTGCATCCGACTCCGCCGGCTCCATTGTTCTCAATGAAACCGGGGCTCAATTATTCGGCTGGACTCCGGAGCAGGCGATTGGAAAAACCATGGACTATAACGGCTGGCACAAAGGACAAGTGGTCGGTGTTGTCAAAGATTTCCATTTTGCCTCACTGCATAAAGAGATCAATCCGCTCGCGCTGCTGTGCTGGCCTGCCCGTGCAACTCGATTCGGGTCGCGTGTTGCTATGACGGTTCGGATAAAACCAGGAAATATACCTGAGACACTGAAGAATATAGAAAAGAAAATGAGCGAACTTAGTCCTGCGTTTCCTTTTGAATTTGAGTTTGTGGACAACGCGCTGCAGAGGCATTATGAAAACGATCAAAAGGTCATGAACCTCTTCAGCATATTCTCCGGCTTGGCCGTAGTCATTGCCTGTTTAGGCTTGCTGGGTTTAGCGGCTTTTGCCGCAGAACAACGAACAAAAGAAATCGGGGTACGAAAAGTGTTGGGTGCGTCGGTCAGAGAGATCATTGCTTTGTTGTCAAAAGATTTTTTAAAGCTGGTCTTCGTTGCAGTGGTCGTCGCCTGGCCGCTGGCGTATGCGGCGATGAAAATGTGGCTCATGGATTTTGCGTATCGCACCGACTTATCGGTGTGGACCTTTGTGCTGTCCGGAGCCATTGCCATGATCATTGCATTGCTAACCGTCAGTTTTCAATCGTATAAAGCCGCGTCGACAAATCCGGTAGAAGCGTTGAAATATGAATGAGGAGAAGAAAGATTGTCGTGAGCAGTTACTTATTACCGAATAAAGGAGTCGTTCATGTTCAAAAACTATGTTAAGATCGCCCTTCGAAATCTGATCAAAAAAACCGGTTACACGCTCATCAATCTATTTGGCCTAACGCTGGGTTTGGCTGCATGTATTTTACTGGTATTGTATCTCCGGCATGAACTGTCATTTGATAAATTTAACTCAAAATCCGATCGTACGTATCGCGTGATAGAACGACGTAACACGGCCAGTGAGCAGGGAAAATTAGCCGCCGAAACTTCCCCGATGATCGCACCTCATTTACTTGCCAATATGCCTGAAGTTGAATCGGCTACGCGGCTCTTCCGTTTTGGCCGATATACCGTTGAACATGGAGAGAACCGGTTCTATGAAGGAGATTATTTATTTGCAGAACCGTCTTTTTTTGATGTGTTGGATATGAAATTGGCGCAAGGCGACCCCCTCACCGCTTTGGCCGAGCCTAATTCCGCAGTGCTGACGCCTGAATCGGCGCTGAAATATTTCGGGGATGAGAATCCTATTGGTAAAACCATCTCGGTTGAGAGTATGGGACCGGTAGAGGTTACCGGCGTTTTGAACGCCATTCCTTCTAATTCACATCTTCAATTCAGCATGCTTTTTTCTTCCGCAACATTTTCAAAAAGTAAGGGATTTATTAAGTGGATTGAGAATTGGGAATCGGATCGCGTGGTCACCTATGCTGTGCTGCGTGAAGGCGTGGACGTTCAGGTGTTCAAAAGCAAAATTGAATCGCTGATTGTTGATCGGACCAAAGACAGCAAGCTTGAACGGTTCGTTGGACTCCAGCCTCTAAGGGATATCCATTTGTATTCTTCGCAAATCGAGTCGGATAGAAATTTTCAAAAGAGCGATCCCCAGTTTCTATATCTGTTTTCATTGGTCGCCTTATTCATTCTGGCTATTGCATCCATCAATTATGTCAATCTTGCAACGGCGCGTTCTATGAAGCGGGCGAGGGAGGTCGGCGTTCGTAAAGCGGTCGGGGCAGGTCTCTCGCAGTTGATGATTCAATTCATCACCGAGTCCGTCATTATGGTCATGATCTCGCTGCTGGCGGCATTCGCGTTGGTGGAAACACTTTTGCCGGCGTTCAATGACATCGCATCCAAAAAACTTCAATTCTCGTTATTCGCCGATCCTGTGTTAACCGGGCTCCTTTTTCTTTTTGCTTTGTTCGTAGGGATCCTATCCGGCATGTACCCGGCATTTCATCTTTCGCGATTGAAGATCATAGACATCTTCAAAGGACAGGCCCGCGCAGGAAAAGGTGAAAGAACGGTTCGCTCCGGGCTTGTCATAGGTCAATTTGCTTTGTCGATCGTCATGATCATTGTGACGATTGCCGCTTTTCGCCAACTTCAGTTCGTCCGGCAGAAGCAGTTGGGTTTCGAAAGCGACCAAAGGGTCGTTATCGATATTAATACCGGAAATGTCCGGAAAAATATGCCCGCCGTCAAACAGGCTTTTGCAAATCATCCTGCCGTACAAGCGATCAGTGTCTCTTCCCGAGTGCCCGGAGAATGGAAGAATATCGAGGAAATTGAAGTGCATGCGGCCGGCAATACAACCGTGAATACTAAATCCTCTTTTATTTCTATCGATGAGGATTTTCTAAAAACGTACGGCATGGAATTATCTGGCGGACGAAATTTTTCTCGCTCGATGGGAACCGATTCGCTGGCCGTGATAGTCAATGAGAGCGCAGTGTTGGCCTTAGGATTGAAAGATCCGATAGGGAAGAGTATTATCGTTCCCGAATCCGATTTTCAGGCAACCATCGTCGGTGTGGTAAAAGACTTTCATTTTAAGTCGCTCCATGAAAAAATTGCGCCGTTGGTTATGGGCTTTCTTTCACCCTATGGCGCGCATCCTATAGACGGGAGCGATTATTTTTCCGTTCAATTCAATGCCGCAAATCTGAGCGATTTGATGAAGCATTTGCGTCAAGTCGGAGAACAATTTGATCCTCAGCACCCTTTTGAATACAATTTCCTCGATGATAAACTGGCGTCGTTTTATCTCGACGATCAGCGCGTTAGCGCTATTTTTATGTCCGGCGCCATCCTGACGGTTATCATAGCCTGTATGGGTTTATTCAGCCTCGCGGCTTTTGCTGCGGAACAGCGGCGTAAGGAAATGGGTATTCGTAAAGTTCTTGGCGCAACATCGGCCGGACTTGTTTTGTTATTATCTAAAGATTTTTTGAAACTCGTTTTGCTGGCCAATGCCATTGGGTGGCCGGTGGCCTATTTCTTCATCCGTTCTTGGCTGGATAATTTTGCGTATCGGATTCCTGTTGGAATCGGAATGTTTTCCGTTGCAGGACTGACGGCATTCTTGATTGCTTGGATAACGGTAAGTTGGCAAGCGTATAAAGCGGCTTCCGCCAACCCGGTGGAAGCGTTAAAGTATGAGTAACGTAAAAAAAACGTAAGAATGTTATACGTACCAAAGCAAAAAGGGATTATTCGTCATGATTAAGAATTACTTCAAGATTGCTCTTCGAAATATTCTTAAACACCGCCTGCATTCGTCCATCAACATTTTGGGGCTGGCGATCGGATTGGCCTGCTGTTTGTTGATCATGCTATGGGTGCGTGATGAATTGTCATACGACCGGTTCAACGATAACGCTTTACGAATATTTCGTCTGGTTGTGCTGGACAGGGAGGATCCGAACAAAGGCATCGCTAAGATCCCGGGCCCATGGCGTGAGACGCTCACCCGCGAATTTCCTGAAATCGAAAATGCCGCCCGGCTTATCTATAAAGACAGGTTTTTTGTTAATTATCAGGATAAATCATTTTTTGAAGATGGTATATTGTTCGCCGACCCTTCCGTTTTTAATGTGTTTAGTTTTCAATGGCTGAACGGCGATCAGGCCCATGCTTTGGAACAACCGAACTCGGTCGTGATCACGCAATCCATAGCGCAAAAATATTTTGGCGACGAAAATCCTTTAGGAAAGTCGCTCAAATTTGGACAGCAGGATCTTTATCAGGTCACCGGCGTGATGCAGGATGTTCCGTCGGCATCGCATCTTGAATTCTCCTGCCTGGTTTCCATGTCTTCGTTCAACCCGTGGTTCATGAACGATTGGCAGATGACGAACTACTACACGTACGTCTTGCTGAAGGAAGGCGCTGATCCGCGCCCACTGGAAGAAAAAATTGAACGATACGCGCAAACGCATTTGGACCAAACGAAACAAATTAAATACCGTTTTCAATTTCAGCCTTTGATGTCGATCCATCTTCACTCAAAGCTCGCGAGGGAATTGAGTGTCAACAGCGATATTACATACGTCTACGTTTTCTCTGCCGTCGCTCTGTTTATTCTCCTCATAGCAGGATTTAATTTTATTAATCTTTCTACCGCTCGCTCGCTGCAGCGGGCTAAAGAGGTTGGAATCCGAAAAACGGTGGGAGCAAACCGGCGTCAGTTGATCCGGCAGTTTTTAGGAGAATCGATTGTTACCAGCGTTTTGGCTTCGCTGCTGGCTCTTGGTATGGCTGAAATGGCCATGCCCTTTTTTAATGAATTGACTCAGAAGAATATTCACCTTGGCTGGAATCATCCATTCGAACTACTTACCTGGATCGGTTTTACTTTGTTTATCGGTATTGCATCGGGTATCTATCCGGCTCTTATGCTATCATCATTCCAACCTATCCAAGCTCTAAAAGACAAGGTCAACGTCTCATCAAAATCCTTTCTTCGCCAGTCGCTGGTAACCGTTCAGTTCACCATTTGCATTGCCTTGCTGATATGTTCACTGGCGATAGTCAAGCAGCTGCAATTCATTCAAACAAAAAATTTAGGATTCAACAAAGATCAGGTTGTAGTGCTTTCGATGCTGAATGACAAAAATATTAAAGAACACTCGGAGACGATCAAGACGGCCCTCAAAAAATGCGTCGGGGTAGCCGGCGTTGCTCTTACATCAGGCCGTTTGGGAGGAGGCGACTGGGGAATGCCGATGAACTATGAGGGTGCGTCGCCGGGTGAACAACTCGCCACGCGCGTCTTAATGATTGATGAAGATTATATTCCCACCATGCAAATGCAGATGGTGCAGGGAAGAAATTTGTCGGAACACATGGCCACGGATGGAGAGGGGTTTCTGATCAATGAAAGCGCATTGGAACGATTACATTGGGTAAATCCAATAGGGAAATATCTGGAGCGGCCCATTGAACGCGGGAAAGACGGGCAATGGAAATATAAGCGAGGAACCGTGATCGGGGTCGTTAAGGATTTTAATTTTAGGTCACTGCATCAGAAAATTGAACCGCTGGTCATGTACATGCAACCGGAGAACAATAATTATTTTTTTATTAAAATCATGGGATCGGATATTCCGGCGGCCGTGCAAAGTATAGAAAAAGTGTGGAAGCAGTTTGCTCCGGAGACGCCTATGGAGTTCCATTTTATGGACGAATTATTTGACCGGTTGTATCATGCCGAAGACCGGCTGGGTAAAATAATCGGATTTTTTTCATTTCTCGGAATTGCTATCGGATGCTTGGGACTCTATGGTTTGGTTTCCTACGTGACGGTTCAGCGTCACAAAGAAATTGGTATCAGGAAGGTGTTGGGCGCGTCGGTGGCGAGTATTATTACGCTGCTGTCGAAAGAATTTTTGAAATGGGTTTTAGTGGCGAATTTCATAGCATGGCCTGTCGCATACTATTTCATGAATACCTGGCTGGAAAATTATGCATACAAGGTTGATCTAACATTTGGCGTGTTTGTTTTATCCGGTGCAGCGGCCATGGCGATCGCTTTGTTGACAGTGAGTTTTCAAGCCGGTAGGGCTGCTGCGGCCAATCCGGTGGAAGCACTGAAGTATGAGTAAATTGATGTGATTGATATTGTAATTGAATTATCATGCCAAAGGAGCTAGGATGTCTAAAGCATTTTATTTTTGTCTTTTCTGGTTTGCCGGATTTTCAGGCTTGTATGCGCAAGTCATTCCATTCGATTCTCCGCGGTGGAATATTAAGGCCAAAGAAAGTAAGATCGTTGATTATCTCGGGCAAAAAGCGCTCTACCTCAACGGCGGCGGCGCCATCATCAAAGATGCGGGTTTTACCAACGGTACAATCGAATTTGATATAGCTGTTACGGGAGAACGAGGATTTATGGGTGCGGTGTGGCGCTTAGTGGATTCGGCTAATTATGAAAATTTCTACATTCGCCCGCACCAATCTGGTAATCCGGATGCGAACCAATATACGCCGGTGTTCAACAATATCGCGGCTTGGCAATTGTACTACGGTGAAGCCTATTCAACTCCTGTGAAATATGTGAATAACGAATGGATGCATATTAAAATTGCCGTGTCCGGAAAATATGCAGAGGTCTATATACAGGATATGGAAAAACCTGCATT
>JAEUSJ010000072.1:7622-14474 GCA_016788215.1 bacterium | reverse complement strand
CATTCAAACTTATGATTTCGACGCGTACGATCTCCGCCCGTACTGCATCCGTTATCCCGGCTTTAGACATGTTTTTAACAGCGGTGAATGCTTTTTCTGTATGGGATATAGACATCGGCAGCGGAAGTTCTACGCGCACATGATGAACGCCCCCCAAATTGAATACCGGCAGTTCTACCGTTTGCGACCATCGTCGGCCGTATTGATATGGGTCGCGCGCTTCACAAATATCCGGATCGTCGGTATAGTTAAAAGACGGCTTTTCATTGTAGCTGTTATATTTTCCGGCAATGGCCCGAGCCGCTGGAATTTCAAAAACAGAGTTTTCGGTTAATGATACACGAATCGTATCGCCTAATCCGTCTTCGAGTAGCGCGCCAATTCCAATGGCAGATTTGATACGACCATCTTCGCCGTCGCCGGCTTCCGTCACGCCAAGGTGAAAAGGATAGTCCATTTTGAGTTCACCCATCCGCGACGCAAGCAACCGATACGCAGCGATCATGACCTGCACGTTAGACGATTTCATGGAAAGAATTATATTTTTATAATCGTATCTTTCGCAGATAGAAACAAATTCCAGAGCCGATTCCACCATTCCCAACGGCGTGTCGCCATAACGGTTCATAATACGATCCGACAACGAACCGTGATTAGTCCCAATTCGCATTGCAATGCCGTATTCCTTGCATCGCAATACCAGAGGCCTAAACGTTTCTTCGATACGATCAAGTTCTTTTTCGTAGTCATGATCCGAGTAATCAACCACAGCAAACTTTTTCTTGTCAGCATAATTGCCGGGATTGATACGCACTTTTTCGACAAATTCAGCCGCCTTCATTGCAGCATTCGGAGTAAAATGAATATCAGCAACCAACGGAACTCTGATTTTCTGGTGATTTAGCGCATCACGGATGTTTTTGAGGTTTTCGGCATCTCGAATGGACGGAGCCGTAATACGCACAATCTCACACCCCGCCTCATACAGTTCGATCACCTGCTTCACCGTCCCTGCCGTATCCATAGTGTCCGTTGTGGTCATTGATTGGATGCGAATCGGGTTAGTTCCGCCGATACCAATGTCGCCGACCATAACTTCCCGTGTTCTGCGACGGGCATAAGAGAACACGGTTTCGCAATATTTGGATTTTCGCTGTGATTGAACGATAAGGGGATTAGAAACTAATACTTCCATGCAGTTATTTGAATTGCTTCTTAGTTATGGTAAATACCGATGCGTAATATTCCGTTCTCAATTTTCTTTATTACCTTTTCCAGATTTTCATCTTCAGCGTTTTCCGGAACGGTTAAAGCCAGTATACACGGCTCCGTTTTAGCGTCTTTATCGACGATTTTTCTTGCGTGCACATTCAGCCTTCCCTGTCCTATAATGATGGGACGGCACATGGGATCGCTTTCATAATTTTGTGCGACAGCAACATTCATCGCCTGGATCACATTTCGTAAAGAGTCTCCATCTAATATCCGCGATCCGACAGTGATTTTCGGTTTTCGATCAACGTTATATATTCCTGCAGCAGCATAATTGTGCGAATTAATATGATACATCATAAGCATCAGTAATCCGTCCGCATCCTGATCTGCACGCTGTTTGCGTCGATCAAAAAACTGGCGTATGACCTCAATCTGACCTTTCAGTTTATTTCCCGCGCAAACTGGATGCGAAACAAAACAGGAACGCCCTCGACACGTATCAAGCGGTTCACCACACAATTGGCTTCGCCAATAATCCGTGGTTGACATCATCCGCTTGATGATAGATTCCCTGGTTAACGTATTCCCTTGTTCGTCTCTTCCGACGTATAATGCAGCATCCCAAAGAAATTCTTGAATATCAGAAAGTTCATACGTACTCGCGTTATTAATGATCTCGTCAAACGCTTCTTTATTATAAACATTCTTGATAAGGTCTACTTTGAACTCACGGCTGAGATTATCTTGCGGCATATTCCCCCTTTCGGGCATTAGTCTATTGTAACCCGGAATTTTCTGATTTAGATTCACGCGTCATCAGATCATGAACAGCTTTTTTTGGCGATTTACCTTCAAAAATAACCAGATAAATCTGTTCGATAATCGGCATTTCGACGCCATGTTTTTTTGATAATGCAAACGCAGCTTTTGCAGTTTTGACGCCCTCGGCGATCATTTTCATGGATGTCAATACTTCGTCTAGCGTCTTTCCTTGCCCTAACTGGATTCCGACACTTCGGTTTCTGCTCAAGTCTCCCGTGCAGGTGAGCACAAGATCACCCATGCCCGATAAACCCAAAAAGGTCATTTCATTGGCGCCCATTTTTTTCCCAAGCCTGAGAATTTCCGCCATACCCCTTGTGATCAACGCCGCCCTCGTATTGTGACCGTAACCCAAGCCGTCGCTGATTCCGGCTGCGATCGCAATAACATTTTTCAAGGCACTCGCTAGCTCCAATCCTACAATGTCTTCTGACGTATACACTCGAAAACGCTCATTGATAAGAATGGATTGACAATATCTGGCGGTCTCAAAGTTTTTGGAGGCTACGGTCACAGCAGTCGGTAAGCCAATCGCCACTTCCCTGGCAAAACTTGGGCCCGATAATACAGCCAATTGACTGTGATTAGTTGGGGGCAGAATTTCTAACAGCAATTCCGACATCGTCAGTAACGTATCGTTTTCGATTCCTTTGGTACAATTCAAAAAAATGGTGTCGTCATCCGTGAATTGAATGGCCTGTTGCATTACAGAACGTGTGGCGTGCGACGGATTAACCTGCAAAAGGAGTTTCTTTCCAACGACAGTATCTTTGAGCGAGGTGGTTGCCAAAATATTCTGTGGAAGTATGATTCCCGGTAAGTAAGTCGTGTTCTCTCGCATACTGTTAACCGCATCCACCACATTATTTTCATACGCCCACAGAGTCACCGGATGACCGTTCTTCGCAAGATGAACTGCCATAGCCGTCCCAAAACTGCCGGCACCAATAACACCGATGTTGATTTTCGACATATCAGTCCTCAAACCGTTCGACAATAGACATTAAATATAGAGATTAATACTTTTTTTAGCAAGTAAATATCTCTCAAACTGGGGTAAAGAAATTACAGGCAATATTTAAAATAATAATTTCAATACTATAAGTAATTTCACTTGAATTTTGTTGGAATGCTGATTAAGTTGTTTCAACAAAAATAAGGAGCATCTGTTCATGCGAATTTTTCTCGAAGCCGGAGCCGGTTTTAACAGGGGCAAAGACGTATATGGGCGTGAAATCGTAGGTTCCGCCGAAAGTGAAAATATTGTAAAAAGCTGTGCAGCATTTCTTACGTCGCAAAAGGAAATCAGGGATCAAGACATTAAAGTGCTGCAGACCAAACACGCCGTAGAACGGCTCGAAGATATAGACGCAGATGATCTGCTTGTATCCGTACACGTCAACCTGTATCGAGACGCGGCTGGAGAAGGTTTGCGCGGGTTTTACAGAAGCTCACGTAAACATAATTCTGAAAAATGCAAGGCATTGGCCATAACGGTAACAAAGGGTTTACACGACCATGTCGATTTGTATTATCATGGTGTTTTTAATGAGCAGCTATACAGCTCTCCGGCATTGGAGCCTGTTGTGCAGACTAAAGGACTGGGGGCCCTCGTAGAAGTTGGCTTCAGTGACGGGAATAAAGACAAAATTAATAATGCGATGCTTTCTAAAAACATAGGCGATGGGATCGGTATAGGAATAATCAGACATCTTAGTGCTTTACACTAGAAATTCGACCAACTTTAGACGACCGATTTATCGGTTTTGAGTATAATTTGTTGTTAAAGCAAGGACACCTATCTATATATTTATTTTGTAAAAACACCTTGACAAAGCATATTCAATTTGTTATTTTACTTAAAATTAAGAAAATTTCATCATTGAAACCATCCCATCAAGTTTGAGGTTATGTTCTATATCAAACTTTAAGAACGGCCTTAGCGTAAGATTTTAATCGGAGGAATTATGGTTGTGGCAAATTTACAAAAATTTTCATTAAGTTGTCTTATTCTGTTTCTGATTGGCGCAGTAAATATTGCCCCTTTGTCAGCGCAGATAGGAAATGGATTGGGCACTGGAAAATTCGGTACGTTTAATACGTATTCGGCATTTGCGATGGAACCGGGGTTTCTCACCATGTCAAATCAGGGAAGGATTTTCGCAAGCACCGGACAAAGCGGAAACGTCGCAACTACGGTAAAAAACGTCAACCTGTATCACGCGTCAAATAACTTCACATTCGTTTATGGTTTTATGGATCACTTTGACGCATTGGTCTCCATTGCAACATATCAAGACTTGAATATACGACGTTTGGGATCAAAACAGGCTACGACACCGGGTGACTTATACGTGACTGTCCGGGGTGGTTCATTTGAAGTTATGGACGGCAAGATCGGATTGGGCGCGGCCATTTCATCGCGCTTACCAACCGGTGGCCAGAATAACGTACCTTTTGAAGTTTACAAGAGCCGAAACGCAGAGTTTGGATTACTAACTATGGCGTCTTTATATGGCAATCCTTACTACAAAGACCAGGCTTATTTGATCAATTTTAATTTGGGTTTTTGGTATTACAATGATAACGGAACTGTGGTAAGCCCGATCAAAAATGCAACAACCAGTAGCCTGACCGAAAGCAACGTCAATTCAACAAGTCTACAATATGGATTTGGAGTCCTCTTCCCGTTAAATAAAGTTCAACTAATGCTTGATGCATACGGCGTTTCATATATCACAAAGCCCGTTAAACATGCATACAGCCGTGAGTCATTTATGTACGTGACCCCGGGCTTAAAATACAATTTGCGATCATGGATCAATTTTGGTGTGTACGTTGATGTGCTTATGACGGGCAAAAAGGACAATACTGAATACTCACAAAACACAGGAGTTACAAAGCCAGGTGAGATCCGTAACGGTAATGTAATAGTAACTAAAGGCGCCCCTAATTACAACAGTTGGAGATTAGGTTTCAACCTTGGATTCAATATCCTGCCTGTGGGATTTTCTTCGGCACCTACGGAACAGCGCAGGAAAAGGTTGCTTGACCGCTTAGTCGAAGAAGAACGCGGCGCACAGAAAGCTGCAAATCAACTGGATAAATTGAAGACCGTTCGACTGAATGCCGAAAAGGAACTTGAGAAAATTAAGTTGGAACTGGAAGGCGGGCAATAATTCGTTATTGCTGATGTGAATGAAAAAGATTGAGGCGATCATTCGCCCGTTTAAGTTAGACGACGTTAAAGAAGCTCTTTTACAAGCAGGCGTTAAAGGAATGACCATCACCGAAGTTCGCGGTTTTGGCAGGCAAAAAGGACATTCTGAACTCTACAGAGGAAATGAGTATCGGATAGATTTCCTACCGAAGATTAAGATTGAAGTCGTTGTTGAAAATTCCAAACTTGATCACATTATCGACATTATGTTAGATGCAGCCAAAACCGACCAGATCGGGGATGGAAAAATATTTGTCAGTTCACTGGAGGACGTTATACGTATAAGAACGGGAGAATCGGGTGAAGAAGCGATTTGACTTTTCTATCAGACGTAGAAAAGGTCGATCCCAACATATTTCAGGCTTAAAAATTTTTTTATAGGAATTTTAGCCCCTTTCCAAAACAGGAAAGGGGCTTTTAGTTTTTACATTAAACTAAACATACATATTTACTTAACGAAAAGGAGAACCCCGCATGTCCAGTGAAGCGATCAAGAAAGTTTTGGATCTTGCAAAAAAGAAAGAGGTCAAAGTTGTTGACTTCAAATTCGTAGACTTTATTGGTATATGGCAGCATTTCACAGTTCCGATGGATGAACTCACCGACGACGTATTTGAAAACGGATTAGGTTTTGACGGATCCAGCATACGGGGTTGGAAAGCCATTCATGAAAGCGATATGATCATTATTCCCGATCCAAGCACTGCATTTATTGATCCTTTTCAAACACCTACAACCCTCAGTTTGACAGGAGACATCCATGAACCTCTAACCAAAGAGCGCTTTGTCCGTTGTCCTCGCGGTATTGCAGTAGCTGCGGAAAATTTTTTAAAATCGACAGGGATAGCGGACACTGCTTTTTTCGGACCGGAAGCGGAATTTTTCATTTTCGATGATGCACGCTTCGACCAGGGACAGAATTTTGGTTTCTACTATCTGGATTCTGTAGAAGGAATTTGGAACCGCGGGCGCGACGAACATCCAAATCTTGCTTACAAAACACGGACGAAAGAAGGTTACTTTCCTGTGCCTCCAACCGATCGTTTTCAGAATATTCGAAACGAAATGATGATGGTGATGGAAGAATGCGGAATTAAAATCGAGCGCCAGCATCATGAAGTTGCGACAGGCGGTCAAGCTGAAATCGACTACCGTTTTGACTCGTTAAAAGCGAGCGCGGATAAATTGCTGCTTTTTAAATACATTGTAAAGAACACTGCATTCAAACACGGGAAAACGGCGACCTTCATGCCCAAGCCGATTTTTGGAGATAATGGCAGCGGCATGCACGTTCATATGAGTTTATGGAAAAACGGACAGCCGCTTTTTGCAGGAAATCAGTACGCAGGCTTAAGCGAAATGGCTCTTTATTTCATCGGGGGCATACTCAAGCACACAAAAGCGTTGAACGCATTGGCAAATCCGACTACGAATTCCTATAAACGCCTCACGCCCGGATTTGAAGCGCCGGTAAATCTGGCTTATTCGCAGAGCAATCGAAGCGCGGCCGTTCGAATTCCAATGTACTCATCCAGCCCGAAAGCCAAAAGAGTCGAGTACCGATGCCCGGATCCGTCATGTAACCCTTATCTGGC
>JAEUSJ010000072.1:0-7613 GCA_016788215.1 bacterium | reverse complement strand
TCCAATGTACTCATCCAGCCCGAAAGCCAAAAGAGTCGAGTACCGATGCCCGGATCCGTCATGTAACCCTTATCTGGCGTTTGCAGCTATGTTGATGGCGGGAATTGACGGCATCCAAAATAAAATTCATCCCGGCGACCCGCTGGATAAAAACATTTACGATCTCGAGCCGGAAGAATTGGCGAAAGTTCCATCCACCTGTGCATCGCTCGATGAAGCTCTGATTGCGCTCGAGAATGATCATGAGTTTCTGCTGAAAGGTGAAGTGTTTTCGACCGATGTCATCGAGACGTGGATTCAGTATAAACGCGAGCAGGAAGTGAATGCGCTGCGTTTACGCCCGCATCCGTATGAATTTGCGTTGTATTTTGATATTTAATGTCGTCCAACAAGACCATCCAAATCTTTAAGATTTGGTATTTCTACAAACTTCAAGGCTGAGGGATATCCCTCAGCCTTTTTATTGTTTTGACTTTTGACGTATATTTTGATATTTTCATCCGCTTAAAATAATCACCTAATTGAGAAATGAACATGATAGAAATCTCCGACATCACTGCACGACTTGAACAAGCCCGCGAAAAACTCTCCGACCTTCGGAGGTTTCTTTGACCTCGCTCAAAGAGAGCAAAAGATCTCCAATTTAGAAGCGCAGACTACCGTCCCCGATTTCTGGAACAATAATCAGCGCGCACAACAGATCATGCAGGATATTTCCATCGAAAAAAGCTGGGTTGACGGGTGGAAAAAACTCGACACGCAGTGCGAAGATCTGCACATGCTTCTTGAGATCGCTGAAGAAGAAAACGATGAAGCTACGCTAAAATCCATTGACTTGGAACTTATTGAACTCGGCAAGGAATTAGCTAATCTGGAATTACGCGCCTATTTTACAAATCCGGAAGACACCAAAACCGCCGTATTGACCATTCATCCGGGAGCGGGCGGCACTGAATCTCAGGATTGGGCGGAAATGCTGATGCGTATGTATCAGCGCTGGGCGTCGGATCGTGGAATGGGCGTACGGATTCTTGACATACTTGACGGGGAGGGCGCCGGTATAAAGAGCGTAACTATGGAAATAACCGGTGAATTCGCTTACGGCTTGCTAAAATGCGAAAGCGGCGTACATCGTTTGGTGAGAATATCTCCCTTTGACTCCAACGCGCGTAGACACACGTCTTTCGCGTCCGTATTCGCTATGCCGGAAATGGATGAAATTGAAACAAAGATAGAAATCAATCCGTCGGATCTCCGGGTCGACACCTACCGCTCCGGTGGAAAAGGCGGACAGAATGTCAACAAAGTTGAAACGGCCGTGCGATTCACTCATATTCCAACGGGCATCGTCGTGGCGTGTCAAAGCGAAAGATCTCAATTCAAGAACCGTGAAATTGCCATGAAACTGTTGATCTCAAAAATATACCTGCTGCAGAAAAAAAATGAGCAGGACAAATTGGATAAGATCGAGGCTACCAAAATGGATATTGCCTGGGGAAATCAAATTCGATCTTATGTACTGCATCCGTACAATCTCGTCAAAGATCACAGGACGGACATCGAAACGAGTAATACGCAAGCGGTTCTGGGCGGTGATATTGACATGTTCATCGAAGCCTGTTTAAAGAAGAAAATAGTTTAACAAGTTCCTGCGGAGATTTTTTTTAAATGAAAATGTATCTTTCTGACCAACTCAAAAATGCTCTATCATCTCTTTCTATTCCCTATGACGGCGACATTATCTTCACGCGCACAAAAGACGAGAAGTTCGGGCATCTGGCAACCAACATCGCCATGATGCTGGCAAAGGCACAAAATATCAATCCGCGTGAACTTGCTCAACAAATTGTTTCTAATTTGAAGTTGAACCCTGAATTAGTGACTAAAGCGGAAATAGCCGGAGGCGGCTTCATCAATTTTTTTTACAATCCGAATTACCTTTACACTCAACTGGGCATCATTCAAAAAAATATCGAACAATTTGGTGCGCATACTTTTGGTCAGTCTAAAAAAGTGAATGTTGAGTTTGTCAGCGCCAACCCCACGGGGCCACTGAGCATAGGGCACGGAAGGCAGGCAGTTCTCGGCGACGTGATTTCAAGAATCCTGTCCAATGCCGGTTACCATGTGACCCGCGAGTACTATTTTAATAACGCCGGTGTGCAAATGAAGAAACTCGGTGAGTCCGTGCGTTTACGTTACCTGGAGCTGCTGGGTGAAACTATTGAATTTCCGGAAAAACATTATGAAGGCGAATATATCAGAGACATTGCTCAGGCCATATTAAATGAACATAAAGATTCATGGAAGAATTTCGATTTTGTTCCGTTCAAAAGCGCTGCGGAGGAAATTCTTTTTGACGAAATTAAGAAAGTTCTCAAACGCCTTAATATTAAATTTGATATCTACTTCAACGAAGATACGCTTTATAAGAACGGAAATATTGAAAAGCTCGTAACGGCTTTTAAGGAAAAACAATTAACGTATGAAAAAGATGGGGCGCTCTGGCTTAAGACATCAACTTTCGACTATGAACACGGCTCCAAAGCAGAAAATGATAAGGTCATATTAAAATCCACTGGCGAGCCGACGTATCGTTTGCCTGATATGGCGTACCATGTCACGAAGTTTGAGCGCGGTTTTGATTTTATTATTGATATTTTTGGCGCAGACCATATCGCAGAATACCCGGATGTGCTTGCCGGCCTCAAAGCACTCGGATACGAAACGGCTCATGTACGTGTCTTGATTCACCAATTTGTGACTTTGCTTAAAGAAGGCGAGATTCTTAAAATGTCCAAACGTAAAGCAAATTACGTCACGATTGACGAATTGCTTGATACGCTGGGTTCTGATGTTTTTCGTTATTTTCTTATTATGCGGGGACACAATTCTCATTTGAATTTTGACCTAGAGCTTGCCGTAAAAGAAACGATGGAAAATCCCGTGTTTTATGTTCAAAACGCCCATGCGAGAATTTGCTCAATTGAAAATAAGGCCATCTCAAAAGGATTCAATCTTTCTGATTCGGCAAACGCTAATCTGGCGCAACTGTCAGCCGATGAGGAAAAGGACTTAATTCAAAAATTATTGGAATTTCCAGATCTAACGCATCGGCTTGCGCTGGTATTGGAAGTGCACCCTCTGACCACTTATTTGGAAGAATTATCCGGGCTTTACCACCGCTATCAGACGGCAGGTAAAAAGAATGATGCGCTTCGTGTGATAACTTCTAACCATGACCTGACGCTCGCACGCCTTGCATTGTGTCAGGTCACAAAAGCAGTTATCGCAAAAGGGCTCCATATTCTGGGAGTTTCAGCTCCCACATTCATGACGCGAGAAGAGGAAATTGATACGCTTTGAAAAACGTTGACTTTTAGGACGGTGTTGTATTACATTGCACGCCGATTTAAAAAACTGTTTTACTTAATTCCGGAGGAAAATTGTCAATTTTAGTTGTAGGCTCGGTTGCACTTGACTCGGTGGAGACCCCATACGGTAAAGTAGATGACGCGGTGGGCGGATCAGCCACTTATTTCAGCGCATCGGCTAGTTATTTTTCACCGGTGAACCTGGTTGCGGTAGTGGGCAATGATTATCCAATGTATGAGATAGAATTCCTAAAATCACGCAATGTTGATTTTGCAGGGTTACAAGTCGAACAGGGTGAAACCTTTCGCTGGGCAGGGCGATATAATTACGATCTCAACCAGCGCGACACGATCTATACGCACCTCAATGTCTTCCAAAATTTCAAACCGGTCATCCCGGATAAATACAAGGACGCCCAATTTGTTTTCTTAGGTAATATCGCGCCTGAATTGCAGCTCAGCGTATTGGAACAGGTTCACAAGCCGAAAATGGTCGCCCTGGATACGATGAATTTCTGGATAGAAGGCAGTCAAAAGGCATTGCGAAAAGTGTTGGAAAAAGTAGATGTTTTTATCATCAATGACGCCGAGGCAAGGCAATTAGCGCATCAGACCAATTTAGTCAAAGCGGCTAAAATTATTTTCGAAATGGGCCCGAAAATTATCGTTATTAAAAAAGGCGAGTACGGCGCAGCCATTGTGACTAAAGAATCACATTTTGTTGTTCCCGCTTACCCTCTCGAAGAAGTATTTGATCCAACCGGCGCCGGAGATACTTTTGCAGGTGGGTTTGTCGGCTACCTCGCTAAAACTAACGAATTAAACGATGCAAATCTGAAAAGAGCCGTTGTGTACGGAAGCGCCATGGCATCGTTTTGCGTACAGGACTTTAGTATCAATGCCCTGAAACAATTGACGCCTGAACAAATACATGAACGTGTTTTAGCATTTAAGTCCCTTAGCCATTTTGACGAAAATTAAAGGAAAGTTTAATGAAACTTGGCGAAGCTCTAAACGAAAAATTGATCAAGATCCCGCTCCAAAAATTTGAGAAAAAGGAGATTATTACGGAAATGATCGACGTACTTACCGCATCCGGAAAAATTATGGACCGTGAAAAGGTACTACAGGCCGTATTGGAACGGGAACAAATGATGAGTACCGGTATTGGTAATTCCGTTGCTATCCCTCACGGAAAATCGCAGGGCGTACAGGAATTAGTTGTTGCACTTGGCATCACTCCGCAGGATGTTAATTTTGACGCCTTGGACGGCAAGCCTGTGCGTATTGTCTTTATGCTGGTCGGGCCGGAAAAATCATCCAGCGTTCATATCAAAATGCTGTCCCGTATTTCCCGCCTTTTGAATCAATCCGCTTTCAGAAAAAAACTTATTGATTCCAAGTCCGGAGCCGACGTCATGCAGATCATTATTGATGAAGAAAAACTACTGGAAGGATAGTCAAGGAAGCTCGATCTTTGGATTATCGCGATTGGGTTTAAAAAATAATAACGTCCTGCCGATAATCTGAACCAGAACAGCATTCGTCCCCCGTTCAATCTTCATAGCCACGTCTTCTTTTATTTCCTCACAACCGTCTTGAATCTTTATTTTTATCAATTCTTTCGTATTAAATGCGTTGTTAACAGATACGAAAGTATTATCCGACACGCCGGATTTCCCGACGGATACGGTGGATTTTATACTGTTCCCGATCCCTTGTAAATATTTCTTTTGTTTTCCTGTCAGCTCCAAAACACATCCTCTACGTTGTTCTGCGGCCTTTAATAAAGGCTATTGCGACAAGTATAACGCCGGCGACAACAAATGTCAATGGCCAATATAACTTCGTCCACATAATAAGTTCATAGGGCATCATAAAAAAAGTCTGCGACATATAAACTCCGCCAAATACGAGCAAAAACAAACCGGCAACGAGCGAAAACCAACGTTTGAGATTAACAATAAAATTGGCTAAAGACATCCCTCCTGCGATCAACAGGTACATCGGCCAAAGCTCGCGCATACGAAAATCGCCAACGTTATCGAGATACAGATGAAAACATCCAACAAGCAAGAAAGTACCGCCCCAAAAAAGATTATATTTCTTGAGAACTACAGTTCTGACCAATAAAAACAAACCAAAAATGATAAATCCGAATCGTTCGACTTCCGCCCAACGGATCAGATGCGCATTCCACAAAAGCCAAACCGTCCCAAGTCCGATAAGCCATAACCCAAGCATCAAATATTTATGTGGGTTTTTTTCTCGTACGATCATTCCGGCATTTTCGGATTGAATATTTTCTGAGGCAGAATTCGTTACATTTGTTTCCATACCATTTTTCCTTTAGGGATTAACTGTTTTGGATCCGAAAATCCTATTGTTACTTTCATCCGATGTTAAAACCGCAATAAGTAGGTACGCGAGAATTCCTATAGGAAATGTCAGGAAAGTCAATACAACCCATAGGATGCGTATAATGGATACATCCATACGCGAGTAATTGGCTAACCCTGAGCAGACACCCCAAATTTTCTTGTCATGTGAGTTTCTTTTGAATTCAGACGACGCACCGGCTTCCTTTAGATCAGCTTCAAAAGTTCTTAATTTAGATCGGGAGGCGATCAGGAATATACCGACGGCAATCAGTGCAACGGGAACCACAAAATCCCAGTCAAAATGACGCCAGAATCGCCTAAACTCGAAAATGTTCAGTACGTCCAAAAACAGGAGTCCGCCAAGAAGAATCAATATGATACCCCAGAATAAGCTATAATTGACATTTCTTTTGTTTTGAATATCGTGAGTTTCTTGTTCAGATAAATTGCGAGCCGGCGAGTGGTCCGGATTAGCAGGAACAAGAATCATGGCTGTAATATAGGCAACTATACCTGTACCGCCAAAAAAGCCAAAAAGCACAAATAGTACGCGCACGAGAGCGGAACTCATTCCAAAATATTCCGCTAGCCCGCCGCAAACGCCGTCAATCATCTTATCATGCCGCGATTTGTATAGTTTGTGCGGTATTTCAGTCCGGTTGGTATTTTCTTCCATGCTCTTTCTTCCTTTCTACATGTTGGATAATTGAACGATATATTTTACAAATTGTTGCATGCTTCTATTCGAAAATGACGAAGATTTGTTAGAAAATACTTTTTCGGTTACACAATATCATGTATATTGCGGTCGCTTAAAACAAACTAAAAAGGAGAGAATATGTCTACGACCATTGTTTTAGAAACTACGCAAGGTACTATTGAGGTCAAACTCATGCCGGAGATCGCTCCAAAGGCCAGCGAAAATTTTGAGAAGCTGGTTGAAAAAGGGTATTACGATGGAATTATTTTTCATAGGGTCATCAAAAATTTTATGATACAAGGCGGTGACCCTACTGGAACAGGCCGCGGCGGACAATCGGTTTGGGGTAAACCCTTCGAGGATGAATTCAGTCCGGCGGCTACTTTTAATCGTCAAGGCTTATTTGCAATGGCCAATGCGGGACCAAAAACCAACGGCAGCCAATTTTTTATCACAACTGCACCGGCAACCTGGCTAAATAACAAACATACTATCTTCGGTGAAGTGGTCGCAGGTTATGATGTCGTACAAAAAATAGAGAACGTAAAAACCAATGCATCTGACGGTCCGTTGGAACAACAAAAGATAATCAAAGCTTATAAAAAATAATTTCATGAGCACGTATCGTATTCTGTTGTATTATAAATTTGTTAAAATCGAAAATCCGGATGCTTTTGCAAAGGAACATCTGGATTTTTGCAGTTCATTAAACCTCCTGGGACGAATAATTATAGCACCTGAAGGCATCAACGGAACCTTATCCGGCACGATACCGCAAACCGATGCGTACATCGCCATGATGCGCCTTGACCATCGTTTTGCGGATATGAAATTCAAAATCGATGGGTCGGAACATCACGTTTTTAAAAAACTTTCGGTAAAGGCGCGCAAAGAAATTGTTACATTTGGTTTGGATACGATCGACCCCAACGACCTAACCGGGAAATATATAGAGCCAAAGGAATTTTATATGGCCATGCAGGAACCAGATGCAATCATCATTGACGCCCGCAACGATTACGAATACGACATGGGACATTTCCAAAAAGCTATTCGACCTAATGTTGAGGCTTTTAAAGAATTTCCGGAGTGGGTCAGGAAGAATTTAAGTGAACTGAAAGATAAAAAAATCTTGACCTACTGTACTGGTGGAATTCG
>JAEUSJ010000071.1 GCA_016788215.1 bacterium | reverse complement strand
ATCGTGGGTTCGAATCCCACCCTCTCCGCTAAACTGCGTCCTCCTAAACAGCAGATTTTGTTTAGCAGACCTACCTAATTTCTCCGGAAATGGTAAGAGCTGATTCATGTGAACCAGCTTTTGAAATTTTTTTGGAGATTGCATTCCAAACCAGTCATCACTTTGTTCAGTTACTACTCATCATAATCATGCGAGAGCGCATGAAACAGTGATGTTATGCGTATGACCCGATGCAGTACTAGTCTTGACAATTTGTTGGTTAGCGGCGAGATTTGCAAAATCAGCTGCAGTAATAGTAACAAAATGAGTATGGCCGGCACTGCCAGTTATATTGTATGTTTCTTCCAGACCTGCGGCGATAGCAGCTTTTGATACGGTAAGTTGATGGCCATGATTGCCGCCAATGGCTACATTCGTCCCTGCATTTAGACAGTCGGGTTGGGGTGTTGGCCCGCCCCCGTCGTCCCCTCCGTCAGATTCGTTCTTACTTTCCGAACATGCCATGATCCACTTGCTGATACTCAGCGTGGTGATTAGCACAACAAACAATTTAAAAAAGTCGAAGCGTGAGATCTTTTTCATAGGCTTTTCCTAAATATGGTGGACGTTAAAATATTAATGAAAGGATTGATATTATAACTAAAAAAATGTATGTATATTTCAATAAATTGTGTAAATTATTTATAGCTACCCGTCATTTTAAGCACATTCAAAAATGAATCAGCAACCCAACATAGAAAAGCTGGGCCGTTATAAAATTCTGGGCATTCTTGGCCAGGGCGCAATGGGCATTGTGTATAAGGCGATCGACGAGCGCATTGAGCGTGTGGTGGCTATTAAGACCCTGCAGGCCGGGGCCGACCTGCCGGAAGACCGCATAGCTGAATTCCGGGAAAGATTCTTTCATGAAGCGCAGTACGCCGGAAAACTGAATCATCCTGCGATTGTCACTATTTTTGATGTGGAAGAAGTAGACGGTATATCGTATATCGCAATGGAATATGTTGACGGTAAAACCCTCGAACATGTTATAGATAATGAGCCGGAACTTCCCGTCAGCAGGATGATCGAGATCATGATTGAAATTTGTGACGGGTTGAGTTACGCACATAAAAACGGCGTAGTTCACCGAGATATAAAACCCAGTAACATTATCCTTACAAACGACGGGCATGCAAAAATCACAGATTTTGGTATAGCTAAAGTCAGCACATCGAACAACACGGTCGTTGGAACAATATTGGGCACGCCGGGATACATGTCGCCGGAACAAATCACAGGGAAGTCCGTTGATCATCGAACCGATATATTTTCGCTTGGCGCAGTGTTTTATGAGTTTCTTACACAACACAAAGCGTTTCCGGGCACAAATTTAACGGAAATTCTTTATCGCGTGATGAATGAGAACCCGCCTCCGGTGAGCGTAGTTAATCCAATGGTTCCGCCGGTTTTCGATAATATTATTTCCCGTGCATTACGGCGGAATGCTGAAGAGCGGTACCGCAGCGTCGATTTTTTTGTACAGGACATTCAGCGGGTGGAATTAACGCTAACCATGACCGGATCCGGCGGGATGAGCGCACTCACCGATGATACGGCAAAAATGGTGTTACCGTCGTTATTCAAAAAAATTGGAATTTCGCTGGATTACAAAAAGCTCACCATGGGGCTTTCGGTGTATTCCGGAATGCTGACTTTTATTCTCTTTTTTATGCTGATTTTTGGAAGTCATACGAATCGACTTGCCGATTCACTGACCGCGCAGAAGCCGGCCGCACTTGCCGTAGCACTTAATGTTCCCGATGCCGAGGTTAGTATTGACGGGCAGGTTATTCGAACAACGAAAAATATTATCAAAATCGACAGCGTCGGTGTGGGAGAACATAGGTTAGTAGTAAAACGGGATTTTTATGAGACGTATGAAACCGTATTGGTTTTTTCGACAGGCGAGTCGAAAAAAGTTGACGTTCATCTGAAACTCTCTCCGGTTGAAATTCCGCCAGGGGTTGATACGTCGTTTATTACGATCACATCGAACCCAAAAATGGCGAAAGTTGAAACCAGCACTGGATTATTTATAGGTTATACGCCGATTGAAAAATTCCCATTTCCGGGCGGAAACTATACGCTGTTGTTTTCTAAAGAGGACTACTCATCAAAGACCCGCAATGTAGTGTTTCGCCGATATCGAAATTACCCGGTTGAAATGACCCTGGATAAATTACGAGGATTTGTGTCCTTGGAAAGGGTCTACCCGGAGGACGCCGGCCTTATATGGCATGGGAAGAGATTACAAAAAAATCTGCGAACCAATCGATTCAGCGTCGAAGTTGGCGATCAGAGCGTGACTATCAGCGCAGATGGATACGAAGACGTTACGAAACAACTGTTTCTTAAGTTTGACGAAACTATCGAGTTGGGCGATTCGTTGAAAGCTACATATGGTTCTTTACTCGTGCAGTCGAATCCCGGCGGAGCGGATATTTTTCTTGACGATTCGGAGAAGTCCGTCGGTAAATCACCGGTACAGCTCGATCTTTTGTTAGCAAGCACGCACAAGATCAGCGCGACTTATAAGAATGAAAAAAGAAATAAAACAATAAAAGTAGAAAAAAATGATACTATCACAACCACGTTCGTATTTTCAAATCCAAACGGATTTCTCGAATTAAATTCTGATCCGCCGGGAGCTTACATTTACATCAACACCGCTTTACGCAGGGGTGTTACGACACCCCAAACTATTGAAATTCAGCCCGGATTTCATAAAATACGTCTCACGCATCCTAAATTCAGTAAGTTCTACGAATTGACGGTGCGCGTTAGGCCTGAGAATTCAACAAAAATCGAACATAAATTCGAATAACGTTTTTCCGCCATTCGTCATATTCATGACTTTTACATCGCGAACCATTTTCCTCCTAATTTTTTCATCCCTTTTGACCATCAGCGGATTCGCAATAGCTCAATTTTTATATATCGGGATTGTTGCGGCGGTGTTAGTGTTCGCGGCTATTTGTTTTGAGTTTTGGTTTATGCCAAATCAAAACCAAATTATTGTATGGAGAAAAGTTGCTTCAAAGTTAGCAATGGGAGCTGCAAACAAAGTGGAAATTCATGTCGAAAACCGTTCCGCATCAGAACTAAAAATGATGGTTCATGACGAGCCGCCGGATGAGTTCGAAATGCGTAACGTAAGTTTTGAAGCAGTTTTACGTCCGCGTGAAATCAGATCTTTCTATTATGAAATTCGCCCAAATCTTCGCGGCGATTTCGTATTTCAAAATGTGAATCTTTCTTGCAACGGCATTCTATTTGGCCTTATTCAGAGGCGCTACATTTTTTCATTATTGATGCCGGTAAAAGTCTATCCAAATTTTAAAGCCATCAAGAAATTTGAGTTGACCACACTGAGAGGAAAATGGATGCAGTCCGGTATGCGTCCCGTTCGACAATTCGGCCAAGGAACGGAATACGAAAGTTTGCGTGAATATTCTCCGGACGACGAATACCGTGCTATAAATTGGAGCGCTTCAGCGCGAATGGCCAAGTTGATTACAACGCAATATCAGGTTGAACGAAGCCAGCATGTGATGATCTTGATTGACGCGGGCAGATTGATGGGTGGAGTTTCAAAGGGGTTGTCAAAATTAGATCACGCGATCAATGCCGCTCTTATTTTAGCCGATATAGCCATCAAGAAAAATGATAATGTTGGAATGCTCGTCTTTTCAAAAACTGTCCAATCTTTTCTTGCCCCCGCTAAGAGCCGTTTACAACTTTCGCTTATCGCGGAACATCTGTATAACGTAAAAAGCGAACTTGTAGAATCAGACTATGCAAGCGCGTTTGAATATCTGCGTCAAAAACATAAAAGGCGTTCATTGATCGTGATGTTTACCGAGTTTTTGGATCGTTATTCGTCTCAGATACTGATACAGAACGTTTCCGTTATGTACTCAAAACATCTGCCGCTTTGCGTACTAATGAAAGACCGTGCGTTGAATGTGATTGTAAATCAAGAGGTCGAGTCCAAAGATGATGTATTTCAAAAAGCCGCCGCCGCAGAGCTTTTGGAAGAAAGAGAGCAGGCCATTGCTTTCGTTCGTTCTTATGGCGTGATCGTAATGGATGTCCTGCCTGAAAGCCTGTCATTCGAAGTAATAAACAAATATATTGAAATAAAGAATAAGAATAGACTGTGAGCCGTACGGATTCGCATTGGGGTGCTGCATGATCATGTGGGTTGTTTTTATCTGCTACGTTTCAGCGATGATTTATCTCGGGTACCGGAGCCGGCATACAGAGAAAGGCGATGATTACTGGACTGCAGCGCGGAACTTAGGGGGATGGTCGGCAGGATTCTCATTGTCTGCCGGATTTATGTCTATTTCGTGGTCCTGTGTGTACGCCATACAGATTTTTTACTGGTACGGTTTATCTGGCTTTCTCCTCATGACGCTTCCTTGGATGGCGGCGTTAACCGGCATCTATTTTTTAGCAACCAGATTTCGCGATCTTCCCGCATTCAGCCAGTCTGAAATGGTGCGCATCCGATTTGGCAAGAGGTCGGCCGTTATGGTGAGTTTGACGCAGGTTATGGTTTTTTTAATATGGGGAGGCGCTGAAATTTACGTCGCGGCCAATCTTCTGGAATCGTCGCTCGGGATAGATAAGTTTTCGATTATGATGCTGATTACGCTGACGATAGCAATTTACTCAACATGGGGCGGGTTTTCAGCGGTAGTCAAAACGGATAAACTGCAGTTTGTATTTGTTGCGTCTTATCTGATTGCGGTAGTCTGGATGGCTTTGGCGCGGGTACCGGAGCTAAATATCGGGAAACTGATACCGGCAAAGGCGGAGGATCCTTTTTTTGATACTGCCTTACTTCCGCTTATCATTATTACGGCGTTGGCTTATTTGCCCGGGTGGTTGAGTGAGGCCGATCTTTGGCTTCGAATTCAGGCAGCGCGAAATGTCAAAGAAGCCCGCAAAGCGGCTTTGATCGGTTTGTTTAATTCGTTTTTGTTCGTCGGCCTTGTTCCTGCTGCTATCGCCATGGCCGCTTTGACGTTGTTTCCGGTCAGCGATATTGCATCCACAGGCATGATAGGAAAGGATGGGGAAAAAATTATTTCTGCGATCGTGCTGCCCTTTAACAATCCTTGGATGGAAATTTTTCTTGGGATTGGTTTGATGTGTGCTTCAATGAGTACTATAGACACCTGCACAAATATCGTCAGTCTTAACGTAGGCAGAGATATTCTTCAGACGAATAAACTCAGTACGTCGAAGGCCGTCAATCTCGCTGTAATGGGCGCGGTATTCCTAATCGCGATCAATGTGAATTCATTATGGGATATTTTTTATTTGTCATCAGGATTATTGAGCACGGCTGTAGCGCTTCCTGTTTTGGCGACCTTAAACAAAAGAATACCTGGCGAAGCTGTATTCTATTCCAGCATTTTGGGCTTTGCATGCACGGTATTCTTTTATTTTAATGCTTCGTTTGGATGGGTACCCTTATCCATGAATTCTGCCATAAGGGATACGGGCATCGAATATGTTGTATATGGGATCACCGGCGCCGGCATCGGCTTTGTTGCGGGTTATTTCTTACGAACGGAAAAGTAATTATACATTTCCAGGCATATTTTTCTTTCTTTTGCGAGGTCGATGATCGGAATGGTGTAATTATTTAATATCGTTGTTGGATGATATTTGAAAGGCTCGTGAATTGTGCTACCGACGCATGCATGCAATTCAGGTAGCCAGCGTTTGATATAAGCTCCCTGCGCGTCAAATTTCCTGCTTTGGGTCAACGGATTAAATATCCTAAAATACGGCGCCGCGTCAACTCCAGTTCCCGCAGCCCACTGCCAGTTTCCGTTATTGCTTGATAATTCAAAATCCAAAAGCCGTTGGGCAAAATATTTTTCTCCCCATCGCCAGTCAATATGCAGATGTTTGACGAGGAACGACGCGGTAATCATACGCAGTCGGTTGTGCATGAAGCCCGTTTCATTCAACTGACGCATACCCGCATCGACAATTGGAAACCCTGTTTTACCATCGCACCAAGCGCCAAACCAGTCTCTTCTGTTTTGCCAATGCATACCGTCGTAGGCGCTATTAAAAGGTTGAGACAACACATGCGGGAAATGAAAAAGAATCATCATGAAAAACTCTCGCCAAATTAATTCTGACAGGAAAGTTTGTGCGCCTTTAGAATCATCGTCCTTCAATTTCCCGACCACGTCTCGTATGGACAGGTTTCCAAAACGCAAATAGGGCGATAGATGTGAAGTTTTATCAATTCCTGGCAAGTTGCGATTCTCAAAGTAGTCTTTAATTTGCGTCTTGAAAAATGTTCCCCAATGGTTCTTACCGGCTCTTTCGCCTCCTGGAATTATGTTTTTGACCTGTTTAAAACCGATTTGCGATAACGTCGTGACCGCTTCAAGTGAATGTGAGAGGGGCTTGACTTTTTCCCATGTTACTGTCGAAGGTCGGAAGTAATCCGGAGGTAAGCGCTGCAATCCGTCAAGCCATTTGTTCTTGTAAGCCGTGAAAACCTTATAGGGTGTCCCGTCATTCTTGATTATTTCCGATTTCTCAAATATGACCTGATCTTTTGAAGAATAGAAATTAACTCCACTATCTTTGCAAATGGTATGAATTTTTTTGTCACGATCCATTGCGTCCGGTTCATAGTCGTGATTAACATATAGGGCGTCGATCTTGGAATTTGAAAGAATGTGTGGAATTACTTGATCAGGTTTACCAAAGAATATATGAACAGGTCCTGCCTTTATTTGCGCGAGCTGGCGATTCATGTCCTCCAGCGACTCCCAGATGAACGATAACCGCCGGTCGTCTGGCTGAAGTGACTTCAGAATATCCTCATCGAATACAAAAACACAAGATACCTGATCGCTCTGCGTCAATGCGCTCGATAAAGCGTTATTGTTTGTGAATCTGAGATCACGCCGAAACCAAACTAAGGAATGTCGGTTATTCATTTACCAACATACGCGGGAAAGTGAAAATTTTCAATAGGTGGATTAGCGTATTTTATCTTTGTTTCTTTTTTAGTCTTTTTTGTTTATTTTGTCCACCGAAAATGGGAAAGGTGTGAATGCATTACCGTAGTTTAGAATCGTGTGTCAAGGATCTGGAAGAAAATGGTTACCTGATTCGTGTAACGGAGGAGGTTGATCCGTATTTGGAAATGGCTGAGATCCAACGACGCGTTTATCAGGCTCAAGGTCCGGCCTTACTTTTTACTAATGTCAAAGGATCCCGATTTCGTTGTGTATCCAATTTATTCGGAACGATGGCGCGAACCAGATTTATTTTTCGTTCGTCGTTGGAAAGCGTTAAGAAACTCGTCGAACTGAAAATCGATCCCGCAATCGCGATGAAACATCCATTTCGTTATTGGTCTGTTCCGCTCACGGCTCTAAAAACAATACCTCAAAAAAAGCTTCGTTCACATTTTGAATCCTGCAAAATACAGGACTTGCCGCAAATTCAATCATGGCCTGACGACGGCGGGGCTTTTGTCACTCTGCCGCAGGTGTATACAGAACATCCGGATTTTCCCGGAACGCGGCTATCCAATCTCGGGATGTATCGAATTCAATTATCAGGAAATGAATACAAACCCAATGAAGAGATCGGATTGCATTATCAGATTCACCGCAGTATCGGGGTGCATCATGCTGCGGCCATTCGGCGCGGAGAAAAATTAAAGGTCAGCATATTTGTGGGCGGGCCGCCGGCATTAAGTGTAGCCGCAGTAATGCCGTTACCGGAAGGACTGTCCGAGTTAATGTTTGCTGGCGTTCTGGGAGGCCGTAGGTTTAGATATTTTCGCGACCCGAAAGGGTTTTTGATTGCAGCCGATGCCGATTTCTGTATAACGGGAACCATTGATCCCAATGAAACGAAGCCGGAAGGACCATTCGGAGATCATCTGGGATATTATAGTTTACGTCATATTTTTCCATTTCTGAAAGTGGAAAATGTATATCATAAGCCGGATGCAATTTGGGCATTCACTGTTGTGGGCCGGCCACCGCAGGAAGATACGTCGTTCGGCGATTTGATTCACGACATTACGGGCCCGATCATTCCGACGGTTATATCGGGTCTGCATGCAGTGAATGCCGTCGATGCGGCCGGTGTTCATCCGCTCCTTCTTGCCATCGGAAGCGAACGTTATGTTCCGTTCGAAGAACGTCATCCGCAGGAAATCCTGACCATCGCAAACGCCATTCTCGGACAAGGCCAGTTATCGTTGGCTAAATATTTGTTCATCGCCGCAAAAGAAGATAATCCCGAATTAGATATACACAATGTTCAGGAATTTTTTACGCATGTCTTGGAACGAGTAGATTGGAAGACTGATCTTCATTTTCAAACGCGTACCACGATGGATACTCTCGATTACACCGGAACGGCTGTTAATGAGGGCTCTAAACTGGTCATTGCAGCTGCAGGCAAAAAAAGGCGAAAGCTCCAGGTCGATCTTCCGCCGGAGGGGTTCACTTTACCGGAAGGATTCAAAGATCCGAAAGTGGTTATTCCAGGAATTTTATGTGTAACCGCTAAACCTTATTCGCATAAATCAGAAGGGGAAGGAGTACGGGAAATATTATGTGCGTATTGCACAAAATCAGGAATATTTGACGGATTTCCTTTAATCGTATTATGTGATGACAGTCTCTTCACGGCTCGATCTTTGAATAATTTCCTTTGGGTAACTTTCACGCGTTCAAATCCGGCTTCGGACGTGAGCGGGGCAGGTGCGTATGTCGAAGACAAACATTGGGGCTGTATCGGACCGCTGGTGATCGACGCGCGTATCAAACCGCACCACGCGCCGCCGCTCATTGAAGATCCGGATATTACGCGGCGAGTGGATCAGTTGGGATTGAAAGGCCGTAGCCTCCACGGGATTATATAGAAGGTCGCAGGCTGTAACTGTCGTGAATAATCATTTGTTTATGTTGTTATCATTGAAATACACAATTAATAGACTCAAATATTTTTTAAAAGAACGGATAAAGTAATGGAATTGAATTGCCTGCATATTGCTGACATATTCGGCCAGACAGGAATGGAAATGGTATCGAAAATACTGCCAAACCTGATTAAGGAAAAAAAAGTCGATTTTGTTATGGCTAACGGCGAAAATGCTTTTGACGGCAAGGGTATTTCTGAAACCATGTGCCAGCAATTATTCAATCTCGGCGTACATGTCATTACGAGCGGCAATCATATTTGGGACAAGAAAAAAACTTTTTATTCGGAAAATCCGCTTATTCAAAAATACCTGCTACGCCCGTTCAATTATCCGGTGGGAAATGAGGGCCGAGGATCTGCGATCTACCAACTTAACAATGGCGTAAAGGTTGGCGTCTTGAATTTGCAAGGCAGAACATATATGTTTGATATTGACTGCCCTTTTCGCAGCGGAGAACGCGAGATAGAAAAAATGAAAAAGGAAACGGATGTGATCATTGTTGATTTTCATGCGGAAGCAACGGCTGAGAAAATGGCCTTCAGTTATTATGTGGATGGAAAAGTCAGCGCGGTTTTAGGGACGCATACCCATGTTCAGACGGCAGATGAGCGTATATTGCCCGGCGGAACGGCATACATAACGGATGTCGGTATGACCGGTCCGCATGACGGCGTGATAGGAATGCATAAAGATGCGGCGATTAAGAAATTCATTTTGCAGACCTATTTTAAATTTGAGCCGTCAACCGGCGAAGGAAAATTCCACGGAGTTTTTCTAAAAATTGATACCCAGAGCGGGAAAGCAATCTATATTGAAAGAATCAAAATTGAATAGATCACGCCGGAAGTAAATCAGGTATTGATATGCTTGAAACTGCACGGAATTAAGGCGCGTGAAGAACAACAACGAGGAGTGAAAAAATTGAGCGCATTTATTATTGATGGGAAGAAAATTGCAGAGGATATTAAAGCTGAAATTAAAGTAGAGGTTGCGCAACTGAAGACACAAAATATTGTGCCGAAGTTGGTTGCGGTACTGGTTGGCGATAATCCTGCGTCGCAGGTGTATGTGCGCAACAAAGGCAAGACTTGCGTGGAACTCGGTATGGATAATGAGACAATTACTATGCCCGCAGAAACAACTGAAAAAACTTTGCTGGAGCTTATTCACAAGCTTAATCACGATTCTGCCGTATCCGGAATTTTAATTCAATTGCCGTTGCCGAAGCAGATCAATGAAAGTTCTGTTATCAATTCCATCGCTCCAGAGAAAGACGTTGATTGTTTCCATCCTGTTAACGTCGGTAAACTTTCAATCGGGGAACCGGAATTTCTTCCCTGCACACCCGCCGGAGTTCAGGAACTATTGGTGCGCTCAGGAATTGACCCCGCCGGAAAACACACCGTTATTGTCGGACGAAGCAATATCGTCGGTAAGCCTCTTGCAAATATGTTGATTCAGAAGGCGAAGGGGGCGAATTCGACCGTAACGGTTTGCCACACGGGAACGCCGGACATGACTTATTTTATAAAGCAAGCGGATATTGTCGTTGCCGCGGCGGGTAAGGCACAAATGATCACAGGAGATATGATTAAAAAGGGCGCTGTCGTCATTGATGTGGGGATTAATCGGATAGAAGACAAAAACACTAAATCCGGAACACGATTAGTAGGCGATGTACATTTCGAATCCGCTAAAGAGGCGGCCTCGGCTATTACGCCTGTTCCTGGCGGCGTTGGCCCGATGACCATTATCATGCTGATGAAAAACACATTACAGGCAGCAAAGAATTTACAGAAAAAATAAAAACTTATTCGAGTAAAGATAAAATTAATGGTTTCGGGTTATTTTTTAACGGAGTGTGAATGGTATGTCATTAAATAAAATCGATCACGTCGGCATAGCTGTAACGGACCTTGATAAAAGTATTGAATTGTACAAAGCCATGGGATTCGAATTTCAAGGGACGGAGGTAGTAGAAGATCAAAAAGTAAAAACTGCATTTTTTAAAATAGGGGAATCCATGATTGAACTGCTGGCCGCAACCGATCCTGCAAGTCCTATTGCGAAATTTATCGAGAAGAACGGCAATAGGGGTGGTATTGCACACATGGCCATTCATGTTTCCGATGTACAGTCTAAATTATCTGAACTCAAACAAAAAGGATTCCAGTTAATCGACGAGGTGGCAAAGGACGGCGCCCACGGGACAAAAATCGCATTTGTTCATCCCAAATCAACAGGCGGAGTCTTACTGGAGTTGTGTGAGAAGAAGGAACATTAAGTGATATTTGTCGTAACCGCGCTGCATTGCGAAGCGAAACCCATCATTAACAAATTTAAACTCAAGAAAAACTCAGTCTATTCGAAATTGGACTTGTTTGAGAACGAGGAAATAAGACTGATTGTCAGCGGCATCGGTAAGATTCGATCCGCCGTTGCAACCACCATGTTATTATCGCAGAGCAAACTGTCATCAAATTCAGTCGTTGTTAACATCGGTTGTTGTGGTTCGGCATGTCAAGACATTAAGATCGGCGAAATAATCTTTATTAACAAGATTACCGATCATGCCAATAAGCGCGATTATTATCCTGATCCGATATTGCGGCACGGATTGAAGGAAGCCGCGATGGTGACGTATGATGTCCCTGTTGAAAAAAATCAAATCGATCATCCTCAGACCGGCCTTGTTGATATGGAGGTATCGGGTTTTTTTCAGGCTGCAAACATGTTTGTCGATCTTCATCGAATTTATTGTTTCAAGATCGTTTCGGATTTTCTCGAATTGGCGCAGCTTTCAAAAACAATAATTAGCGGCCTAATTGAAAACAAATTGGACGTCATTGAAAATATTTTTTCAATGTTTCCGAGATTACATGAAAAAGAAACGCAACTATTCCAAGCCCAGGAGATTGAATTATTACGCCGGGTAGGCGGCATCTTAAAATTAACCGAATCGCAGAAGCATCAATTCGTTGAATTAGCCCGGTCGGCCAAAGTTAGAAATCGAAATGTGATGGAAAAACTATCGGAATGTTCCGCATGGGAAATTAAGTCAAAAAGCGAGAATAAAGATGCCTTCGAACGGATCCGAAAAATCCTTAGTCAATAATCATTTCTCACATATTTATATAGAGAAACAAGCGCTGGAGTATCCGGATTCCAAGCGGATAGTCCATAAATACCCGAATGCGATTCGCGTGCTTATCGGGGATTACAAAGAAGTCTTTAACCGGCCGCATCAGAGATTTCAATTTCAGAAACGCTCGATGAATCTGATTCTGGCGGTTAAAAAAGACAACTTTTTGTACAGCGGCTCGACTCAGGCGCCGGATTTTGGCCATCGCCATTTTTATTATAACTCGCTTATCATGAACTGTGTTTATAACTGTGATTATTGCTACCTCCAGGGAATGTATCCGTCAGCAAATATCGTAGTATTTGTGAATAACGATGATTTTATAGCTGAAACCAAGAGACAGCTTGCGGCTCATCCTATGTATTTATGCATATCATACGATACGGATTTGCTGGCTTTTGAAAAAGTGGTTCCATTCTGTTCGCGTTGGATCGAATTTGCCAGAGATCAATCGGATTTGAAAATTGAACTTCGGACTAAGAGTTCCAACTATAAAGCTATTGCGCATCTCAAGCCCTCGACAAATGTGATATTGGCATGGACCGTATCCCCGCAAGAGATTATCGAAAAGTACGAAAAGGAAACGCCTTCATTAAAACGCAGATTAGAAGCCATTGGGTCAGCGATAAAGGACGGCTGGAATGTGAGGCTTTGTTTTGATCCTCTGTTGAGGGTTGACCGTTGGCAAAGTATGTATGCAGCGTGCATTGATCAAACTTTTCGATTGATTCCGGCCGATAAATTGCACGACATCAGCGTTGGGGTATTTCGCATGAATTCGGATTATTTGTCACGAATCACCAAACAGCGAACAAATTCTGAGATTTTGTATTATCCTTTTGAAAAAACGGATGGAACGGTGAGTTATCCCCAGATGGAACGCGAGGAGATGACTCAATTCCTGTTGACAAAACTTGAGAAGTATAATGAGAAAGAAAAAATATTTATATGAAAACTGCTATTGTGACAGGAGCGTCTTCGGGCATAGGGCTTGAAGCGGCAAAAAAATTGATTTCAATGAATTACCGGGTATATGGTTTGGCCAGGTCCTTTTCTAAAACAAAGTGGGAAAACAAGGCATTCATAAAACTTGTTTGCGACGTTGCTGATATAAAGCAACTTAAATTTTGCGTTAGGCAGATACTTGAAGAAGAGCCGTCTATTGACCTTTTACTTAACAACGCCGGCGTTGGCTATTTCGGGCCTCATGAGGAAATCAAAACTGAGCATATTGAAGAAATGGTCAAAACCAATTTACTTGCTCCATTGATTCTTACGCGCTTGCTCCTGCGCGAACTGAAGAAATCACAAGGATATATTATTAACATTGCTTCGATCACCGCGCTTAAGGCGAGTGTTTTTGGCGGCGCGTATGCGGCTACAAAGGCAGGTCTGAGGCATTTTGGAGTTTCGCTCTTTGACGAGGTTAGAAAAAGCGGAGTTAAAGTGATCACGATTAATCCCGATATTGTTCAAACGCCTTTCTACGATCACCTTAATTTCAAAGAGCACGATGATCCGGAAAGTTATATAACGCCTGAGAGCATTGCCGATGCTGTTGAAACGATTGTACGGCAGCGCGATGGAACCATCTTATCTGAAATCACCATTCGTCCGCAGAAACATCTGATCGAAAAGAAGAAACAAAAAAAACCATAACGATCTTACGGTTATGGTTCCCGTACTGCGTCAACGGAATGAATTTTCCGCACCTACCGCGGTTCTATAATCGCGTTCTTCTGTTTTTTCTCCCGGATATAAGCCGGCACCGTATTAAACACAAAATCCCACAAAGGGTTACTTACGCCATAGGCCGCCTCGTCATCCTCAAAATGATGCCGTATGTGATAATCTTTTAGCCATTTGGCAATTCCGCTGCGCATGGGAAAATGGTGTGTTGCGTAGTGAATCGAATCGTACGCGACGTATCCACATATAAATCCGCAAAATAAAGCATTGGTATATATGTCGAAGATAACGTAGAAAACAAAATAGAACAAGACAGCTAACGGGATACTCACGGGCACGGGCATCACCAGGCGTGTGCTGTCGCGCGGGTAATCATGATGGATACCATGAATTAGGAAATGGATTTGTTTACCCAATTCGCTTTTTGGATGATAATGGAACGCCCAGCGGTGAATGGCGTATTCTATAAACGTCCAGACAAATAGTCCGACAACAAAAAAAAGCATTAAGCTGATCCAGGAAAGCGTGACGAAGCCAAGATAAAAAGTATACGCGATGGCGGGTGCAAAGGTAACTACCGGTGTGATGGGATGGATATGGGAAAAATATTCCAGTACCGGATTCTTAAACAGCGGTATCGTTTCATCTTTGTT
>JAEUSJ010000070.1 GCA_016788215.1 bacterium | reverse complement strand
AAGAAAAAAATAAAAGGTTTAAAGATAATATAGAAAACGCGTAACGGATAGGAGATCCAAAGAGTCGTTATCTTCGGGTACTGAATGGCCGCAGACTTGGGCGCGAGTTCTCCCAGAGTGATATGTAAAAATGTTATAACCGAGAATCCGATTATAAATGAGAGAGCGTGAATGATCTGCGGGTTCACAATGCCAAAAAAATCGATCAATGGCGCAATCATGCGCGAGACAGCAGGCTCACCGAACCATCCAAGGCCGATGCTGGCGATGGTAATGCCGAGCTGTGTGGCAGATAAATAGGCGTCGAGATGGGTAATTACCTCTTTTGCAATTTTAGCCCGGGCGTTCTTTTCATGCAGCAGCGTTTCTATCTGTGTGGATCGGACTTTTACAATTGCAAATTCTGCAGCTACAAAAAAGCCGTTTGCCAGAACGAGGAAAAAAATTGCAAATATTTCAAAAACCACAGGACTCCTTAATAAATAAAAAAGAAAAGGTAATCCCGCAGATGAGCGGAATTACCTCTAAAATATGTAGATGCGGCAGACGATACTATTTTCTACTCTTGATAAATTCATCCACGATTCTATCGATATCTGTTTCTTTTAATGCTGATGAGCCGTAGGTACGTTCCCCTGAGCCTGACGGAATAGGTGTTTCTGATTTTTGTTTTTTGGGGCGCGAGTCGAAGGTAGGCTGTTCGTGTTTTGAGTCCGCACCTGAAGGTACGATTGGTGAAGGGGTTGTTTGGTGCACCAAGGTCGATTTGAACGGACGAATTTCAAACGCCAACCTCTTGACATTGATCAAGTGCGTAGGCATGATGTTGTCCGTAGTGATCGAACCTCCAAGAGTTCCGGGTCCCAGTGTCATAGAAGGCGCGAGGCCCGTTGTATACCCCACCGCTCCGAGTGTCGAGACGGTATTTACGCAAATACGAAAGGCCGGTTTTTCAAGGCCAAAACGCATGATCACATTATGATCGTTGGAGTGAATAGACATCGTGTGCCCAATACCGCCGAAATTCAGGATTTTGACAGCGAGATCGCATCCGGCTTCCCAACCGTCCACATAAAACAGGGACAAGACGGGGGACAGTTTTTCTGCCGACAAGGGTTCCTGTTTACCTACTTCCTTGCATGGCGCAACGAGTATCGTTGTATTTGCAGGAACTGAAAACCCGGCTTTCTCAGCGATGACGGATGCCGGCATGCCGATAATTTCCGTATTGAGTCTTCCGCGGCCAAACATGAGTTTTTCAAGTTTGGTTTTTTCGTCATCCAAACAGAGGTGCGCGCGATTGTTTTTTAATTCCGCCAATGCCTGTTCTTTCAGGGAGATATCCACGATCATGGAATTTTCAGACGAGCAAAGAAGGCCGTAATCAAAACATTTACCGGCAACGATATCCGCAACGGCTTTCTTGACGTTCGCCGTTTTTTCAATAAATGCCGGCGCGTTGCCGGATCCAACACCGTAAGCGGGTTTTCCGGAGCTGTATGCTGCATGAACAATTCCGTGCCCGCCCGTGGCAAGTATCACAGCAATTTCGGGACACTGCATCAGCGCCTGTGTTCCCTCGATCGTCGGCGTTTGTATACAACCGATCAGTCCTTTTGGAGCGCCGTGCATTTCCGCGGCCTTTCGGAGTATTTCAGCCGCCTCGAACGTGCACTTCGCTGCGCGCGGGTGAGGCGCGACAGCAACGCCGTTACCTGCTTTGAGGGAGATCAGTATTTTATACATTACCGTTGACGTCGGATTGGTCGTTGGAATGATAGCGGCAACGACACCCATAGGCCACCCGATTTCATAAATCTTTTTCATTTCGTCGTGACGGATAACGCCGACGGTTTTCATATCCTTGATATAGTCGTATACATCTCTGGTGCCAAACTGATTCTTCACAATCTTGTCCTCATAACGGCCCATCCGTGTTTCCTCATAGGCCAATTTTGCCAGACGCTCGGCGGCTTCAAAACCTGCATCCGCCATGGCTTTGACAATCGCGTCAACCTGAGTTTGTGAGAACTTTGCAAATTCTTTTTGAGCGGCGGCGGCTAAACGCGCCACGTCGCGCGCTTCCTGCATTGAAATAAGATCTTTGTCCATAAAGTATGTCGTTCGAATTGTTTCGAAAGAAATCAATTAAAAAAATATAGAGATTATAGAAACGACTTTCAAGGAATAAGTACCAAAAATGATGAACAGTCCTCAATTAAACATGAGGACTCCCATTAGCAACCGTAAAAAAAAAAGTCCAATCCGCTTCCGGACTGAACTTTCATTGCTTTCACAATGAATCTATTATTTCAGAGCGGCATCAATTTGCGCGGCCGTGCAAAAGCCTTTGGCTACCAAAACTTCGCCGATTTTTTTACCGCTGGCCGCCTGATCTTTCAAAGCTTCATCAAGCTGCGCCTGTGTAATGACGCCCTGACTGACTAATTTGTCACCTAACATGTTATTGTCCCTTTCTTGGTTTAATTATGTGAAGAACCGTTAATTCAAAAGATTATAAAGATGCCGTGACAAAAAAACACAACCTCTTCCTCTTACCGTTAGTTATAGAACTTTTTGCCTGATTTCTTCATTTCAAGAAGGAAATCACACGGTTTAAATCTGGCGCCGAATTTCTGGGTATAGGTTTCCAGAACATTAACTATCTTTTCAATTCCTTCCGAATCGGCATACCTCATCAGACCGCCGCGGAATGGAGGAAATCCCGTCCCGAAAATCATTCCGATTTCAATATCATCTACCGAATTGACAATACCTTCAGCAAGACACATGGCGGCTTCGTTGATCATCGGATAGGTCATGCGTTGTATCATTTCTTCTTTGCTGACGGAACCGTCGCCTTTAACATCAATGAGTGAATATACTTTTTCGTCAACCACGGCGCGTTTGTCGCCATGAACATAAAAACCTAATCCTCCCTTTTTTCCTAGCCGTTTGTCGGCATTTAGTTTTTCAAGCGCATGGGAACCTTGTACACGCGCACCGAATGCGTTTTCGAATATTTTTCCGACTTTATAGGCAACGTCTATTCCCACTTCGTCGATCAGCAACGCCGGTCCCATGGGCATGCCGAAATCCGTCATTACTTTGTCCATGGTTTCAATTTTGACGCCTTCTTCGAGTAAGAAGCCGGCTTCATTCAGATACGGCATTAAAAGACGGTTAACTAGAAATCCGGCTCCATCATTTACGACAATAGGTGTTTTGCCTAATCTTTTTGATAAAGAATAAATGGCAGCAACCGCTGTGTCGGATGTTTTCTTGCCGCGGATAATTTCTACCAGCGGCATACGGTGAACGGGATTGAAAAAATGCATGCCAATGAAATTTTCAGGCTTCTTGTAAGCCGTGGCCATTTCTGTTATCGATAAGGACGACGTATTGGATGCTACGATACATTCGTCATTAACATGCTTCGATAATTCGGCGATCACCTGTTTCTTAATATCCATATTTTCCACGATCGCTTCTACAATAAGTTCAGATCTTCCGAATCCTTGATAATCCAAAGTGCCTGTGATGTAGGCCATTTTCCGTTTCAGTTCCATTTTTGTGAGACGTCGGCGTTTCAGTTTTCGTTCGTATAACTTTCTTGATGCATCCAGGCCCAAGCCGATCGCTTGATGATTGATATCCTTCAGGCGTACTTCAACATGATTATCCGAAAACAAATATGCAATACCGCCGCCCATAACGCCTGCGCCCAAAACGCCGGAGTAACGTATCTGCGGCGTAGTTATCTTTTTATCGGTGACGCCCGTGTTCTTTTTGATATCTTCTGTTAACCGGAAAATACGGATGAGGTTTTTCGAAATCGGGGTAACGATCATTTCACCCAGGTATTTTGCTTCGATCTTCAAACCTTCTTCAAGGGATTTAGAAAAACCTTCCTTAACGGATTGTAAGGCGCGCAGCGGCGCCGGGTAATGTCCCTTTGTTTCTTTCAACACACTTTTTTTAGCCTGACTGAATATTACGCCTTTCCCGACGGTTTCCAGGAGAACATTAACAAATCCTTTGACTTTTCTTCGTTCGGTATATTTTTTCGACTTGCCGTTGAGAATTTCCGTGACGAATTCTTGCGCGTATTTTTCGTAAAAAGTTGCCGGTATAACCTTATCAACCATGCATGTTTTGTAGGCACGTACGGCATCCAATGTTTTGCCTGACAGAATAAGTGGCAACGACCGCTGCAAACCGATCAGGCGCGGTAAGCGTTGGGTTCCTCCAAAACCGGGTATGATACCCAGCATAACTTCGGGCAAGCCGATTTTCGTTTTAGGACTGTCCGTGGCAAGGCGGTAATGACAGGCAAGCGAGAGTTCCGTTCCGCCTCCCATGCATGCGCCGTTGATGACGCAGACGACAGGAAAAGGCAGCTTTTCCAGCTTGCTGAAAATCGCTTGTCCGGCGGCAGCGCCTTGCTCGCCTAATTTTGCATCCGTAATGTTTTTGATCTCATCGATGTCTGCTCCAACAATAAAAATACCGTCTTTGGCGCTGGAAATAATACATGCTTTAATAGTTGAAGCATTGTTATTCATCCAATCGATCGAGCGATTCAGTGACTCCATGACGGGCGTAGAGAGTTTATTAAATTTTTCATTCGGGAAATCAAAAACCAGAGAAGCAACCCGGTCTCTGATACTGAGCGTGAGTCCAAAATATGTTTCCATAGGAACCTGTTTGATTTTTGTGAAATTAAATGCCAAAAATCAAAATTTAAAATGATAAATAAAAAATCACAAATTGTTTTGTTCATCATCATCGATTTTTTTTATCATTTTTTTACTTTTTTTGATTTTTGATTTAGTTAAGGCACTTCTATCTTATTAATGATCTGTGTCACGACTTCTTCACTCGTTAGTTCTTCCGCCTCGGCTTCGTAAGTGAGAATCACCCTATGTCGAAAAACATCCATCGCGATGGCGCGAACATCCTCCGGAATGACATATCCACGGCGTTTGATGAATGCATAAGCTTTGGATGCAAGGATCAGGTTGATCGAGGCGCGCGGGGATGCGCCGAATGAGATCAGGGGTTTAAGATCCGGTAATCCGTATTTTTCCGGCTGACGCGTCGCAAAAACCAAATCGACAATATAGTTCTCAATTTTTTCATCCAGATAAATATCATTAACTGTTTTACGGGCCTGCAGGATCTGCTGAGGATTGATCACGGCGTCAACGCCCGTTGTACCTGTCGTTTTTGCCATGCGCCGGATGATCTCGAGTTCTTCTTCACGTGAAGGATAACCGATCTTGAGCTTTAACATGAAGCGATCCACCTGCGCTTCCGGCAAAGGATAGGTTCCTTCCTGTTCAATCGGATTCTGCGTAGCAAGAACAAGAAACGGTTCATCTAACTTATGCGTGGTATCGCTGATAGTAACTTGCCTTTCCTGCATCGCCTCAAGAAGTGCGCTTTGTACTTTGGCCGGAGAACGATTGATTTCATCGGCCAGAATCAGATTGGAGAAGATAGGCCCTTTTCGTGTGAAAAAATTGCCTTCTTTTTGATTGTAAATTAATGTTCCGAGAAGATCCGCAGGCAATAGGTCAGGCGTAAATTGGATACGCTGAAATTTTGTTTGCACGGTTTCCGCCAGCGTTTTGATTGCCAACGTCTTGGCTAATCCGGGTACGCCTTCCAGCAATACATGTCCGTTAGAAAATAGGGCGACCATCAACCGTTCAACCATATACTTTTGACCGACAATGACGCGTCCGATTTCTTTGATGATCCCGTCAACAAAAGCACTTTCGAGGTGAATACGTTCATTGAGTTCACGAATGTCCATAATCTAACTCCATGGGGTTTGCTGTTCAACTTTAATCACGACGAGCGTGATGTCATCTTGCTGATCTGTATCCGGCGCAAAATTCCGAACATGTTCGATGATATGATTTTGAATTTCTTTTGCGGATAGATGCGCATGATCTGAAATGATTTTTTTCAAACGGTCGTCGCCGAATAATTCGTCCCGGTCGTTAAATACTTCCGTGACTCCATCGGTGTAAAGCACAATAATATCGCCGTGGTCGATCAGTTTTGTCATCTGCCGGTATTCCTGATCTGGAAGAAAACCCAACACAACTCCACCTTCGCGAAGGCTTATCCAGTCGCCGGATTTTTTCCGGATCCAAGGAGGGTTATGTCCGGCATTGGTGTAATACATAACCAGGCGCTCAAAATCAAGAGTGCAATAGAAAAAAGTTGCGAACCGGCCTTCCGCCGTATTTATACACAAAATATTATTAAGCGAGGAAACCATTTCTGCGGTGGTTTTGTATTCAAAAACTTTTCCCCGAAAGCTGGTGTATAAGACAGACATCATGATGGCACCCGGAACGCCTTTTCCAGAAACGTCGCCGATGCAAATGCCAATTTGAGAATCATTAAGCTTCAGTATGTCATAAAAGTCGCCGCCGACGGCCTGACAGGGGATGCTTTTGCCTGATATGTCCAGATTTTCAATATGTGGGAATTCATGCGGAAGAATCGCCTGCTGTATTTTTCCTGCGATTTCCATTTCCTTATGCAGTTCCTCGCTTTTGATGGCGGCTTCGTTAAGCTGGGCATTCTTGATGGCGATGCCCGCTTCGCTTGCAAGGGCAACCAGGATGTCCAAAAATCCTTCATGGTAGGTGCCTAACGTATCGCTCTCCAGGTTGAGAACGCCAATGACACGATCGCCGTGGCTGATCGGAATCGTAATTTCCGATTGTGTATCGTCGCGTACCGCTACATAATGTTCGTCAAAACTCACGTCTTTCACAATAACCGGCTTGGCAATTTTGGCAACATGACCGATCAGGCCTTGTCCCACATTCATTTTAATATCTTCAAGTACCTGTTCGTCATAACCTCGAATGACGGCGCTTTCAATTTCCTGGTTGACTTCATTCACGAGGAATATCCCGGCAGCATCGTAGGGCACGATCGTCTTGATCGAATCGAGAATCATGTCGAGTAATTTTTCAAGGTGAATGGTGGAGTTGAACGTCTTCGCAATACTCAGAACGAGTTCTTTTTCGGTAGCGCTTTTTTTCAGCTGCGCATACAATCTGGCATTCTCGAGCGTATGACCTACGCGCTGCAACGAAGTCCAAAGAATTTTTTTATCTTCGCCGGTCAATTCGTAACGGGAACCCGTTTCTTTGCTCAGCGCAATGATTCCCGTCAATCCTTCTTTTTTCAGCATCGGAACGATATACCGATGTCCCTCGTATTTCAGAACGTCCAGCTTGAACTCCGGCTCCGTACCGTTTTGAAAAGCAAGAAGGTCATCAACATCAAAAACTTTGCGCACACCCATCATTTTAATGTCGTATAGCAAGTCCGTTCTTATTTTTTTTGAGATCAATCCGTCGCCGCCGGTTGAACTGATGAGTGAAAACATTTCAGGTCCGCGAAAATATAAAGACACCTGCTGAACGTTGAGAATCTTTTTTAATTTATCGGTGACTTTATCCGCCAATTCTTTATAGGAAGAGTTTGCCGATAACGTGGAATCCAGGCTCCGGATGCGTTCCTGACGGACGTAATAATAGTTGTAAAGTATTTTCTTAATGTACAGTTCGATCAATTTACGAAGCGGTTCATAAATGATCACTATCAGCGCGGCTTCGACGGTGTAGGCGGAGAAATCGTTTACGCGGGGGAAAAAACTATTAAACACATGCTCGCTTACGAGAAAAATAATAATAAAAATAAAAGCAAGGAGCGTATATAGTATAAGATTATTGAATTGTCTGAAAAACTTGAGCATGAGCGTGTTGGGAAAAATGTGTCTGATAAAACGGCTTAATATAACGGCCGTGACGCTAAAATTCAAGCACAGATGTAAATGAAAAGTCTCCGTATTTAGCGGAGACTTTGCGACGCCGGATAAGATGTTATTTAGAAAATGGATTAATCGTAATAATCCAAACCCAAGTGCGTAATGAGGTCTTCGCCTTTCATCCAACGGAGCGTGTTCTTCATTTTCATCAATTGAATAAAAAGGTCGTGTTCAGGATACACGGAGGAAGCGTGCTGGGGGCTCTTCCAATAAAATGAAAGCCATTCCTGAATGCCTTTGAATCCGACGCGTGAGGCGAGGTCCAAAAAGATCGCCAGATCCAGTACAATCGGCGCGGCAAGAATCGAATCGCGGCAAAGAAAATTCACTTTGATCTGCATCGGATAACCAAGCCAGCCGAAAATATCGATATTGTCCCATCCTTCTTTATTATCCCCGCGAGGCGGGTAATAGTTAATGCGCACCACATGTGAAATATTGCCGTACAAGTCGGGATATAAATCGGGCTGAAGAATATGTTCCAATACGGAAAGTTTGCTTTCTTCTTTGGTCTTAAATGACTCCGGATCGTCCAGAACTTCTCCGTCGCGGTTGCCAAGAATATTCGTCGAATACCAGCCATTGACACCCAGCAAACGCGCCTTAAAGCCCGGCGCCAGAATGGTTTTCATCAGCGTTTGGCCGGTCTTAAAATCCTTACCGCAGATTGGAACATTCTTATCCTGGGCAAGTTGCATCAATGCAGGGATGTCCGCAGATAAATTCGGTGCGCCATTGGCGTAGGGAATGCCTTCCATGATCGCGGCATAGGCATAAATCATACTGGAAGGGATGTTCGGATCATTTTCACGCATACCTTTTTCCAGACTCTCAACGGTATTATGAACGTCGGAGGGCTTGATAAATATTTCCGTTGAACCGCACCACACCATCACGAGCCGGTCGCACCCGTTGTTTTTTTTGAAATCCTGTATATCTTTTCTAAGTTGGTCAGCAAGGTCCATCTTGTTCTTACCGGTTTTGACGTTTGGCCCGGTCAGGCGTTTCACATATTTCTGATCGAAAACGGCTTTCATCGGTTTGATTTTTTCCATTTCGGGCCGAATTTGGTTCAGCAGATCTTTTTCAAGTACGCCGGCCTTCATGGCGGCCTGGTACATATTGTCTTCGAAAATATCCCAACCTCCGAAGACAATTTGATCCAATGCTACCAAAGGAACAAAGTCTTTGATCTTGGGAGTTCGTTTCTCCGTTCGTTTTCCGAGACGGATCGTGCCCATTTGCGTCAGAGAACCGAATGGCTGGCCGATGCCTTTTCGCGAAGCAATGACGCCCGCAACCATGGTCGTTGCCACGGCTCCCATTCCCGGAAGCAGAATTCCTAATTTTCCATTTGCATCTTTAATTTCAACTGTTTTCTTTTCCAAGAGAGGGTTCTCCTTTGCTTAGCGTACTTCTTCTTTTTTTAATGACGTTTTTTCATGCTGCAGTTCCATTGTTAACCCGGTCTTGTAGCTGTGAATCATGCGTTGAACGGATGTGTAATTAGATAAGACTGCAACAACAGCCAGAGGGAAAGTGAAAATGTAGATCGGTTTGAATAACTCCATACCGTTGTAGATAAATACAAAATTGGGGTCAATGAACCAAAGCGATATACCGCAGAACATGGAGCCCGCTCCAAGCCAGACGATGCGTTCCTCCCGTTTCATCAGTCCAACTTTACATTCGATGTGCAGGCTTTCCGAACGCGCGCGAATGTAACTGACCATGGTGGAGCCCCCGAGCGCAACAAAACAAAACACGGAAGAATACAGATAATCCTGCGCGACGAGATAGTATCCCATGCCTAGAAACATAATCACTTCGCTGTACCTGTCCAGAACGGAGTCATACAGGGCGCCAAAGCGCGTACTGAGCCCTGCGGCCCTGGCTACTTTTCCGTCGAGCATATCGCATAATCCGCCTATGAGGACAAAAAAGCCGCCCCATCCGACGTATTCCAGATCTGCACGCGTACCAAATTTTGCCCCAAAAGCAAACGAACCGGCTGCGATGAGATTCAGCACCAGGCCTAAGGTAGTAAACCAATTCGGATTTACTTTGGTTCTGCTAAATAAGCTGATTAGCGGTTGGATAAGTTTTGTAAATCCGGTTTGGATGGGCCGGGGTAACATTAAACTCAAATCAAAGTCCTTGTGAATTGGTAAAAAAATCAGAGGAAAAAACAAGATTAGCCTGTATCATAACGGGCAAATTTAAAAATTGGGGAAGTAATAAGCAAGGTATTTCTTGACAAAGAAAGCTTTAATGAATACCTTTTTTCGAAAAAACATGAAATCTCACTTGAGCAGCTATGACGTTTGATCAGGAAATGCATGCCGACAAAAAACGGGTCGCATTGACGTCCGTTTTTGCGGCTATCTTTTTGACAGGATTCAAGTTAATTGTCGGTTTCAACACCGGAAGTTTGGGAATACTTTCCGAAGCCGTTCATTCGGCGCTTGATTTGGGTGCTGCTTTTTTGACTTACATCGCGGTACGGATATCGGACAAACCGGCGGATGCAGACCATCCGTACGGGCACGGAAAGATCGAAAATATTTCGGCTTTGCTGCAAACCGTGATCCTGATCGGCACTTGTTTCTTTATTATCAAGCTGGGTGTCGAGAGAATAATCGATGATAATACCGATGTCGAGGTTACGTTCTGGAGTTTCGCCGTAATGGGGATTTCAATTTTGGTAGATTATACACGTTCCCGTGCGCTGTATCGAACGGCTAAGATTTATCGAAGCCAGGCTCTGGAGGCTGATGCCCTACATTTTTCAACGGATATCTGGAGTTCGATGGTCGTCATATTCGGACTCGTATTGACCTTGGCCGGATTCAAACACGGCGACTCGTTTGCGGCAATCGGCGTTGCCGTTTTCGTTCTGTATGTGGGGGGTAATTTATTGAAGAAAACCATCGACGCATTGACCGACAGCATTCCGAAAGATATTGAAGAAAAAATACGGCAGGTAATGAAGACCATCGAGGGCATTTACAGCTACCGTTATCTGAGGGTGCGTCAATCGGGATCGAAAATATTCATCGATATGTATGTTCACATCAACCGCACCGTGCCATTCGAATTAGCGCATCATGTGACGGATGAGGTTGAAAACAAGATCTCCGAGATCGTTCCGAATGCGGACATTCTCATTCATATGGAACCTTACGAAAATGAAAACGAAAGTATTATCGATAAGATCAGGATGATCGTGACGGAACAAGGATTAACCTGCCACAATATCCGCGCTCAGAAGATATCAAACGGGTATGTCGTGGATTTTCATTTGGAATGCAATAACCAGATGCCCTTTGCCGATGCGCATGAGGCCTCAACACGAATTGAAAGAAAACTAAAGCAGAAAATTGACGAAATAAAGAACGTTAAAGTTCATATCGAAGATGCGCGCGACCGTGAGATTCAGGCGGAAGATATTACGAGGCGTTCGGCGGCATTGATTGCACAGGTGAGAAATATTGCTTCAGAAGATGGCGCGATACTCGGATGCGATGATTTTATTGTAATGAAAGTTGAAGGACACAAAAAGCTCATGTTCGATTGCCATATTAAGTCTGGGTTGTCGCTGGATGAGGTTCACGCCATGATGACGTCATTTGAAAATCGAATAAATATCAATCTTCCGGAAATCACACAGATCGTGATTCACCCGGAAACTCTTGACGCGGTATCATAGTCATGACGATGTATTTTACCGAGAAGGATTCTCTTCGTTACGGGAAATTCACATGTTTTGATGCATTCCCATTTGTCAAAGCCGTTTTCTCGACACGAATTGGCGGTGTGAGCGAAGCGCCGTATGATCAGTTGAATATGGGAATTACGACGGAAGACAAAAAGGAAAATATTGAGGAAAACAGAAAACGTTTTTTCGAATCAGTCGGGATTGATAAGAATTTGATTGTGATTCAGAAACAAGTTCATGAAACTCGATCCGAATACGTAAGTAAGCCTGCGTTTCTGGATTGCACCGATGCTGCATTCACGGATCAGCCTAATATCTTTTTGACCGTTTCGGCGGCGGATTGTGTCCCGGTACTATTTGTTGAACCGCAGAAGAAAATCGTCGGCGTCATTCATGCCGGATGGCGGGGGACGGAGCAGGGCATTACCAATAAAACTATTGAGAACGTTAAGCATCAGTTTAATATAGACGCAACGAGCATCGTTGCGGTTATCGGCCCGTCCATTTCGGTAAAGCATTATGAGGTCAGCGACGATGTGGCAAATCGGTTTGATAGAGAGTTTGTAGTGCGGGACGGATACTCAAAACCGCATCTTGATCTTTGGAAGGCCAATGAAGCTCAGTTGAAAAAAGCCGGAGTAGGAAATGTTTTTATTTCAGAGTATTGTACTATGGAACACCGGGACCTTTTTTTCTCCCATCGCGGAAGCGGCGGCCGCAGCGGCCGAATGCTCGGAGTAATCGGAATCATTTAACATTGAATATTTAACACTAACCATAAAAAAACATTATGGAGTCCATAGACAAATATCTTCAGAATCTGGTCAAATATGCAGGCGATGCGATTTTTACGGTTGGTAAAACGCAAACGGTTCTATCGTGGAATTTAGGCGCGGAAGAATTGTTCGGGCACACCGCGGATAATATGGTCGGTAAGGGCGTAGATATTCTTTCGCCGTACGACAATAAACGGATGATGCGTTCCCTCGTGATGGAAGCGATGGAGGAAGGGACATTAAAAAATCTGGAGTGCGAATTAATTCATCAAAACGGCCGAACGGTCTCGGTCTATCTTACCGCATCGCCGATCCGTGATGCGAACGAAAATGTTGTTGCCGTGTCCATCATTGCGAAAGACGTGACCGATCAAAATAAACTTCTCCTCACGCTTATTGAAAAGCAAAAGAGGCAGGCGCACCTGGAAGCGCTGATGGAATCATTGACCACGATCTCGCATCATATTCGTAATGCGGCAGCCGTGATTTCCGCCAAAGCGGAAGTTTCCAGAGAAGTTAATCAAATAGATACCTATCGAACTCTGGTCAACACCTGCATGAAGGAAACGAAACGGATCGCGGCGGTTATTGATTCGCTGAATGATATGGTTCGTGAAGTTGAGCAAAGCGGCGATGATATTGAGACGGCACATATGAACGGTGCGCCTTCACGAGTCATCGATATTGAAACCCGTTTGAAGGACCGGCTCAAAAAAATTGACGAAGAAAAATCATAATGCCTCCCAAAGATTTTACTTATCCTGATCTGCGACATATTGAAATTGTACTAGTCGAACCGCAAACGCCGGGTAATATCGGCGCCACGGCGCGCGCTATGAAAAATTTCGGCTTGAGCACGCTGAAGTTGGTGAATCCATGCGACTACCTGTCCAAAGAAGCGCGTATGATGGCAGTGAAAGCGGAGGATATTCTTGAGAAGGCAGCGATCTACACTTCATTATCCGAGGCCTTAAAGGATGCGCACCTTACGATTTCTACAACTGTGCGGATAAGAGAAACGCATTTTCCAACATTCACACCATCTGAAACGGCGCAGCAGATCGGCCAAATCGCGCAGAGTAAATCCGTCGCGCTCGTTTTTGGCAGAGAAGATAACGGACTGACGACGGAAGAAATTCACCAATGCCGAATCATCTCAACTATTCCAACCCATCCAGGCCAATCGTCCGTCAATCTCGCGCAAAGCGTGATGATTTTTGCGTACGAGATATTTAAGCAGTCTTTGACGGAGAATCCTAATTTCTATTGGGATTATGCTGAGCCGCATGAGGTAGAATTGTTCTATCAACGAGTTCAGACATTACTGGAACGGATAGAATTTAAGCCTAAGCATACGATGGAAGACTTTATGGTTGCCGTCAAACGGGTGTTTGGCAGAACGCATTTGGAAGAAAGGGATGTGCGTTTATTACACAAGATATTTCAGGAGATCGAATTTTATATAGGGAAAATCGAGCAAAGGAAGTAGCTATATCGTGCCTGCCAACGCCGTTATGCGTTCAACTGAATGAAAAATGGAAGTAAAAACTTTTATCCCGTCGTTATTGCCTAAAACCGTCTCCGCGCATCGTTCCGGGTGCGGCATCATGCCAAGCACATTGCCTTGCTCGTTGATAATACCGGCGATATTATTGCGCGAACCGTTTGGATTAGATTCTTCGTCGATCGCGCCGTTCTCCGAACAATACCGGAAAATTACACGCTGCTCGTCTTCCAGTTTTTTTACAACATCGTCATCGGCGAAATAATTTCCGTCGCCGTGCGCGATGGGAACGGTAATGACTTGAGCGTCAGCATAATCTGATGTGAATCGTGTTGCGTTATTTTCCACACGTAGGAAAATATTTTTACAGACAAATTTCAATTTATGATTACGCAGAAGCGCGCCCGGAAGGAGGCCGCATTCCGTCAGAATTTGAAATCCATTGCAGATGCCGATGACGGTTCCGCCGAACTTGGCAAATTCTATCACATCCTGCATGACGTTAGCGAAACGCGCGATGGCGCCCGTTCGCAGATAGTCGCCGTACGAAAAACCGCCCGGAACGACTATCAGATCGAAATCCTTCAGATCTTTCCTGTCTTTATGCCAGATAAATTCGGATTGCTGATGGATCAGTGCGCTCGTCGTGTAAAACGCGTCGTGATCGCAGTTAGAGCCCGGGAATACTA
>JAEUSJ010000006.1:44148-49193 GCA_016788215.1 bacterium | reverse complement strand
CCGGTTTCTGACCGGCTGATTTTTTTTGACGTTCTGCCCATTCATCGATCAATAGGCTTTCGGGAATAGCCGTTTCCTCGCTGGCCGACATTTGAATCTGATCCTTTTCCGGTATCACGGTCTTCGCGTATTCGCTGACGGCCGCTTGATAAGCCGCTAAGGTAACGCCGGAGGAATCGCCTGTAACTTCCAGCCCTGCCAGATCTTTGACGAGCATCAAAGCAGGTTTATATAGCGGGAAATGTTGAGCGCTCATACAGCCGTAGAGAATGGCTTGAGTTTTATAATGTTCATCATTTCGGGCTTTGTAAATCCGCGCCGATACCGACGCCATATTATAGTAAATACTGAATAGGTCAACCGCCTCGGTTTTAGTATTTGCCGCTTTACCCAAGGTTGCAAGAGCAATGGTGTCCTGATGCTGAACTTTCTGAATATTACCGAGATTCTTATACGATTCATAAAGATCAGAGAACGAAGCGTGGCCTTTAATCAACAACTGTTTTCCTTCATCAATTTTTGATGCATCGGACATGGTTAGTACCGCACCTCGATAATCAGATGTCGCATAGTCTTGGTTCAAAACGCTTGCTTTATCATACCACTGTTTTACGGCTTCGATGTTTCCGTGCCCCGCCTCCACGATCATAAGCTGGGAATACACCGGCAGATACCAAGGTTCTTGTTCCGCAATTTCCCGAAGCACCTTTTCGCCTAATTCTTTTCCGTTGAGAGTAAATTTTACAATCCGTCCCTTTTCATCCTTTTTCAAAAACTCAACCCGGTCGCTTTTTAAATAAATTACGGCCAGCTTATATTTGACGGTTACCGCCCTTCGGTTGTGCGTCACGATATCCTCATAAATCGCGCGCGCCGTCTCAACATCTCCTTTGCGCATAAGGTATTCTGCGGCATCGTACTTTTCCGCGTCAGTAAGCGATGCGTATTCGGCTCCGCCCAACGCCACGATAAGATCGGTGTCTTCTTTGATCAACTTCTCGCTCGATGCCCCGCAGGAAATAATAAACGTCAAAGAAAATACGGCTAAGAAATAAATAATGTTTTTCATAATACTACTTTGATTTTAGATTAATGGTTTTTGATTTGCTTTTCAATGCTGATTGTTCAATTATCATTTGACAAACAACATTTTCTTGGTTTGCGTATATATTTCACCGTTGATTGATTCTGCCTGAATTCGGTACAAATAAATGCCGGAAGACACTGCGCGCCCAAGATGATCCGTTCCGTTCCATTCCAAGGCATGAATTCCCACTTCCTGATCTCTACGATCTAAAATCGTTCTGACTTTCTGGCCCAAAATATTATATATGGACATAGTTACACGGCTTCGTTTTGCCAAAGCATAGGAGATCTTTGTTGACGGATTGAATGGGTTGGGAAAATTTTGTGATAATGAAAAATTTGCCGGAAGCTCATTGAATGTTGCCGCGGCTTGATTCAGGTATGAGGCGGTTCCAACTAATATCTTGTATTTGGTCGTTCCAGAACGTTTATGATAAACGGTAACCGATTCTCCCTCCGGAAAAAATGCATTTTGCGCATAATCGTAAATCTTCATTTGCCAGTCGCTTCGAATTTTTTCAACATCTAATTCCAGATGAATGGAAATATCATCCATAGTTGACTCGACTGCCAGATCTATTGACTGTCCTTCATTTCCGGCATTCCGGTAAATATAACTTAGTTTTTTCTCATCTTCAGTAAAATAAGCGGAAATATAATTGCCCAAGCTTTGCGGCTCAGGATCATTATACAAACCCGCGTTCGCCGCATCAAGAATCGTATAGCCGTTCGAACGGTCTGTATACTTTAATCCATTCTTGGCCGCAGTGGCGGCAATGTTCAACTTAAATTCTTCTGTTTGAGCTGACCATACTTTTCCAACCGATACGCCGTTGGGCGTAAAGATCAACGTAGTCGCTGTCAAATTCTTGTTCCATATCGCATACCCGCCGAAGGGCTTCATTGAAGTCACCTTACTCCATCCGCCAACTTCTGTCCCCGTTCCGCTAAACGCCCATGGCCCTGAAAATTGCAGCGGATCTAATGCAACGGCGATAGGCGTCGTAAAAGGCGTGCCTACCAAATTCCATCCCGGGCTCAGTGTAATCTGGACGCCCGATGGCGGATTCGTAACGCCGCCCGATGCGTCCGCAGTTAAGCCGTTGTTACCGCTTTTTTGAAAGAACCAGAATGCCTGTCCCGGCAAAATAGTTGAAATTCTTGTTCCCGCTCCGTTATATGCAATCCACTGCGACGAACCAATGCTCGGAAAAAGTTGCGCCAGATTCTTGTTATTCAGATTTACCGGAACGGAAACTAAGCGCCAACGATCCGTGACAATTCCTGCCAGGTATTCTGAACCGCTGATCGAACTGGAAATTTGCGTAAACGCGACCGGCACGCTGGATGTGTCGCTGTACACTACGTTTCCGCCGTTGTCCGTAGCTTTGATAAATAGTGAAACCCCTTCCATCGTCGCCGCGTTGCCTGGGATTTGAGTTGAATACGTTGAACCGGATGCAATCATGGTAACCGAATCATAAGCTGTGGCTGTTCCTGTTTTATGAAATATTCGTACCCCTGTAATGGAACCGTTGTCCGTCACGGTACAACTCACATTAAACGCCGCATTCAGCGGCGTAGAAGCCGGCTGCTGAATGGACGAGATCACGGGCGCCTGATTATCGGCAAGCAGGGTCACATTGAACGTATCTGCGGCTGAAGAAACGCCGTCGCTGCCCGATACACTGACTGCAGCCGTACCCGTAAAGTTAAAAACACCTTGCAAATACAAACTGTCATTGGATACCGTTGGTAATATCTCTGCGGAATTGGCCTGCGTTGAATAGATCAGCGACGGATCGTCGGAATCGGAAAAAATAAACGAAAGTTTTTTGTAAAATATTTTTGGAAACCCTTCCGTGAGCGACGTATCGGATATAGCCAAGGCGCGAACCGGAGGCGTGTTAAAGGTTGTATCGCTCGCGGTATTCGACGCAACGGACACACTGAAATTACCAACCGTAATCACTCGGTAAAAATAAATAGTCTTGGAGTTTAATCCCAAAGAATTGGAATACGCCGTGGTTGCGTTATTAGCGGTTGAATCAATCTGAACAAACCCTGTGCCTGACGATAACGAACGATAAATTCTGTATCGTAAAAATATACCGGTACCTGCAGCCCATGACAAATTGATCCTTGAAGTTGATACGGCCGTCGCAGTCAAAGCCGACGGAGCGCCGGGAGTAGTTCCGGTAACAGTCACCGTGGTGGTGCGACGCTTGAGCGTCAGCGCCGTTGCCGCGGTATTAGTAATATCACAGGTATATGTACCGGCATCGCTGATCTTTACAGAATCAATTTGATAGGTGGCATTCGTCGCGCCGGGAATTACGCCTCCGTTTTTCTTCCATTGATAAGTATTATTTACACCGCCAACCGTCACCGTGAGTTGCAATACAGTTCCTTCTGCCGCATTAACGGAGCTGTATGTCCCAACGCTGTCCTGCGGCGCATAGGTGAAAGTTCCGATTCCCGTGTTGGTCTCCAAATCTTCGAAAGTAAAGCGGTTATTCTCAGTTCGTAAAGTATTTAACGTGCCGATACTGGAGAGATTCGGTAAAACGTCAAATCGGTTATTTCGGATATCGAACTGCTGGAGGTTTGTAAGGTTTTTGAATACAACAGGAATGGAATCAGTTAATTGATTTCCGGATAAGGTTAACGAGTTCAGAATTGACAGGTTGCTTATCCCAGACGGAACGGTTCCGGATAATAAATTATTTTCCAAACCAAGGCTGGTCAGATTAATAAGATTGCCTATTTGCGGCGGAACGCTTCCGGTCAGATGATTTCCAAAAAGTTGAAGCTGGGTCAGATTGGTCATATTTCCGATGGAAGAAGGTATCGTGCCGGTAAGATTATTACCTGATAAATTCACCGTAATTACGCGGCCGTTAGACACCGTCACTCCGTTCCATGTTCCCACGGGATTAACGCTCTTCCAGTTCGTATTGTTTGTCCATGCACCGCCTCCGGTATTGTTATACAAATCAACCAACGCAAGGGAATCTCCGGAGGATACCTGTGCATAAGCCAAAGTGCTTGAGACTGCCGCGAAGAAAAAATAAATGGTTACCCATTTTTTCATAAAACCTCATTCATATTATGTATGATCCGGTTTTGAAGAAAATTAATTAAATAAATATTGAAATTAACGATGGTGCAGGAAATTTTTGGTATGGGTCAAGGTATACAAATTCAATTTGCATATCAAGCAATTTTTGTCATTCCGGCGGCTCGTCTGACTTCCATGCAACTTGTCCGTCATGAAAATGTTCTTTTTTCCAAACCGGCAGGTCCTTCTTAATTTCTTCAATAATATACCGGCATGCTGAAAAGGCTTCCGCCCGATGCGCAGATGAGACCACGATGATCACGCTGGGTTCTTTGATCTGAAGCCATCCTAATCGGTGTTGAATAGCAACGCGGTTGACCGGCCAATACCCGAAAGCTTTTTTCAAAATATTGAGCAATATCTTCTCGGCCATCTCAGGATAACCGTGGTAATCGATGGACTCGACTTTTTTTCCGTCAAAGTGATCTCGAACAGTTCCTATGAAAATATCGACGGCGCCGGTGCCTTCCGTAACGCAGAAATCGTACAATTTCTTAACGCTAATTTCGTTTTTGGTTACTTCGACATAATATTTTTCGTCATGTATCATGTTGGGCTGTTTCTTGAAATTGAATCCCGGTTAGTAGTTTCATCCGCCGCTTACGGGCGGAATGATACACACTTCATCTCCGTCTTGCAGCAGCGCTTGCGGCGAAACGTATTCCATATTCAATGCCACCCTGCTGTGCGCCTTATATTTTTCAAGCTCAGGATAATCGTTAATGATATCATTCCAAAAATGATCAACGGTTGCGGACAAAGGTAATTCCAATGTAACCTCATCCGTTCCTGCAATCTCCCGGCACATGGCAAAAAATTTAACTCTGATCTTCAATTT
>JAEUSJ010000006.1:41207-44049 GCA_016788215.1 bacterium | reverse complement strand
AGGTAATTCCAATGTAACCTCATCCGTTCCTGCAATCTCCCGGCACATGGCAAAAAATTTAACTCTGATCTTCAATTTCTATTTTTCCTTATTCGACGATAACCGTCAGATTGCTCGTGTTCCCAAAAATTTCCGGGGAGTACATTTCTTCTGCTTTGGTCGATGGCAGCTCAAATCGGCCAAATGTTGTCGCTCGTGCGAGATAAGTAAAAGTGTGCTTACCCTGAGACATCCAGTCTGCAAAAACCAAAACCCGGTCGTCCCGCATTTCTGAATGATTAAAAGTACCATACGACCACCAGCCGTCACGGGAACCCGATCCGGTAATCGCTTTTGCAGAAGAACTGCTCGTTGCCAGATTCACATTGACCGCTTCAAATCCCGCGGGAAGCGGGTCATCAACCACAACAAATTTTCTATCCTGCGCAGAACTGATGTTCAATTCGATCCGGTACATTGCGCCGGCTGTGAACTTTCCGTTTGTTACGGCTTTGCCCTTTTCATCAAAGAACGATTTCGTTATTTTTATTCCTTCATCGCGGGATTTGATCTTTATACCGGACTTCGGAGCATAGGTCATGCGTACGTTATAATACAACCGCCCCGTGCCTGAAAAATTAAAATCCATCGGGAGTGACACATCTTTTTTTAGGAGATTAAATTTAATATTGGAACTGTGCGTTGCCGTTGAGCGGCCTTTGTAAATCTCACGGAGGATTTGTTTACCGTCTATTTGCACTTGAGATGTGAAATCAGGAATTTCTTTCTCGAATATTCTGAAATAACTTCCCAGCGCCCAGAATACATACACATTTTCCTGCGTCGTTCTCCAGCGCCCGTCCTTTCGATCCTGCAAAAGATATTTGACTGTTTTTTCAGCCCACGGAACATCCTCTTTATCCATCTCCAAAAATACCTGCAGAATCGCCGACGTAGTTCTAACGTTCGAGTGAAACGTCCATTCAAGTCCGGCACTGACCGGCTCTTCAAAATGCGCCGTTGTCGGGTTCATTTTAATTGCATTTAACAGATTCCGCCGGAGTTCCGCTGCGATGGCTTTGTTCCCCTTTCCTTTGACGACGGCCTTCAACAACAGTGCGCGCGCGTACAACGGCATTTCATCCCGCCGCTGGAATAAAAGCTCAACGCTTGACGCATCGTAATATCCGTTTTCCGCCAGGGTGGCCAGCGCAAATGCATGGGTAGTGTGCCAATAGAATATTCCGTATCTGTCAATTGTAGCGGATTGTCTGACCATGCTTTTGAGATATTCCAATCCTTTGGCATAACATTCCTGATTTACTTCAAAACCTTTCGCTTTGGCCTGAGTGAGAGCACACATCGTGTAAACAGAAACGTAAGGAGAAACGTACTCACCGCCCGTCCAATAACTAAATCCGCCGTTGTACTGCTGAAATTTTGGAACGTCATCCAGATATTCTCGGATTACGTCATCGACGCTTTTTGCTTTATCCGGGAAAGCATCCAATTTAAACGCTTCTACGACATCGCCAAATAAGATAATCGGGAGCGCTCGCGACGTTTTTTGTTCCAAACAGCCGTAAGGATATTCAAACAGGTATTTAATACTGCCGTCCAAATCCACCAGCGCCGTCGAAGCCGTCTTTACAGAAACACCACCAAAATCTTCATATATATTCTTTGGGATCTTAATTTCTTCCTTATGGGTTTCGGTTGTACTGCCATACAATGCAACGCTCTCTGTATACGTTGGAATTTTGAGAGGAATGGACACTTCAACGCCATCGGTCAGGTCATTCATGACGGCCTTAAATGTGAACTTGCCGGTCTTGTTGTCTCGAACATTAAATTTGTAGCGAACTTCCTGCGATGCGCCCCTTTTTAAAAATATATCCTTTGCCGGTAAATCTTCCAGCTCTACTCCATCCATTTCCGTAAACAATTTCACTGTCCCGTCTTTATCAGAATAATTATGAACGATCACACCCGCCTCAACTTCGTCCCCTACTCTTGCAAATCTCGGTAAAGCCGCGCGCATCATAAGTTCCTTGCTAACGGTGATATTCTTATCCGCGCTCCCAAACTTAGAATCCGCGGAATGAGCAACTGCGATGATCTTGAAGCCGGTAACATTATCAGGTAATTGAAAACGAATTTTCGCCTTACCGTATGCGTCGGTCATGATCGAAGGATCCCAATAAACGCATGCTTTGAAATTCTTACGTACGTTGACGGCAGCAAACATGTCATCGCCCCCTCCACCGCCCACACCGCCTTTATCTTTCAGGCTGGCGCTCACGATCTGATCCAAAACATATTTTCTGCTTTCGGATGTGGTCACGCCTAACTCACGATGTTGATAAAAAAAGGAGAACGGGTCGGGCGTTTTGTAATTCACAAGATTTAACACGCCGATATCCTCGACATAAAGCGTTACTTCAGAAATTTTGCCTTGTCCTCCATTATCTTTTATGTCAAGTTCAAGGTCAACCCATTCGTTGGGCGCAAATTTTTCCTTGTTCAATTTAAAGGCAACATTCAGTTTATTTGCATCGGAATTGATCGACAACTTAGTGTAGCCGATCTTGAACGCAGGTTTACCTAAATCTTCAAACTTATCTGCCGTAGGAAGCGCCGTACGGCCCTGTAAGAGGATCACCGATACATAAGCATTAGGAATCAAATCTGCAGTCACGGGTATTTCGATAAAACTTGCATTGCCGTTGAGATCAACCGCTTTATGTGACAGTATCCCTTCCCGTTCAACAGTAATCAGCGCTTTACATTTTTCATATGGCGACTTTACCAGAATTTTCGCGGTTTCACCCGGATTATAACTTTTTTTGTCAGCCACCAGATC
>JAEUSJ010000006.1:2478-41107 GCA_016788215.1 bacterium | reverse complement strand
TTATTGCCAAAATCATCTGAACCTGTTCCTTTAATGATATAATAACCGGTCGATTGCGGACGTAAAGATTGCGAAATTGGCTGCACGGCAGACACCGCGTCATACGATGATTCAAGAGTATCTTTGACCTGTGAATTCCATTGAAACGTCCCTTCACCCGTTTTCTCTCTTACAGAAATCCACTCCCGGCGAATAAGTTCAAGCCGGACTAAATTTCCCTGTAGTTTCCTGCCTTTTGGATCCACCGTTATTAAGTCAACATGCAGCTTGTCACCCAGGGTATGAAACGTCGTTGTGGGCTTCAGGCCGATGTAATATTTTCCTGCATGAACGGTAACACTTTTCCTGCCGCTCACTTCCTGCCGGTTTTTGTCACGCACGTCGCCTTCGATGACAAGAGTGGACGATTCACCGACGCTGTTGTTCAAACTTAATGATACGTCGAGCAAGCCCCGTTCATTTAATTGCTCAGTCTTACTGGACAATACGGCAGCGTAACTTCCCCGGTAACTGTAATAGTCATCCAAAATCGCTCCAAAATAATATTCATCATAGCCATCCAGAACAAACGAACTTTTGCTGCGCGAAACGCTCCACTTAATTTCAGCATGGCTCATCGGAGCTCCGAATAAATAATGGGCGTCTAATGAGGCTTCCAGTTTTTCACCCCATACGTACTCGTCCTTTTTTGTTCGAATGGTAACTTCCGTTTCAACCGGCCTGAACTCTTGTACCTGAAAGCTTTCCGTCGATACTTCTTCTTTGCCGTCATACGCTTTCACAGAATAGTATCCCAATGGTGCGTTCACATCCAAATCATACTCAAAATCAAAAGCGCCCATCGTATTCGTTGTACAATTTTTTGTAAAGATCTCTTCAGATGAAGGGTTAACGACCGACACCGTCACGCGCCGCCCGGAACTCACCGACCAGGTGTCCTGCTGCAATTTTCTGGTAATACCTTTGAAAAGAACTTTATCTCCGGGACGATACATGCCCTGATTGGTAAACAACGTCGCAGATAAACGGTCCGCATCGTTCACACGCCAGCTTGTGGGAATGTTAAATCGATAGAGTTCAACATTTTTATCAGAATTTATGTACGCTTTTTGCCCTGCCTTTGAAACAAAAACCCATTGCCTTGGCTCACTCCATTCATTTCTGGATCGTAACCCCAGGGCTTCCCATCCCGGCGTTTTGACAAACCCTTTTTCATCGGATCGTCCCATCCACGCTATGTTTCCGGCGTCATCACGGATTTCAACGGCTGCGCTCCCGACCGGCCTCCCGTCTTCCAAATAAGTCAGATAAACGAGATTATTGAGTCGGGAAAATTTAGCCGAAATTCCGATAGCCGTCACCTGCGCAATAGCTCGCTGTGCATAGGCTTCCGAACCGTGTTTAAATTCAATAAGAATATTTCCGTTTCTTCCAGCGCCTAACACTTCGTCAAGATCAACCGGGTAGATGCCTTGCTGATTCAATGCTACGTCAGGTTTCTCGGACCGGGAACTTCCCCATTTATCAAAGATCAGGTCTCGTTTCCACAAACCCTGATTTAATACACTGATCAGGTCATTCTCGGATAATAATGCAAGGCGAACATTGACATGTTTTGGATTCAATACCGGAACATTGAAACTATGACTCAAATAAGATTCGATGATATGTTCGCCGCTTTGAAAAAATATACCCGGCTCGTAATCTCCTGTTTCAAACTCGTGCACGATGTCAACGCCAAGGTTGTTGCCAAAATCATCCGTTATATTTTTGTCAAAACGCATCTCGTAATGAGTTCGGGGTTTGAGATCTATATAAATGATTGTGGAATATTCTTCGTCCCAATAAGTGTCATACAGATATTTTATCTCAGCCTCCGGCGAAATAGCGATGTGATTACGCAGCGCTTCATAATCAACGCGGTTTGTCAATTTTATTTTAACCGGCTGGCTTGGCGATACGGGTGAAGAGAAACGTACTAGTTCCAGCGGTCCGTAAGTGGTAAATGAAATGGCTTTCGTTTCCCTGCTGGCCAGGCTGCCAACTTCGCCTTTCAGACCTTCTTTTATAGTAATAGTATACGGCGTAAACATCGATAATCGGTCTAACGGCAAGACGATCAATAATCTTTTTGCTAATTTTGCAATGGCGGAGTTAGCGTATTCGTAATTATAGTTCTGCACATAGTCTTTGGCCTCATTCGAGTCCGCAAGGCGCACGATGCACTCCACTGCGCGACCGGATTGTTCATTAAAAAGCGAAATTTTTTCATTTCCGTCGGAAAGCAAAATATTCTGATTGAATAACAAATATATTTTTGGAGAGATCGTAACGCCCTTTGCGTCATCATAGATATTGGAATGAAGGAATCTTGGCCTCATCGTTTCAAATGAAAAATGGTAGGGAGCGGACAAAAGACTGCCGGACAGCGACTTGGTTCCTGCCGGAATGGTAACTTGATAGCGGCTCGATAACGTGAGAACGTCGGCAGGAGTAAAGACCAGAGTATGGGTACCCATCCATCGGTATTTACCCTTCAAAGCAGGCGCAATCGTGAGAGGTCCCGAGCCATCGCCTTCGGGCAAAGCCTCCAGGGGCACCATCGGCTGATTGAACACGACAACAACAGAATAAAATTGATTAACATCCTCGATCAATCCCTGCGGAGTTGCCGAAAGGATAGTCAACCCCTGCTCGGACGGTGCGCCGGGAGCTTGTGCGTGCGACGGGTCGCTGAAACTGCACCCGCTAAAGTAGAAAAGGAAAACCGAAGGCAGCAGAAAGAATGCAAAGACAAAAAAATAAAGGGAGACGGATTTTTTCGGCAATAATCTTTTAATCATCACGCGCCTCTTCTTTCATATCTCTTAATTATCCTATGTGACTTTGAGAATAATTACGATTTGAATAAGTATGATTGAAAAAATAATAGGTCTAATTTCAAATATAACGATTATATACTTTACTTAACATGCTTACCGGGTTGGTTCATAAATAAGAAAAACTTTCACCTGAGCGAAGTCAAAGACTGAATTTACTATACTTTGTCATAGTTCGACAAGCTTGTCCTGAGCCCTGCCGAAGGGCTCACCATGACGTAGGTGAGTAAACCCGATAGGCACTTTACTTAATGATACCGATGTGCAGATCTTTGAGCTGATGAGGATCTACTTCTGAAGGCGCGTGATCCATAAGGGATACTGCACTGTTCGTTTTCGGAAATGCGATCACATCTCTAATAGATTTTCGACCCGTAAGCAGAGCAGTCAACCGGTCAAACCCAAGTGCAATGCCGCCATGGGGCGGGACACCGTATTCAAATGCCTTCAAGAGAAATCCAAATTTGAGTTCACGTTCTTCTTGCGACATATTAAGTGCGTCAAACATTTTATTCTGAATATCTTTTTTGTGAATACGGATACTTCCTCCGCCGATTTCATTCCCGTTTATGACAAGATCGTACGCTTTTGCATAAACGTTTGCCGGATCCAAGTCCATTTTTTCAAGATCCCGGTCCATGGGGGCAGTGAATGGATGGTGCATGGCTATGTACCGTTTCTCATCAGCGTCATAATCAAACAATGGAAAATCCATTACCCACAATAAATTGAATTCGTTCTCGTTTATCAATTTTAGTTCTTCGGCTAATTTCACACGCAAACTTCCTAACGCAGATTGAACGATTTTTCTGTGGTGTGCAACAATCAGAATAATATCGCCCACTTTTGCTTCTACAAGTTGAGTAATGGCCGTAAGAGTTTCTGCAGTCAGAAATTTAGAAATTGAAGATGAAACACCGCCGGCTTCCACTTTAATCGTAGCAATACCTTTAACATCAAACTCTCTCATGTATGCTGCCAATTCGTCTATTTTCTTTCTCGAAAAGGATGTGGCTTGACCGTCAACTTTGATACAGCCAATTGATCCGTCTTTTTGAGATAACACGTCAGTAAAAACTTTGAATTCCGAATTTTTGACCAATTCATCGAGATAATGTAGCTTCATCCCGAATCGCAAGTCAGGCTTATCACTGCCGTATGACGACACTGCTTCGAGGTAACTCATACGCTTCAATGGTAATGCTAAATCAATCCTCTTCAATTCCCCAAAAATTTTTTTCATTAGAGACTCAATCGTATCTAAAACATCGTCCATCTCCACAAAGGACATCTCCACGTCTACCTGCGTGAATTCCGGCTGCCGGTCGGACCTGAGGTCCTCGTCTCTAAAACATTTTACGATTTGAAAATAGCGGTCAAAACCTGCCACCATGAGCAACTGTTTATATATCTGCGGCGACTGAGGCAGAGCATAGAATTTTCCGGCGTGGACGCGACTCGGAACTAAATAATCACGTGCGCCTTCAGGCGTGCTTTTCATCAATACGGGCGTTTCGACTTCAATGAACTCTTGCTCTGTGAAGTAATTCCTTACTACTTGCGCCAGTTTATGCCGAAAGATTAAAGACTCCTGCATAAAATTTCGGCGAAGGTCGAGATAGCGGTACTCCAGCCTGACGTCTTCGTCAACTTTTAATCTTTCATCGTTTAGTTCAAACGGCGGGGTTTTGGCGCGGCTCAGTATTTCAAGTTGGTCTGCCGCAATCTCAATAGCGCCCGTAACAATATTTTTATTGATATTGCCTGCGTCACGCGCAATGACTTTTCCGGTGACTCGAACAACAAATTCCGTACGTAGTTCTTTGGCAGTTTCATGAATAGATACATTAATATCCGGATTAAATACGATCTGTGTCATTCCGTAGCGATCCCGGAGATCAATAAATATTAATTTACCCATATCCCGACGTCGATGGACCCATCCGATGAGGGAAACGGTTTGTGTGACAAAATTATTATTCAGTTGTCCGCAGGTATGCGTTCGTAAAGTTGTTTTTACCACTGGATTCATATTGTAAAAGTTACTCCTAAAAAATATAAAAAAACCGTACGCCTCAGGCGTACGGTTTTAAGAACGTACTATGTCTTCTTAAAAATTACTTCGTAAACACAAAGGTCTGGTTGATCGTTATCACGCCTTTTTTGCCTTTTGGGAAACTCCATCCGCGAATCTTATTGGTAACGCAAGATGATACTGCATTACCGACGGTGTTTTGGGTAACATTGACACCTGCAACACGTCCTGCCTGATTCACTTTGATCGCAACGCTTAACTTGCCTTTAAGATCAGGAGATTTCTTCAATTCTTTTTGGTAGCATGAGTTCACCGCAGCTGCATTTGCATCAATTACGGACTGAATCTCGCCCGCAGAAGCTCCGGCACCAGCACCGCCGGCAATAGACGCTTTACCGACGCCGATAAGACCGCCGCCCGATTCTCCGGCCGATACAGACAAGCCGCCCGGATCGCCTAATAATGCGGTAAGATCGCCAAGACCGCCCTCACCGCCAACGCCGCCGCCGGCACCTAAAACTGTTCGATCACTGCCGCCGCCGCCAGCTTCACCTAGACCGCCAATCTGTCCTAAAACGTCATCCAAACCGCTGGAAGAACCGCTGAAATCAACTGAAGCATATTTTCCCGAAGAACCGGTTCCCGATGCTCCCGCAACGGCTAAAACACCTTTACCTGCCGCTTTTCCTGCTGCTTTCCCTGCGCGAGCCGCTGCTGCTGCCTTTGCCGCCGCTGCACGTCCAGCTTTACCTACGTTACCCGTCGGAGCTTTTATAGCAGTTGCCGGCCCTGTTGCGGTGCTTGTTTCTGTTTTTTCTTCTTCTTTGGGTTTATCAATTTCTTCGAGAAGTTTCGGATCGATCTTATTGATAACGCCGATTTTCTTTAAGAGCCTGTCCGAAATGACAGTGCTCACCGGAGGCTTGGGTTGCGCAGCCATGTAAAGCAGTGGCGTATACACAATCACCAAAGAAGCAAACCAGATCACGAGTATCTTCTTATCGAAAGACGCCCAATAATTCTTATGGAACTCTTTCGGGAAAGAAACAATCCTGATCTCCCGCGCGCCGGCAGAGGCTCTGCCTCCCGGAGGCGCAGCGCTGGCGTGTAAATTCTTGTTGTTCTCTAACGGATTCATTGAAACCTCCTTAAAAGATCATACGTCCGTATAATCTAACACTATTTCATCTCTTCGTTTCGATAGTAAAAACATCAAATCCCGAGCACATCGGCTTTGTTGGACAAATTGCCCAAGAGCCGTAGATTAGCAAAACCGTTACGTCCGCACGTTATAATCACTTTGAGTAAGACGTTAAACGGCAATCTTGAATCGCCAACTATAACCAACTCGCGCTTGAATTCGATGCCGAATTTAGATTCCAACTCAATTGCCCTTGACGCCTCTTCATCCAATTTATCAGCTAACTCCTGTATAACGAAACTGTTTTTCTGGGCGATTATTTTGTCGACATCTACGATGGCGTCTTTCTTGAAAAAAAGATGGATTGTGGATACATTTATTGCTAAGACCTTCTTCGGTTTCTGTTTTGTCAAAACTTTCGGAGGCGTAAGTCCGTCTGATTTGGTCGCCAGCGAACCTTCGGTACTGAAACTCATAAGCAAAAAGAGCAACATGATGGTAAGAATGTCCATCATGGAATTCATATTAAGAGTTCCCTCTTCTTTACCTCTGTTTTTCTTTGCCGCTGATGGTTTGAATGCCATTGTTTTTTCCTTTTCTAAAAAATTATAACACGATCTTGCCAACACCGATATTAATAAACCACGGCTGTTTGACAATCTTTTTAGTATCCGGATCTTGCAGCTCTTTAACTGCCGAGGCGCCAATAATATCCATTGTGGTCACAATGGTTTGGTATTCGATGACGTCTTCGGCTGTAATAATGATCACACGTTCGTCTTCAAAACCTTTTCCGCCGATCGCTTTTACTGCGTCTTTTAGTTTCTGATCCAGACCCTCAAAATCATATTTACCGTCAGACAGCTTCGGCAGCGTAGGCCCGCCGCCGGCAGCGCCGCTTAATACAACCGTGTTACCGGCTATAGTAAACCCCTTCTCTGTAATGACAAGCTTCAATCCGACTTTCCGGGGCTCTTCTTTGGGTTTATCTTGTTTATCTTCTGAACTTGATGAAGATCCCCCTCCGACAGGAGGAAGATTCAGTTCAAGCCAGCTGTTCTTAACAAATTGGGAACAGCTAAGGAGCAAGGGGATCAAAATACACATCATATTCATGATGGGTCGAAGATCAAGCTCCGTACTTTCAACTTTTATGCTTCTTCGAGCAGATGGTTTAAATGCCATAATTTCACCTTTATCTTTTGATCAGCTTCTTTAATTCATACTTATGTGGAAATCAAAACAATAATCACTTACGAAAAACTATGAAAATTATCTGTTTCCGGTCATTAAGTTGATCAGTTTTACCATGTGCTCATCCATTTCATCAATAATTTTGGTGGTCTTCGTAGTGATGATCGTGTAAGCAATGATACAAGGAATAGCAACGGAAAGACCCCAAATAGTCGTCTGCATAGCTGCCGAGATACCGCCTGCGAGTAACAGTGCTTTTTGATCTTCAGGGAGTGATGGATTAGCGACCGCGGCAAATGAAATAATAAGACCATACACAGTACCCATCAGACCGAAGAGCGTCGAGACGTTACTAAGCATGGCAATGTAACCTGATCGTTCAGTTAGCTTGGGAATAATTTCCAACGTACCTTCGTCAACGGCATTCTGAATGGCGCGGAAATCAAGAGGCCCGCCTTCTTTTTCAACGGCTCTTTTCAAACCGGCTAATACTACCGATGGCAACGCCTTATCTTTTGCTGTTTCACAAAGAGCAATCGCTTTTTTCAAATTACCGCCGGCAACCAGCTTGCGAATTTCGGCCATAAATTTGTTGGCGTCAACATTGGAGCGAACAAATATAAAATAGAGTCGTTCGGATATCATAGCAACAGCGAAAACGGCGCAAAAGGCGATGATCCACATATAGGAACTTGCGTCTTCAGACCATTTAAAACTCTGGAAAAATTTCTGAAAGAATATAGCCGTTCCTGACATCTGCACTTCACCTGCTGCCGGTTCCTGTGCAAACAAAGCGTTGGTCGAAAATAACATGGTTACATTCATCAGCACGACCAGTGCCAAACCCATAACTTTTTCAATACTCTTTTTCATGAAACAAACCTCCTGTTTAAGTTCATTGAATGAATCTATTTGATATTATTCTAACTATAATAATCTTACGAACTGTTTATGTCGGAATTAATTACTTCCGATATGCAGGCTTGAATGAAGTGAAAACTAACGCAATTAATATACATACTATTTATTTAAATGCAAGTTTTTTTATTGGCCTCAGATCAAGATGCGATTCAAACAATCCGGAAAAAGTGACTTTAATTGCGCCGTTTTTTTATGATCTTGTCGATCTCTTTCAAATCAACGTTATCTGTGTTCAAAAACTCAGTTTTGTCAATGAATACCATGTCGAGGTACCGCCGTTTTATTTCCTTATCATACGATTTCTGGCCTACGACTTTTTCGATTTCCGGCCCGACACGGCGGTTAAATAAGGAAACGCCGGGACCTTCCACTTTACCTTTAACGGTGGACTTAGTAAAAAAGCTTATCTGTTCACCGGTAGGCTTATAATAAACCACGATGACGGTCTTGTCGCCGGCTTGTTCTTCTTTTACCGTATATAATTTCGGATCAGGAGGATTGCCGGTTGCAATGACGATCACCACCTGTTCACCGGCTTCGTCTTCTACGACATCCATGTCCGGATGTTTGACTTCCTGCGCAAAAGATTGCGCTGACATGACCAATCCCGTCAGAAGCAATCCAATGAATCCTGCACATGTTAGTTTAAATATTTTCATACTATCACTCCTTTTATCTGCTTCGAACCACACGTGCGCGGCGGATTAACAACTCTCTGAGTTGGTCGTTCGGCGGCAGCGGCGGATCGGCAAATTGCGCTGTAATATCTTCAACTTCGTTCACCTCCAAAAACAAACGTATACCGTAATGTTCTTTGGGGGTTTCTAAATCTTTTGATACAATAGCCAGAATATTAGTGCCCTGAACAAAGTTTTCTTGCAAGAGATAATGCAGATCAAGAGAATCGCCTTTCACATCCGGGTTTTCCTGTTGTTGCGATCCGATTAAGACGCCGTTGAGATAAAAGTCATATTCGCCGTCCGCTGCAATGTACATTTTTCCTTCCTGCGGGTTGCCTGCTATATTAAATGACTTACGGAAATAAACAATTTTTGCCGTATCGAGTTGTCTCTTGATCATATCCTGTGTATATACCGGCTTGACTGACGTGTCCTGCAGAACCCATGTACCTCCGATTAATCGTGCACCACGGATGTAGGATTGAGTTTCATTGGAATCAACAACCGCTGCAGAGTCTGTGATAACAGGCGCTATTCCGGCTGAATCCGCCAATGTTTCAGTTATGGATGTGTCGACAGGCTCTACTATGATCGGAGGAACGTATTTCGGCAATGGAGGCTTAACAACCGATTGGCCCAATCCTATCCACAGAGGATATGCAAAATTGGTATCAAGAATTGCGTGCGCTGCAATTTCTGTATTGGGCGGCGGTGCGGCATTGTACCAACCAAGATCGCTGTAAGCCGGGGTCTGCCATGATTCGAAAAATTTATTATTCGAAAGCCAGTCATCATAATTAGAGGCATAGGTGCGAGTTAAAGATTTCAATTGTAATAATTTCGCATAATACTGATCGTATTTACCTAACAACGATAAAATTCTTTTCGTGCCCTGATCATTGGTGACCGCAATATTATCGCCTTCAAGGCCGTTCGGATCTTGTTTCAGTTTAACCAATTCCAGTGTCGTTGCAGAATTGAATGCCTCTTCAAGAAGGCTGCGCGCATTTTCCCTGGCGAAACTGAGAACCTGACTGTACGTTGCGCTGGCTTCACTATAATACAGGAATGCTTCATCGGACTGATTTTTGAAATATTCCGCTTCATACCCTTTATAGTATTTATCCGCAGTATCTGCTTCCTGATAGTTAAGTCGGGCGAACTGATAAGCAAATTCGAACATTTCTCTTTGGATTTGCCGAGCATCCTCGTCAAAAAGATTTTTTTCTTTCGCCTGTTTGACAGCTGTGGCGTAGGTCTTAATGGCTTGTTCAGCAATAGGTTTTGCAAATTGGGAAATGAACGTATTCATATCCAATGGAATTTCATAGAAAATCGTATAGAAATCTTTTCCAGTTTTCTTATCAATGTAGTTTTCTCCGCCGGCCACGACCTCGCGATAATGATCTGAGTTTTGAGTATAAAGCTGCATAGTGATAAACGAAAGCTTAGCCAATTCGCCAGGAACTATGCCGGTAAAACGTACGATATTTCTACGGCATTCGCTGGTGTACTTGTCGCTGATTCCCAGCGAGTCCATTTCTCTGACAGCGGTTTCAAATGCAAGGATAGCATCGTTTACCGCCGGGAAAACCGCTTTAACCAGAATCTGCTGCTGATAACTTATGTAATCCAGCGTTCCGGGCAGAATTTCTTTCGGAAGCGGCGCGCTCAAATAGGTATCTAAAATTAATTTCTTCGAGTTAGCCACCGCATACAAAATTCTTGATATTTTGGATCGTGCCAGATCGCGGTATTGCACAGCCAACTGCTGTTGGCGCTGTAGGGAAAACTCTTTTTCTTTAGCCGTTTTTCCTTCCCACGTCCATTTGAAAACCATCTGTGCAGAATCGGCGCTGTTTGGATACAATGCGTTAATTGAATCCCGAAGTTCCTTTTCGTCTGCTGCAAATTTTTCATAGGCTTTGTCTAAGAAAGCGTACGCGTTCTTATATTCTTCAACCGCGCCGCGATAGGCGCCGGATGCCACGGAATACGCATCTTTCTGAGCCTGGATATACTTGACCAGATCTTTTTCCTGCTGAAATTGTTTGGTGGCCAAAGCGTCGCCGACTTCTTCGCGGACCAAACCGCGATAGTAGGTAGCTTCATAAGTACGAATCTGCGCATAACTCGTCACCGCCTCATATAACGTCATGAGTTCTTTAACAATCGAGATTTTCATTTCTTCTTTGTGTTCTACGCCGGGTTCCTTCAGGTGAATTTTTGCAAAGTCCTCATAACGCATCCGGGCCAATTCATACGCAGCTTCCGAAGAGAAATATTTATTAAAGTCCAGATTGATCTTTTTCAGATCATCGCTTTTCTTTAGGGCATCTCTGAATGCTGAGGTGGCTTCCGTACGACGATTTTTACGGAGATGGTTCATACCCACGTCGTAAAGCGATTGGACATTGCGTTTGTCATTGGGAAAAGTGGCGGCAAACTGACGGTATTTTTGGTAGGCTCGTTCTTCATCGCCAATCAAAAAGTATAGGTTCGCTACGCCAAAATCCATGGTAGAAGCATATTCTGATTTTGGATAACGTTTGACAAATTTTTCACTGATACGGATTGCCTCGGTATTCATGGCTTTTCCTTCCGTCGAATCCCCTTGCGCGTTCGCACGTTTGGCAGCCTGTTCCACATAATATTCCGCATTATATAAGGCAATCTCAGCCGTCACGGCTCCTTTATTTACGGAGTAATTCGGATAGGTGTCCGCCAACCGTTCCGCTGTCTTTGCAGCAGACTTCATCTCTTTCAAATCGGCGTAGGTTGCCTGTACGTTCCATAAAGCGTTCGGCGCATCTTTCAGGTCAGGAAATGAATCGGCATACATTTCATAGGCGCTAATTGAGCGCTTTAGTTCCTTTGAATTATTATATTCAATACCCGATTTAAAAAGGGATAAAGCCCGGTCGTCCCGTTTTGAATAGCCGATGCGGGTACCCTCCTCATATGCACGCTGGAATTCGCGCGCAGCTTTGGCGGGCTCTTTGTTGGTTTGGAAATCTTCACCGCGTTTATAGATCGAATAGAAAATAACGTTTGTTGCTTGTTCCTTTTGCTCCTTACTCGAAACCGTGCTTTCCAACAGTCGTTTTGCAACAATTTCCGAACTTCGGTAATCCTTACGGTCATAATACGTCTGCATCAGGTACTGCTGCGAGATCTGCGCCTTATCGCTGTTCGGATACCGCGTAACAATTGTATTAAAATATTGTCCTGATCTGCCGAAATTATTGTGATTATAATAGATCTGCCCGGCATAGGCCAGAAAATCCGGTGTCTTCTTTCCTGGAACACCCATAACGGGTTTAAGATTTTGAAGGGAATCAACCGGATATTGAGTAACGGTATCGGAAAAAATACGGGCATAGCTGTTGATGGCATCGATCAGATTCTCCTCCCCGGATGACAGAGGAATGATGCTGTCTGCCGGTGCATTCACCGGCTTTTTGTATGGCGCCTTACGGTACAATGAATCCGCAATAGTATACGCCGTCATAGCCGCGTTGTACCGATATAAATCCTGCGGATATAGAGTTGCAACTTTGACGTAATCTTCATAAGCGGAATCCAATAGACCAAAAAACCGGTACTGAATGAAGGCAAGATTATAATGGAAAAAATATGCATTGGTATCCACAGGGAAATATTTTATGAATTCACGGCTGAAATCCATCGCAATTTTCCAGTCACCGAGATCATTAGACGCTTGCGCCTCCCCATAGAAATAGTAGATATTTTCAACCAAGACGTCGCGCGCCATTCGATTGCCTTTTGCGACAATCTCTTTGTCCTCCTGAGCTTTCGACCAATCGGAATTGGGCTTATACGCGTTATATAATTTGTATCGATTCTCCAATACGCTGTCTAATAATGTTTTAGCGATAGCCTTGTCGGTAACCGCACGCGACAACCGGTCATAAGTGGAAACAATTTTGTATTGGGCATCCGGCGCTCTCCAAAACTGCGGATAATTCTGGACCAGACTCTTATAGGCATATAAAGCCAAAGTATCCTTCTGTTCCAGATTATAAGACTCGCCCAGTTGCCACATAATTTCAGGCGCATACCGTTTTTCATTTAATTTAGCTTCGTCGATGTACGACTTGATCAACCTATAGCCGCCTTCATTGGTTCCTTGCGCCAAATCGATTTGTTCTGCCCAACGGTTAAAACTAATTCCGATATATACCAAAGCTTCGACATCCAATTCCTGTGTCTCATTATTATAGTACTTGGCCGAATCTACATCGTCTATCAAATAGGTAAAATAGCTGATGGCCTGAGGATAGTTTCCCAAGCGGTAGTGCGTCCATGCCAATTTATAAACCGCTTCCGGAAATCGCTCTGCCGTCGGATAGTCCATAACTTTGCTGTAATTCTTGATCGCTCTCTCAAGATCGGCATCGCCTCCTCTGACGAAATAGAATTCAGCAATACGATTATACGCTTCCGGCGCATATTTGCTATCCGGAAAACGAATGGCTAAATCCTGATAAATTTTTAAAGCTTCACGCAGTTTTTTCTCTGACTCTTGTTTCCACCGTGTTTCCTGTTCAGGAAATGTCAAAGCGCGGCTTCGTAACTGATTGCCTTCCTGTTCACGAATATACGCTATATTATACATGGCATCGACAACATACTGGCTCTCAGGATAACTTTCTATCAGCTTCTGATACGTTTTTGAAACGTCGGAGTAATCCATTTCCGGTTCAGGAAACTGGTTGGGCGGTTCAATACCGTCGAGCAACTCTTCAAGTTCCTTATCTTTCTTGCCTTGCGCAATCCATTGTTGACGTTTTTCTTCCCTCATGCGATCCCATTCTCCAAGTCGTTTGGCATTCTCAATGGAAATGGAATCAACTATGGTTTGGAAATTGTCGTTCAATGAATATAATAAATACTCGGCGCGCTGTAAAAGAACCAATGCGGTTGACGTAGAGCTTACACTAACTTTTTCAAGATATTCTTTACTTTGTTTAAGGCCTTTATCCAATAACTGCAGCCTCTCTGTTTCCAATTTTGATTTTTGTCCCTCGATATCTTCCTTCAGCTTCAATAAATCTTCACTGGAAACATTTTCCAGGGCTAATGAATCATAATGCTTTGTCACATGATCCTGAGCCAAGAGAAAACCTCCGGACACAACGCCCATCGTGAATACGCTTAGAAAAAGAACGGTAGTATGTAACACTTTTTTCATAAAATATCCCATTATGATTCTATTAAGCTACTCTGATTGCGTGTTAGATAAGAAGAGTTAAAGTCTGTCATACCGTTTATCCCATATACTGCGGCATACAAATTTTCAAACGTAGACAACGGCAATAGCGAAAATTCTCCTTCGTCGTTCTGTCCACCCCCGCCGCTATTTGATGTACTGTCTGTCTCTATTTTTTCACTCGGCATTTCATTATTCATTTCATCTGTTCCGCTCTTAACGGCCGTGTCGATTGCGGCAGGCTCTTCCGTCGCTTCTTCATCCTCTTGTGGAATATTGACCGGCTCCGCAGGTAAAGTGTCTTGAGGAATTACGACCACATCAGGAACAAGGTCTTTATAATCAAACGGATCAATTTCCGGTTTTTCTGAAGCCTTAGCCTGAAAATATTCTTTCTCAAAGAATTGTTTTTGAGAAACACGCATTTCCTGCATTTCTTTATCCCTGATTTCCTGTTCCTTCAGCTTAATCTCTTCTTCGATCGCCGCAATGCGGCTCTCGTAATTCTTTTTTCGTGTTAACAGAATCTTGTCGATCTGAGACGCGGCGCGGGCTAGATCTTTAATCGTTTCATTCTTAGTTGTATTGATTACGTATGTTATGTTATTACGTCCGTAACTGGCAAAATCACCCCATACGTCCAGATCGACGTAATTTTCAATCGGATCCTCCGTATAGAGCAACACTTCATAATCACTTAACCGGTAATAGAGATCGGCTAATTTTTTTCTTTCATATTGCAGCTTGATCAGTGAAGATTCTTTATTCTTCTCTTTGGCGGTCACCATCATATTATCTACGGTGATCAATTGATTTTGAATGAGTTCTTTCTCACGGGAAATTTTATCTTTCAGCGCGTTCAGCGACCTGTTTCTGGCGTCGATCTCACTGATGGAACGAGGAACTTTGTGCAATGAGAAATAACTTTGCGTTTCCACATCGGCATACGTGTCGGTAGTCACGCTGCTAACAGAGTCCTTGCCTGATGCGTACACCTGATCTAAGAATTTTTCGCCCCCGATCGCTTGAAATTCATTCAAATAGCCTGACAACTCTTTGTTCAGTTTGTTAATTTCTTTTTGGTCTTTTGTTTCTTCGGCATTCTTCAGTTGCCCTTCGGCTACTCTAATCTTACTGATTAGATTTGACATGGTTTGATAATAGCCCGCGGAACGCGTATCAGCGGTAATTGCTTTCATAAAGCCGTTATTCGTTGTCGCCTTCGCCAGTTTATCATATAGGCGGTCGTAATTCACAAAAGCCAGACTGTCATTTCGAAGACGGGCAATCGTCCGCGCTTCACCCAACTGGCCCAGAACTTTGAGCGAAGAGTCACGTTCCGAAACAAACTGATCCGCAAGATATTTAGCTTCCGTTGCTCCGGCAACATAGTTGAAAGCGTCCACGGCCAATAGTTCGCGATCTTTATCCGACAAGGTGGGATCCAAAACCTGAATATTGCCAAGTAATGTTTTTGCTTCGTAATAATAATCCGACGCAGGATAGGTGCGTAATAATGAGTCTACAAAAACACGGGCGGTGTCGATATCGTTATCTTTTAAGGCTGACCAGGATAAAACAAGCAAAGCGGCATCGTGGACATTCGACGCAGCAGGAATATTTTTCACATACGGATAGACCGTCTTGAGTTTTTGCCCGTTCGTAGTTAATTCAAACTTGATAAATGCAATTTTCAGTTGCGCAATGTCCTTTAGTTGTTTCTGCAGTTCAACACTGAAACCCCGGTTATTTGCCTCCAGCTTGACGACCGCTTCAAATTGTTCCAGCGCCTCAGGATACGTTTCCAAATTGGCATAGGCATGACCCATAACATACTTAGCCGGATAGTAATAACGGGACGTATTTGGAATTTTTTTCAGAATGGCAATAGATGCCGAATAATCGGATGTTTTGAAAAGCGTAAGACCGGCCAGATAAAAGGGCTGATTATAACGCAGATCATTCTTATTATTGGGAGTAACTTTTGACTCAAATTCCGCAAAATATTTCTGCATCCTGTTCCGGTCTGTCTGGATATAATTCATCACCACCAGATTAAAAAGGCATCTTTCCACAAACGGAGAAGACGGATAATCTGTCACGACTTTATAATAATTTTCCTCAGCATTGCCGAAATCTTTCATGCGGAAATAACTCTCGGCCAGATAAAATGTAATGTCATCCAGTTCCGTAAAATAAGTCTTATAGGTAGTGAGGATGTCCTGAAATTCTATAGCGGCAACAGTATAACTGGCTTCTTTAAATCGTTTAAACGCTTGTTGTAATTGCCTCTCAAACAATGTTCTGACCTGGTCGTTTTCACCGGATTTTAGAAGATGGTTACGAACCCCCAAAGCTTCGATACGCGTAAGTTCATAGTCCATTCCGTACAATCTTTGGTACTCCATATGGAGTTCGTTAAGCCCCGACTGATTGGTATAACCCGGCATGAGATAGTTCTTTTTCTTCATCAGATCTAAATTATCCCGTATCGTTTTCAATCTCACACGTATGGAATCCCTCGACATGGGCAGCATAATTTTGGACTCGGATGAAGCCCTCAGCGCTTTTTTATCTTTACGGAATTTGAATTCACCGCGAATACTTGATATCAGGTCGAGCAAAATAACTTCATTATCGAGATAACGGTATGCAAAACTCTCATCAAGACTTTGAATATACTGACTGACGCTTGTACGGTATTCTTTGCGAATTTCTTTATCCGATTTCTGTGCAACCGTATTGGCTGTGAAAATATGTCCCAACCCGATCAACATGGACATTGCGAAAATCCAATTGACGGGGTTTTTTGTTTTTTGCATAGATAGCCTCAAGGATTCGTTTTGTGTTGAAAACACAGACACTTTCATGGAGTCTGACAGCAGCCCACCGAGCATGAAAAAGACAGATATGATAAGTCGTTTATTTAATCAAATCGAATTTAGTTTTTTTTAAATATGAAGTCAAGTTAAATTTAGGTTTAGTATAAAATTAACTATCATAGGAAATAGCCAAACCAAGCTCAATTTATCCTTGTCCATTTGCTCGACACCAAAGCAGGGGTGTAAGAACCCAGAAATTCAAATACCGATTCACATGACTCCGCAACAAAATACAAGTCTCGGTGGTCTTCCTTTGCAAAACGCCCGTCATACAGTAATTCAAAAAAAGCGGCGAGCGGATCAAAAAATCCGTTTACATTGAGCAAAATAACCGGTTTGGTATGCGACCGCAACTGCTTCAGGGTTAACACTTCCAATATTTCTTCTAAAGTTCCAAACCCGCCCGGCATTGCAACAAATGCATCCGCGCGGTTTTCCATGATCTTTTTGCGCTCCCGGAGGTCCGTGGTCACGATCAGTTCATTCGATGCCTCATAGGCAATGCCTCTATTGTGCATAAATTCCGGTATGACCCCAGTGACTTTACCGCCATTGGAATGAACAGCGCGCGCGATGGTTCCCATCAAACCGACATTACTTCCGCCGAATACAAGATCGTAACCGTTCTTTGCCATCAACGCCCCCATGTCATGGGCAGCCCTGTAGTAGGAGTCTTCAAGCGCATCGCTGGACGAACAATACACCGTTATCTTTTTATTCACTTTGTTTTTTCTTAATTATATAACCCATAAGGCGGTAAGCCAACTTTGCCAGATTGTAATCAGAAATCGGGGACGTTTTTGTAGGAGCAAGTTCAACTATGTCAAAACCGATCACCGTTTTTTGTTCGCTGACCTTTCGAAGAAATTCCAGCGTATCAAACCATCCCAAACCTCCCGGCTCAGGGGTTCCCGTCGCCGGGATTATGCTCGGATCAAATCCGTCGCAGTCGATCGTGATATATACTTTGTCTTGCAGTTTGCCGATCGCTTTTTCCATCCAATGGGTTTGATTATAAATATCTTTTGCATAAAACGTATCAATATTATGTTTTAAGATCAGTTGCCGCTCTTCCATGCACTGCGCGCGAATTCCGATTTGCACGATGTTTCTATTAAAATCCCAGATGCGTTTCATAACGCATGCATGGCTGAACGGCGTTCCGCTATAGGTTTCCCGCAGATCCGAATGGGCATCCAGTTGCAGCACTGAAAAGCTGTCCCCTAACCGAGCATGAAACGCCCTCGTTATCGGGCCGGTCACGGTATGCTCGCCGCCAAAACAAACCGGAATCTTTTTATCATCGAGAATTTTGCCGACGGACTTTTCGATCAAATGCAACGCTTTGGACCCCTTGAGAGATTTAAAAGAAATCGGTTTCAATGTTGCCACACCAAAATTATAAATCGAATCCTGATCCAATTCCTCATCATAAAACTCCACCAGTTGTGATGCCGCAATGATTGCGGAAGGCCCCTTACGCGTTCCTTTGCCGTAGCTGGTCGTAGCTTCGTACGGTACGGGAAGCACCGCAAAATTAGAGGTTGCATATTCACAATATTTTTTTTCGATACCCAAAAAATTGTTCGGAACTTTCTCCACGTTCGATTCTCCTTTTTTGTATTACACAGACCATAAATATTTATCCGAAGACTCATCCGGAATGGGTATGACCAAAGGCTTACGCGATGGGCGCCGCACGATCTCGCGGTCGTTTTCATACACCGAAACGGATAACTGAAAGGAGTCGCCGGGCTTCAGGCCAAGGCTCTCCATAGAAATCTCCGATTCAAATATCCTGCCGAATTTGTGCCGACATTCGATCCGGCGCTGATCCGCTGCTTCAAAAGATGCGGCTGAAAAAATCAATGTCGCAATGGATACAAATTCAAATTGTAAAGAATACCTGTCATCACGTTTGAATTTTTCGGTTACCTCGTCAAAAAAATCGACGCGTAAATAAACCGACTTTTCATCAAATCCGTAGTACACTTTTTTGAACCAGGGGTCGGAAACATGCATGGTGTCGCCGTCCAAATGCGCCTCATAAAACCCTGCATCGATCCATTCGTAAAAGTGGCTGACACGTCCGTCTATTTTAGGCTTGATATAAGAAGTAGGCAGTGTCATCACGGCTCCCGCCGACTGCAGCGCCATAATCGGCATGGCAAGGTACGACGGCGGAGAAACATGCAGGAGGTCATACACCCGCATCAAATGATATCGAAACAACGCGTCAAATTCAAACTTATTATCCGCCTGGTGATCGTCGCCGAACCACCAAAACCAGTCGCTTCCCTCCGCGAGATATATTTCTTCCCATGCCGCCTCGATCGTTTCTTTTGAAAAATTTGCTTTGGATTTTTCAACTAAAAAATCACGCGTTGCTTTAACATATTTCCATGCCGTATTTTTTTCTTTATGGCTTCCGATCCAGATGTCGAAATTGTGGCTGATCCAGGAGCCCGGGTGTAAACGTGTAACCAGCGGGAAATGAATATTCTCCGTATCCGCCCGTTTTATAAAATCGCCGATCGCTACAGAGCGAATGGTGCGGCTTTCGGATAATTTAGTATACAAATGCTTGAGAAAGTCGGCTCCGTTATCCCGGTAGAACTCCCAGCAATTTTCTCCGTCCAAAATAACGTTTAATAAACAACCGCCGGGGTTTATATTTTTTCCCAAGAGTTTTTTGCGGACTTTATCAACGCGTGAAATAAAATCATTAGCCGCATCTTCGGACTTCATTTCCGAATATGCAAACCCGATCGCGTCGGATAACCCGTGATCACGAAAAACTAAAAACAGTTTCTTTCCATCTCGTTCCCACACGTGGGGCAAACAAATATTTTTTTCGGGATCGTTCACATCGGAATTTTCTAGTATTTCCTGATCGGTAGCTAACCATTCAAAATCTGATGCGGCGATCTTTTGCAATGCCTCGTCGCTCACGCTGCCTTCGGATGGCCACATGCCGGTTGGCTTAAATCCGAATAGTTTATCAAAATAAGACACCGATTTCTGTATTTGTTTTTCTGCGTCTTCCGGGTGTTTGAAGAGAAAAGAGGAATCCGGGTTCTCTTTCCCAGAATGGGATGCAACGTCCGAATTACATAATAGAGGAAGAATGGGATGATAAAACGGCGTAACCGATAACTCGATCTTGTTTTCCTTTACCAATCTTTGATACAGGGGTATGACCTCTCCCATAATACGGTAGTGCCCGTCTATGACATCCTTTTTATCCTTATCGGAAAAATGACTTTCTTTTTTTAAAAGAGACTTAAAAGGTTCCTGCTTTTTCCAGTATTCGCCGACCCAACACAAATTGTACCAAACCTGCAGGTCGGTAAAATCCTGCAAAGAAAATATTTCCTTTTTTTCTTTTTTGGTTAAAAGTTCGCGGTACCGTTTGTGCGGAAAAATCAGACGTTTATGATTGGCAAGAAAAAAAGTCTTAAGTATACTCTCTTTATCCGTTTCCGTAAGTTCTGACGATTTAATACGCGTTAACTGAATTACGCGATCCTCGGCCTTTTGGTGTACGTAATCCTCCAATTGCACGAGTAAGGAAGGAACGAGATTAAAGTTTTGTTTTAGATTAGGGAAGTCATCCATCCATCGCGGCAAATCAAAATAATCTTTTACAGCATGCAACCGAACCCACGGCATCTGATAGATACTTTTCCCGTTCGCCTGAATGATCTTGTAATACGGCTGATGTTGATGCCAGAGGAAAGAGATATTGAGTTTGGAGTCCATCGGTAAAAAATTACTAATAAAAAATGGATTATCAAATACAAGTATTCAATAATCCATATTTATGAAAATAATTGTCTTTGTTTATGAGCCTAACTCTTCCAATGCAGATTTGGCTTCACGAGACAGGCTGGTCTCCGGAAACTCTTTCACAATGCGTCCGTACCACGTTTTTGCATTATCCGACTGATTCATCACGCGATAGGCGCGCGCGAGGCTCATCATGATCTCGGCTTTATTATAATTTTCCGAATATTTTTCTAATGTTTTTTCGTACTGATCAACGGCTTCCTGATATTTATTTAATCCTTCGTAGCAGGCTGCTATACCAAGCATCGAGGAAACGGTGAATACCTCGTTATCGCCGTAATCATCTATGTATTTCTCATAATTTGTCAAGGCAAAATCGTACTGATCGGTATTAAAATAAGAATTGGCCAGGTAATACGTTCCGGCGCTGCCTCCCGTAGTCCCCTCATATTCTGTACAAAATTTTTCAAGCCGGCGAATGGCTTCGCGATAATCTCCGGAAAAATAGATCTGCTCTGCTGATACAAGTTTATTAATGGATTCTTCATTTTGCGACTTGTGGTAGGTCACATACGCGTAAATAATCACGGCAACAGCCCCAACGGCCATAGCAATCCGCGTAATGGTTTGACGGTTAGCCTGTGTAAAGTCCGAAACCGTTGCAATTTTGTTCAATAACGGATCCTGATGAAGTTCTTTACGTGAAATTTTTTTTCTGGGCGTTAACATTCCTCTTCATGCTCCTTCAGTAAATGGTCGACAATAACCTTGTGCCCTTGGCGCGACTTGAACGCACGACCAACAGTTTAGGAAACTGCTGCTCTATCCAACTGAGCTACAAGGGCGTTCATAAAAAATGCTGGCAAATGTAGGCCTTCAAGTAAGAAAATGCAAGTAGAAATAAAAAATTATTTGCTCACAATCACTTTGGCGTGGCGGATGACTTTATCATATAAATAATACCCTTTTTCGTGCTCGTCTACGACTGTATTGGGCTCCGTGTCCGGGGCGTCTATCTGTATCAGGGCATCGTGAAGATTCACATCCAAGGGCATACCGATCGACTCTATGGCTTTAAGTCCTTTTGCCTCCAGCGTTTTTACAATTTTTTTATAGATAAACTCAACGCCCTGCACAAATTGCTGCACCTTCGCGTCGTCTGATGTAATTTCTTTTGATACTTTGATCGCGCGTTCCATGTCGTCGATCACCGGCAATAGTTCCAATATTAATTTTTCATTGGCCGCTTGCATAAACTGGCTCATGTCGCGCTGCGATCGTTTTTTATAATTGTCAAATTCAGCCAACGTGCGCAGCAGCTGGTCTTTAAGCGCATCCGCCTCCGAAGGCGTTTCCGATTTTTGGCCAATGGAAATTGAATTTTCTTCGCCTTCCAACTTCTCTTCCGTCAGAGCTAATTCCTCGGTAGTAATTTCTTTCTCCTTCTCATTGATGTTCATTTCATCTGTCATGATACCATATCCTCATCTATTCTAATCGTTATTTAACGCTTCATCCAGCAAGTTCGCCGTGTGCCGCACCAGCGGAATAATTTTTCCATAGGGCATGCGTTTCGGGCCGATCACGCCCACCGTACCCGTCACGTCTCCAAGCCGGTAATTGGCTTTGACAATGCTGCACCCGTTCATATCCTTAATGTCGTTTTCACCACCGATCGTTACAGCCACGCCGCCGCCTTCGATTTGTTCGCTTAACAGGTCAACAAATCTGCTCTTTTCTTCAAGCATCCGTATAATAGCAAACGGATCATTGCTCTCGGAAAAATCAGGTTTCGACAAAATATTATTCGCGCCGGCAAACGTCAGCAGATTCTTATCGTCAAAATTGAACAGCTGATCCGATGAACTCAAAAAAACGCGATAAAAATGACGCCGCTGCGTATCGGTATATGACAAATCCTTCAGTCGATCAGCGATGGTCTTACGAATTTCCGCGACGGTCAATCCGCTCAGGCGCTCATTCAGTACCTGTTCGATCTGGGGCAATTCTCCGTGTTCGAGATTCGATTCCACTTCCAAAATCACGTTTTTTACAAAGCCGGACCTTAAACTGAGTTCGATCAATATCCGGCCGACCGCGATCGGAATCAGATTCAATTTTTCAAAAATACAAAGATTAAAACGCGGCGAAAGAATAATTCCTAACTCATTAGAAATATCTGCGAGCGCTTTAGATGAAAAAAATAAAACATCGTCAACGCCTTTGGCTATCTGCGATATTTTGTGCGTGATCTCGCGAATAGCGGATGACAGGATTGTTTTTTCCTGAACCGATAACTCCTCCAGATCAACCATGTCATTGACATAGGCGCGATAGCCCTTATCCGTCGGAACGCGCCCGGCGGATGTGTGCGGATGCCGGAGATACCCTTGTTCTTCCAACTCACTCATAATATTCCTGATGGTCGCAGCGCTAATATCCACAGGCAATTGTTTGGAAATAAATCCGGAACCGATGGGGTTACCCGTGTCAATAAAGAACCGCACCACATATTTCAGAATGAGTTTTTCTCTGTCTTTTTTGTTCTGGCTCATGAAATCTTTCCAAGAATAACAAAACACTGCCGTCAAAATTCGATAGGTTTTATCGGTTTATTCTTCCAGGATTACTCCGCCTTCTTTAAACACGCACAAACCGTCTCCCTCAGTTCCAATCCAAATATTGCCGTTGTCATCGACGGCTACAGCATTGATACGATCGGATGGAATCTTGGAATTGTTGATATTATAAATCGTCCAATTCGTTCCGTCAAACTTTGCGAGACCTTTAGTAGTTCCAATCCATTTATTGTCATTGGCATCGATCGCAAATCCCTTAACGATATTATCCGGCAGACCGGAATTGGACGAAGTATAGTTGGTCCAATTCGTTCCGTCAAATTTAAGCAAACCGCGTGAAGATCCGATCCAAACATTACCTTTTTTCGAAACATGTATGTTGCGAACATTCATCGAAGTGGTTTTGGAATTTGAAGTATCGTATGCCGTCCACTTTTGTCCATCATAGCATTCCACGGTAGACGCCGTTCCTATCCAAATCTTTCCCTTGCCGTCATGAGTGACGGCATTTACTATTGCATCCATAATGCCATTGGTGGAATTGTACGTTTTCCAGTTTGTTCCGTCATATTGACCTACGCCGGCTCCGGATGCAATCCAGACGATACCTTTCTCATCGATAGTCACCTCGTTGATTAAGTTGGATGGGAATCCGGGATTGGAAATATCGTATGAATTCCAGATGTCTGTACCATCAAATGTGCTCAATCCGATCGCCGTACCGATCCATTTTATTCCATTCTTGTCAGTCACGATCGATTTGACGTCGCCGTCTGAAAGGCCGGAAGCTTCATTATACATGAGACGTTTCTCATTTTTATAATCAAACTTGATCAAGCCTTTTTTCGTACCGTACCAAACAAAGTCTTTCTCATTCAAAATGGCGGAAATATTATCACCTTTGGTATTACTGAAATAAATCCATTCCGGTTTACCGGAACAACTTGTCAACAGTATTACGCTTGCAACTATCGCAAGCGTAAAAGTGAGTGATTTTTTCATAAGTCCTCCTGTGGGTTTGGGTTCATGGTTAGGTGCATTAACCCCATTTCTGTGACAATTTTAAGAAACCGTGAATAATTCAAGGGTCCTGAGTTTATCTATTCTACAACCCATGTGTCACCCTTGTTGAGAAGAGATGCTATATTTCCAGCACCTAATCTGTCTTTTGCAAAAGCAATCTGCGTTTTCATATCCTGATCGTAACATCCCTTTGTTATTGCACGAAACACGCCGATCGGCGTGGGCAGCCCGGGATCTTCCGTCATCTGGCTGTATATGAATGCCAGCGTCGGATCGTTGACCGACATGTCGTGCACTAAAAGATCGCTTACGGAATATTTACCTTCATCCAGATTCACGGCTTCAGGTTTAAAACCTTTCAAATGGATGCCTTTGTTGCGTGCTTTGCCAAACACCAGCGGCTTACCGTGTTCCAGCAATAAGGTATTTTCGAGTTTTGTTTCTTTATTAGTTAACGATTCAAACGCACCGTCATTGAAGATATTACAGTTCTGGTAGATCTCCACAAAAGCCGTCCCCCGATGATTATGCGCCGCGCGAATGACTTCCTGCATATTTTTTGGGTCGCGATCCATCGCCCGTGCAACAAAAGTTGCGCCGGTTCCCAGCGCCACGGCAATCGGATTGAACGAATGTTCCAACGAACCCATCGGAGAGGATTTGGTCACTTTACCGTGTTCAGACGTCGGTGAATACTGTCCTTTCGTTAATCCGTAAATACGGTTATTGAACAAAAGATATTTCAGATCCAAATTGCGGCGCAGCACATGAATAAAATGATTTCCGCCAATGCTGAGCGAGTCGCCGTCGCCGCTCACAACCCATACGTTGAGGTCGGGATTGGCGATTTTTATTCCGGTAGCGATCGCCGGAGCCCGCCCGTGAATCGTATGAAAACCATAGGTATTCATATAATAGGGAAAGCGGCTGGAACAGCCTATCCCGGAAACAAAGACATATTTTTCCTTATTTAGCGAAAACTCCGGCAGCGTGCGCTGAACCGTCGCTAATATCGAATAATCGCCGCAGCCAGGGCACCATCGTATATCCTGGTCGGATTCAAAATCTTTTTTTGCAAGTTTGATTACCGGCGTCTCAGTTACGGTGCTCATGCATACTCCTATCTATAAAAATTCTTCAAACGTTCTCAGTTTATTTTTTCGAAGTCAATATGTCTGCGATCTTTCTTTCGATTTCTCCTGCGGTAAAGGGCTGCCCTGTTATTTTACTTAAACCGCGCGCATCGACCAAATATTCCGCGCGAATGAGTTTAACTAGCTGCCCCAGATTTACTTCCGGGACCAATACATATTTAAATCGTTTCAGAATATCGCCAAAATCTTTTGGAAATGGATTGATCCAGTGCAAATGCAATCTGGATACTTTCATATTTTTTTTCTGACATCTTTCCACCGCGGTGCGAATCGCGCCGTACGTTCCGCCCCAACCGACAATAAGCAGTTCACCTGATTCAGGCCCGAAGATTTCGGTTGGCGGGATATCGTTAACTATGCTTTCAATTTTCGCCGCTCTAATGCGGCACATGTAATCGTGATTGTCAGGTTCATAATTAACGGTACCTTCGATATTTTTTTTCTCAAGTCCGCCGATCCGATGTTCCATTCCCGGCGTACCCGGAATAACCCACGGCCTTGCCAGAGTTTTTTGATCGCGCGCATAGGGAGCAAACCCTTCTTTATTCGTTGCATACTTTGCAGTAAATTCCGGCAGACTATCGGGATCAGGAATACGCCACGGTTCGGCCCCGTTACCTATATACCCGTCTGTCAGCAGTAAGACCGGGGTCATATATTTAACGGCGATGCGTGAAGCTTCGTACGCCGTTTCAAAGCAATCTCCCGGCCTCGATGCGGCAATGATCGGCACCGGCGACTCGCCGTTTCTTCCGTACATGGCCTGAAGCAAATCGGCTTGTTCCGTTTTCGTTGGCAATCCCGTACTGGGGCCCGCACGTTGCACATCAATGATGATCAAAGGCAATTCCGCCATTACGGCGAGATTGATCGCCTCGCTTTTTAGACACAACCCGGGACCGGATGTGCTGGTAATCGCAAGATCGCCGGCAAACGACGCCCCGATGGCGGACGCGACTGCCGCGATTTCGTCCTCAGCCTGAAAGGTCTTTACTCCGAAATTCTTGTATTTAGCCAATGTATGCAAAATATCGCTTGCGGGAGTAATCGGGTACGATCCTAAGAATAATTCCAGTCCTGATTTTTGAGAAGCGGCAATAAGCCCTAGCGCCGTCGCTTCGTTGCCGCCAAGATTACGATATTTTCCGGCAGGCAGTTTCGCAGGATTAACTTCATAAGAATTCACAAACGCTTCGGTCGCATCGCAATAGGAATGTCCCGCACGCAACGCGAGAATATTTGCTTCGGCCAATTTTGGTTTTTTAGCAAACTTGTCCTGCAGGAATTTGATGGTGGTTTCCATAGGACGGTTGAAGAGCCAATAGATCATGCCGAGCGCGAAAAAGTTTTTACTTCGCTCCATTTCACGAAAGTCAAGCCCGGTCTCTTTAAGCGCCGCTTTGGTGTGCGACGACATTTGGACTTTGAAAGTTTGATATCCATCCACCGACCCGTCTTCCAATGGATTGCTTGTTAAGGCGGCGAGTTTTAATCCTTTTTCATCGAAACTTTCCGCATTGACTATTAAGACGCCATTGGGTTTGAGGGCTTTGATATTGGCCTTCAAAGCCGCAGGATTCATTGCAACCAAAACGTCAACTTCATCACCAGGCGTATGGATATCAAAACTGCCGATGTGCAATTGAAAACCGCTAACACCGGCCAGCGTACCGATCGGGGCCCGTATTTCCGCCGGATAGTCCGGCAACGTGCCGACGTCATTACCAAACAATGCAGAGGTGTTGGTTAACTCCGTTCCGACCAACTGCATACCGTCTCCGGAATCGCCGGCAAAACGAATCGTGACCTCCTCTAAACTCTTTACCGAATCCGAAGCCATTTAAAATTCTTCCTTTCCCATGATCGTATATAAACCAAAAAAAATAAACACAACGTTATGGATATGTCCGGAAACAAGACACTACACCGACACTGATGTCACTCGAAATAAATCGAGTAAATATATGGACATCTGATGTAAGTATCAAGCGGGTATGTAGATTTTTGAAATAAAAAAGAATGTGCTTTACGCCTTCATAGAAAACGGTCACTCTTCGGTGAGTTTCAGAAGATTCATCAAAACCTCATTCGTTATCGTAACAGGCCGATCAGAATCGGTTCCAGATGCCGAAGATTTTTCTGCAGCATCGGTTGCCGAGGATGCTGCGGGTTCGATCGATCCCAGAGCTAATTTTATTATAGCCATTCCGACACCCGTCTCTGCATGTAATCCTTCGGTGATCGTGGACATTCCCGTGATCTTGACTACGTAGATTCCATCTTCTATTTTCTTAGCAGGAGTGGATGTTGATTCCGAAGCGTTAAATCCGTAACGTATTTTTCGCGCGTGTCCCGGAATACCGGTAATACGCCAATACTCCTCGATTTTCTTAACCTGCTCTTGCCGGTCATTTGTCGTGCGTAAATATTTTCCGACGGTTAAATTAAAAAAGTCAATGCTCATCGGAACATCCGATGAAGTGCTCCATTCGAGTTCCCATGCCTGACCTCCCAGCGAGATCGTCTTTTGTTGAGGCTTTACAGTGCCGCTCTTGACTATTATAAGAAATTTATCTTTTTCGTTTACCATGGCTACCAATCTACAGCAACTTTGACCATATTCTGTTCCACGTCGTTGTACGCGATATAGCCGTTTTCTTTTCCATACATAACGACGTCACGCAAAACTTTTACATCCTGTTTACAATATTCAATGATTTCATCCACCCGTCCTTCTTTCCACCACTGCAGCGCGAGCAAACCATCGGCACTTTTACCGGCACCAAGCGTTGCCATGGCAATACTCTCTAAGCGAATACGGTGTTTTAGTTTTCCGCTCAGATATTCCGCCACATCAAAAGATTTCTGGTGAAGGGCAGACACATCGCCGTAATGCGATAATACTTTGCTGTCAAAATTATTCCCATTAAACGAAACGACCATATCAAAATCCGACATATAGCGGATCATCTCGCGCGTGTCCTTTTCATACCATACCTTGTAACCGTCGTCTTCCGTATAGCTGACGGCAATGGAAATGAGCATCAGGTCGGCGCGATCCCAGCCGCCAACTTCGTCGGCGCGTTTTTGCGTCTCGACGTCGTAGAAAACCATTCGTTTATTATCGGTGCGTCTTTCAGAAGAAAATTCAGCGGTTCCGGCCAACTCAAAATGCGAATAACAGCTAAACCAAAATTCTGCGGGATATCTCTCTTCGTAGATGGGCATTATATAATACTATTCCTGATCGTACGTAACTAAAGAAACGAGATCATAGGATTTCAGCTTATCGCGTCCGGATAGAAATGTCAGTTCAACCACTACGGCTATACCGCCAACGATGCCGCCCAATTGCTCGACCAGATCGCACGTTGCACGCACCGTTCCGCCCGTTGCAAGCAGGTCATCCACAATGAGAATCGTCTGTCCTTCTACAATCGCATCGGTATGCATGTGAAGAACATTCTGCCCGTATTCGAGTTCATACGATGCAGAAATGGTTTTTGCCGGTAATTTTCCCGGTTTTCTAACGGGAATAAAGCCTACGCCTAATTCGCAAGCGATCATAGAACCGAAAATAAAACCGCGCGATTCAATTCCGGCCACAGCGTCTATTTTTCTATCACGAAACTTTTCCGCTAATTCCATACACGATTTCTTAAGCGCATCGGCGTTTCTGACCAACGTTGTGATATCTTTAAAATTGATCCCCGGCTTTGGAAAATCCGGAACACTGCGTATAATTTTTTTGTAATCCATTTTCAATCTTTAACATAGAAATTTTCAAAACGGTCTTCACATTCTTTCCAAACTATATTGAGGTCTTTGACGCGGGAAAAAGCAGGGCCCTTGTGCAGCTTTTCGATCAGAATTTCAATCTGCCGGCGATCTCCTTCCACTTCAACCAGTACATTTCCATCTTCCGAATTTCTAACGAACCCGTTTAGATTCAACTCGGTCGCACGTTTTTGAGTGAACCACCGAAAACCTACGCCTTGAACCAATCCGGAGACCGTGATCTCGGCCGCAGTTTTCATCGCGCTTTGAATTCTTTAAATTCGTCCAATTCGGAATACAATATTACTTTATTCCTGCCGGAGTTTTTGGCGTGGTATAATGCCTTGTCCGACCATTCGACCATCTGAAATTCATCTTTGATCAGATCGTCCGGCACAGAGGAAATACCAATACTGATGGTTTTGTGGATGGAGTGATTCTCATCTTTAAATTCGTGCATTTCCACTTTCTTGCGGATACGTTCGCCTAAAATCAAAGCGTTATCTACGTCCGTATCGGGAAGAAGCGCTATAAATTCTTCCCCGCCAAAACGGCCGCAAATATCAACGAGTCGTACGGTTTCCTGAATGATCGCGGAAATTTCCTTGAGCACAAGGTCGCCGAATTTATGGCCGTAGGTGTCATTCACAGCCTTGAAGTGGTCGGCGTCGAACATGAGACATGACAACGGGCGCTTATAACGCTGTGCACGGCGGAATTCATCTTCGAGCTTCTTGTTAATATAGCGGCGATTGTACAGGCGTGTTAATTCATCGGTGACGGATAATTCTTCGAGTTGTTTATTAGCATTGCGTAACGAATCGTTCAAGTTTTTAATGCGAAGCATTGAACGAATACGCGCCGTGAGCTCGCTCATGTCATACGGTTTGGTTAAATATTCATCCGCACCGCAGTCCAAACCTTCAATTTTGCTCATGAGTTCGCTTTTTGCGGTGAGCAGAATGATCGGAATATACTGGCCTTCCGGTGTGGCTTTGACCCGTTTGCAAACTTCAAAACCGTTTAGTTTCGGCATCATCACGTCGAGCAAAATAATATCCGGAACCAACGCTTCCGCCTTTTGGAGCGCCTCTTCGCCGTCTTTGGCCGTATGCACCTCATATTTCATCTTCGATAACAAAAGCTTGAGGATATAAAGTCCGTCGTCATCGTCATCCACAACCAATACACGCGTCTGGCGTCTCGGCGCGTCGTCGTCTATCACTTCCGTCGTTTTTGTCGTAGTGATGGGTTCTGTCATTATAACCTCTTTTGTTATAGATCACCGCAAGCCGGCTTAAGAACTATTTCTTCAACTAAATTATTATTCGATTGCGTGTAAGCATAAGCAATGGCGTCGGCTACATTGCCGGCATGAAGCATTTTGGAAAGATCAAAACCGGATGCCTGCTTTTCCCAAAACGGCGTGTTCACGGCCCCGGGAATGATGGCCGTTACTTTAATGCGCATCGGCCTTAGCTCTTCCCGCAACACTTCGGTAAAACCGAGTTGGCCAAACTTGGCCGCAGCATAAGAGCCGCAGTTAATAAATCCCTTCTTGCTTGCGGTGGAACATATATTGAAAATATGCGCTTTCTTACTTTTCTTGAGCAAAGGCAACATTGCTTTGGTCATCAGAAATGTTCCGGTCAAAATAGTATTAATCGTCGTTTGCCAATGTTCCAGCGAAGTTTTTTCGATCGGCTCAAAATAACCGGTTCCAGCATTGTTTATAATAACGTCTACCCGCTTAAATTTTGTTTTAATAATGCGACATGACTCCTCAACCGACGCCGGAGACGATACATCACAGACAATTGGGAAGACTTTTCCTTTGGGATATTTTTTTACTGATAATTCTAAGGTTTTTTTTATCCGCGATAACGCAATCACGAAAGCGCCGTCACGGATCCAACGATCAACATTTGCGGCACCTATTCCTTTGCTGGCACCGGTAACTAACACAACGGTTTTCATCAGGATAGGTGTTTAATGTACCGGCTGGTGGTTAGCATTGTAATAAAAAACAGCCGTATTTTCAATATTTTTTTCTGTTAATTGACATCAGTCTATTTTACGATATCTTTGATAATATCTGCAAGAGCCTCCTGGGCCGCCGAATGTTTTGAGTCCTCAATTGCCTTCAGTAGGTTGACTTTTTTTGCGCATTGCACGGATTCCAAAACATGGCGTATGTGGCTTAAAATCTTTCGTTGTTGATCTGCAGAGAGCTGACGGTACAGCGACAATAAAAGTTTTTCATTATCCGATGATCCCCTGCCGTCTACGGCACCCTGCGACGACACATTTTCTTGAACAAGAGTTTCTTCACCTGCATCCAGAAAAGAAAGTAATTCACTGTCATCAAAAATAATGCTCATGGTATCATGTTGGTTTATGTTGCGCTATTATCCAAAATAAATCGCAAGCAATCCTATAAACATCTCAATTTTTAACAAAAAACTCAAGCGGCTTATGTTATTTTTTGAATGGTCACGCCACATCGAAATTAACGTATATAAAATGGCGGGGTACATACCGACCAATATGATCAAAAAATAAATCAGATTATAAATATCAACCAGAAAAACCCAGAGCGTAACGGCGATTAAAATCAGAAAAATAAACGTAATCAAAATTAATGCGCTGCGAATGCCGTGCTCGATCGGGAAGGTTCTGGCTGACATCCGCCGGTCACCTTCAATATCCTCTATATCTTTCAAAATCTCACGGCCCCAATGAAACAAGAACGCGAATACCGCGGGAACTACTGCCAGTTTCCACTGGCCAACAGCGACTCCCCCATAAATAAAAGCCAGTCCGGTAAAAAAACTCACCGTAATATTTCCCATGAGCGAGGTTCGCTTAAGATACCAACTGTAAACAAATAATAAGGCAGCGGAAAAAAGCGCTATCAAAAAACACGCTATCCCTATCAAACTGCTAAAATACAGACCAATTATATTAACAACCGCCCAATACGCCCATGCGCCGCGTTTAGAAATGAGTCCCTGCGGCAGAGCCCGTTCCGGCCTATTGATCCTGTCAATCTCAATATCGAATAGATCATTGATAATATTCGAACCGCCGCAGATCAAACTTGCGGACAATGCGGCATACAGCGTGAGGAGCCACAATCCGGGATTTTGCTGGCTTCCCGAGATGAAGAGAACGAGATATACCGCTAAAAAGGAAATGATCACATTGACAGGTCGAAGAATAGTGATGTAAGAATATAATTTCTTCCACATATATCGATCGGCTGCTAAAAAAAAAGGGCATGCGCTGCATACCCTTTTTGATTCTTCAGAATGGATACTTAGTTTGGGGCTACTTCAGCCGTTTTAACCTCAGGCGTGGATGCCGCATCCAATTGTTCATTCACACGCGCGCTTTTCCCTGTTCGCCCTCTGAGATAGAAAAGTTTGGCTCGCCGGACTCGGCCCCTTCTAACCAGACTAACCGCAGAAATGCGGGGCGAATTCTTCAAAAAAATACGTTCAACGCCTACGCCGTTTGAAATTTTGCGAACTGTAAAACTGGCGTGAATGCCGCTGCCGCGTTTTTGAATGACCACGCCTTCAAATGTCTGAACACGTTCCTTGTCGCCTTCGATAACTTTGACCTGCACGGCAACAGTATCCCCGGGACTGAATTCCGGGATATCATTCCGTATCTGGAATGCCGTGACTGCATCAACCTTGCTCATGTAACTTACCTCCGATAATATAAATGAATTATTATTTTTAAGTTTGGTTATTCCGATTCCACAAATCGGGTCTTAATTTTTGTGTTGTTTCCTTCTTTTTTTTTTCACGCCAATCCTGAATATCCGCATGGTTGCCGGATAGCAGAATATTCGGAACCTTCATGCCGCGAAATTCCTCCGGCTTTGTGTAATATGGACAATCCAAAAGATCATCCTGAAACGAATCCGACAGCGCCGACGCGGCATCGCTGAGCACGCCCGGAATAAGCCTCACGATAGCATCCACCATGACCATGACCGGATATTCGCCGCCGCTGCAGACAAAATCACCCATCGAGATACTCTGCGTAACCAGTTTCTCATGCACGCGTTCGTCAATACCCTTATAATGTCCGCTGATAAACACGATCCGCGATTTCAGGCTAAGTTCCACCGCTTTTTTCTGCGTGAAAACTTCGCCCTGCGGCGATAACATGATCACTTCCGTCGCATCGTCGAGATGTTGGCGGATGTGTCCATCGCTCGTGATCGGCGGTATCTGAAACAGATCCTCCACGCAGCGGAATATCGGTTCGGCCTGGAGTATCATTCCGCCGCCGCCGCCGTAGGGCGTATCGTCGATCGTACGGTGTTTGTCTGTTGCATATTTCCGCAGATCGTGATTGACCACCGCTGCACATTCACGCTTCATCGCCCGTCCCACCATGCTGTAAGAAAATGCTTCTTCCATCATTGTTGGGAATGCGGTAATGATGTCGATCCGGAGCATCATAGTCTTATTATTTTAAATGAACATTTGTCCCTTATGGAACTACTCTATTAAACCATCTATAACGTGTAACGTTATTATTCTTTTCTTCTTGTCAATATGCGTGACAAATTCCTCCACCGCCGGAATGAGGCTCTTTTTTCCGTCGTGAAGTACTTCGTAAATATCATAAGCCGGCTGCGAATAGATATCATTCAAAACGCCTCTTTTTCTGCCGGCCTCATCAACGATATCCATGCCGATGAGATCTTCTACATAAAATTCATTTTTCGGTAACTTGGGCAAATCCGATTTGTCAATGAGCAAATAACCTCCGGAAAACTTGTCGGCTTCCGTACGATCCGCAATCTCTTTAAACTTTACAATTCCCTCCGTTTGCATAATCCTAATTTTCTCTATCTGAACTTCCTGAACTTTGTTAAACCGATCTGCCAGATGTAATTTGATTCCGGTGTTTAATTTATCAAAGCGCTCATTCACCGGTGTAAACTTCAATTCACCTTTTATTCCATGCCCGCGCAGTATCTTTGCGATACGATACAGATTTAACTCATCCACGAACTATCCTACTTACTCTAATATTTCCAAAACAGCGCGTTTCCCGGCTCTTGCGGAAGCGGCAGCCAAAAGTGTCCTGAGCGCTTTGGCGTTTTGACCGCGTTTCCCAATCACTTTGCCGAGGTCGCCTTGTCCAACTTTTAGTTCGAAAACCGTTACTCGCTCTCCGTCAATTTCCGATACCACTACCTCTTCCGGTTTGTCAACCAGGTGTTTGACTACGAACTCAATAAAGTTCTGCATCGCGATGCCTCCTTCAAGTTAGAGTTTCTAGTTCTGTCGCACTTCGATATAGTCCCGATGAACGGGAGACGCCTAATTTATTATTCGGCCGCCGGTGCAGCAGGTTCGGTCTTAACCTCTGCTTTTGTTTCCGTTTTTTTCTTCAACGCTTTGGTTTTTTTTATGCGTTTGGCCGCAGCTTTTTCGCCCTGCTTGGCGCGCCACTTTTCCATTTCCGCCTGAATTTCTTCCGCGGCCATTCCTTTAGCCGTTAATCTCCATTTGTGCAAAATGCCGGCCTTACGCAGAAGACTCTTGACCGTATCGGACGGTTGCGCGCCCTGAGACAGCCATTTCAATGCTTTTGCTTCATCGATGGTAACTTTGGGCGGCGTCACGATAGAATCATAGCTGCCGATTCGTTCAATATAATCGCCGTCGCGTTTGCGCGTGCCGTGAGTCGCAACAATTTTGTAAAAAGGTCTGTGCGTCTTCCCGCCTCTTTGCATTCTTAATTTAACCAAGTTCGATATCCTCCGTTTGAAATAATGAAATATATAAAGTTAACAAGTTTCCAGATATACTCTAAGGGTCATAATTTTATTAAATTCAACGTTCATAATCAATATTTTTTTATTTTTGCGCTTTAATTACTACCTATTTCCGAACGGCATCATTTTCATCATATCCGATGGATTCATTTTGCCCATTTTTTTCATCATTTTCTGCATATCGACAAATTGTTTCAATAGCCGGTTCACATCCTGCACCGACGAACCGCTGCCCTTTGCAACCCGCATGCGTCTCTTCCCGTCCAAAATTTGCGGTCGTACGCGCTCTTTCGGCGTCATGGAAGACACGATCGCTTCCATCCGAACAAGCGTTTTATCATCAATATTCAAATTTTTTATCTTGTTGCCAATGCCAGGGATCATGCCGAGAATACTTTCAAGTGAACCTAATTTTTTTATCTGTTTAAGTTGGTCGGCAAAATCTTCGAGCGTAAATTCGTTTTTACGGAATTTTTCTTCCAGTTGCTGTGCTTTTTCGATATCAATGGTTTCTTGAGCTTTTTCAACGAGGCTTACAATATCGCCCATTCCCAAAATGCGCGAGGCCATACGCTCCGGGTGAAACTCCTCCATCGCATCCATCTTTTCGCCGGTACTGATGAACTTGATCGGTTTACCCGTAATACTGCGTATAGAAAGCGCTGCGCCTCCGCGGGTATCGCCGTCAAGTTTCGTCAGCACCACCCCGTCAAAATCAAGCCGGGTTGCAAACTCCTTCGCCGTATTAACCGCATCTTGTCCGGTCATGCCGTCCGCAACAAAAAGAATTTCATTCGGCTTACTTTTGAGTTTGATATGCTCAAGTTCCTTCATCAGCGTATCGTCAATGTGAAGGCGGCCGGCCGTATCGAGGATAACCACATCCTTTGTGTGCTGACGTGCATACGTGATGGAGTCAAAACAAATTTTTACGGGATCGTTTGTTTTAGCTTCTTCCGGAGTAAAAGTTAAAACCTCGAGGGACTGTCCCAGGACTTTGAGCTGTTCTGCGGCGGCGGGACGATATACATCGGCGGCAACGAGCAGCGGCCGCTTGCCTCGTTTGATCAGATACTGAGCCAACTTGCCACTGAAGGTCGTTTTACCAGAACCCTGAAGCCCGACAATCATGATCACCGTAGGAGGCATACCGGCATGCCGGATCTGAGCATTTTCGCCGCCCAGCATGGTTACCAATTCGTCATGGATAATTTTGACAAATTGCTCTCCGGGACTGACGCTGTGGAGAACGTCCTGCCCTAGTGCTTTCGTGGTCGCCTGATCGATAAATTCTTTGACAACTTTGAAATTAACGTCCGCTTCAAGGAGCGCAACACGAATTTCCCGCAGCGCATCGGAAATATTCTTCTCGTTGATCGAACTACGCCCGCCTAATTTGCGGAAGACGCCTTCGATTTTTAGTGAAAGGTCGTTGAACATACTCTGATCTTCCTAGTCCCTTTTTCTTCTTTCGTCTCTACGGCGGTCTGTTTCTTTAAGTAACTTTTTACGCAGACGCAAATTTAATGGTGTTATCTCCACCAATTCATCGTCATTGATAAATTCGATGTAATCTTCAAGACTCAGCGGATGTATCGTATCGAGTCGAACGGCATCATCAGTACCCGATGCGCGCATATTCGTTAATTTTTTTCCTTTCCCAACATTCACTACAATATCATTGTCTCGGGAATGCTCACCAATGATCATACCTTCATAGACGGCTATGGTAGGGCCAACAAGCAGCATACCGCGCTCCTGCAAATTCCATAAAGCAAACGCGGACGTTTCCGTATTTTCCATGGAGATCATAACCCCATTGCTGCGTCCCGGTATGTCGCCTTTATAAGGCTGATAATCGTGAAAATTATGATAGATCACGCCCGTTCCGCGTGTATCGGTCAAAAAATCGCCGCGATATCCGATCAACCCGCGCGCCGGAATTACGAACTCGATTTTCACCTGCCCGTTTTCAAGATGAATGAGGTTTTTCATTTCCGCTTTGCGTTTTCCGAGTTTCTCGATTACGACGCCCATATATTGTTCAGGGACATCGATGACCAGATACTCCATCGGCTCCACCATCTGTCCGTCTATCTTTTTTAAAATCACTTCGGGGCGGGAAACCTGAAATTCATATCCCTCGCGTCGCATAGTTTCGATGAGGATGCATAAATGTAATTCACCTCGTCCGGACACTTTGAAGGTATCCATGCTTTCCGTATCTTCAACTTTCAAAGCTAAATTGGATAATAATTCTTTGTACAATCTTTCGCGTAAATGGCGGGACGTGACAAACTTACCGTCCTGTCCGGCAAAGGGAGAATTATTCACAATAAAATTCATCGAAATCGTCGGTTCATCAATATGAATCGGTTCAAGCGCCTCCGGATTTTTCGGGTCGGCAATCGTCTCACCGATTTGTATTTCTTCTAATCCCGCAATAGATATTATTTCGCCGGCATACGCTTCATCCACTTCTTCGCGTTTTAGCTTTTCAAATGCATACAACTTAACCACTTTTCCGTTGTATTGACTCCCGTCTTTCTTGATCACGGTCACTTGCTGGCCCAGTTTGACCAAACCGCGCGTGATACGGCCAATTGAAATCCGTCCAAGAAAATCCGAGTAGTCAATATTCGTCACCAACATTTGAAACGGTGATTCTTTATCGCCCGGCGGCAGAGGAATGGTAGAAACTATCGAATCAAAAAGCGGATCTAAATTATCACTATCCTGATCCAGTTCATATTTTGCGTAACCCAATTTTGCGGAAGAATACACCGTCGTAAAATCCAATTGGTGATCGTTGGCTCCGAGTTCCAGAAACAAACTGAACACCTCATCCAGCACTTCATGAGGGCGGGCTCCCGGGCGGTCTATTTTATTGATGACAACGATCGGAGTCAGATTCAGTTCGAGCGATTTTTTTAGAACAAATTTCGTTTGCGGCATCGGACCGTCAAACGCATCCACAAGCAGCAATACGCCGTCAACCATTTTCAGGATTCGTTCCACTTCCCCGCCGAAGTCAGCATGTCCGGGTGTGTCCACAATGTTGATTTTGGTATCTTTATAACGAATGGATGTGTTTTTCGCTAGAATCGTAATACCGCGCTCACGTTCGAGGTCATTGGAATCCATCACGCGGTCGGTAATTTTCTGATTGTCCCGATAGACTCCGGTTTGCTGCAGCATCTTGTCAACCAACGTGGTTTTCCCATGATCGACGTGAGCGATGATCGCAATATTTCGAATATCCTTTCTTAATTCCACAATCGATTCACTTTCTTTTTTTTCGATAACGTCCGCATCTTCGATCATACTTCTCCGTTCTTATAACGTAAAAAAATCAACACATTAGCTGTTTTTACCAAAGTGCGCCAAATATATAGCAACACACCTATAAAAACAAGGTTTTTTAATTATTTCGTCATTCGAATATTCAGTGATCCTTTCTTTAATAATATAAGGCAGGACTGAACGAATACTTCCCTTTTATTTTTAATTTAGATTGCCTATTTTGAATTCAA
>JAEUSJ010000006.1:0-2379 GCA_016788215.1 bacterium | reverse complement strand
TTATCGCGGGGGGAAATGGCATGAGGCCGGAGATACGCTCACCGTTGAAGAACCCCTGGAGATTCATGTCTGGGAAGACGATGCTGAAACCACTAGACTGCTAGCGACTACTATGCGCACACCAGGTCATGACGATGAACTCGGTATTGGTTTTCTTTTTTCAGAAGGACTTATCAGTAATTATTCACAAGTTCGCAGTGTTGAACAAAGAACTCCGAACTCCACTTTCATACAGGTCGATACCGGAACTTTTGCAAAGATCAAGCATTCAGAAAGCCTTAACCGCTATTCTTTTGTTAACGCCAGCTGTGGTATTTGCGGCAGAACGTCAATCGAGGATCTTCGCGAAAAGGGGTTTACACGAATTGAGTCCACTATGACCGTTCCTCCGCATGTCCTGCTTGACCTCCCAAATCAAATGCGATCAGCACAGAAAATTTTTCATTATACGGGCGGTTTACATGCGGCGGGATTATTCGATGCGAGAGGTGAATCTATTTGTTTGCGAGAGGACATCGGGCGGCATAATGCAGTAGATAAGATCATCGGGGATGCCTGGCTGCGAGAGCTTCTGCCCTTGACTATACAGATTCTCATGGTCAGCGGCCGATTGAGTTATGAAATTGTTCAAAAGTCGTTGAGCGCGCGTATCCCTATTCTTGCAGCCGTATCCGCGCCTTCACATTTGGCGGTAAAAGTAGCGCACGAATTTGGGATCACTTTGATAGGTTTTTTGCGAGACGACCGGTTTAATGTTTATACAAACGCGGAACGAATAAGATAAATCGAAATACTAAAACTGATTTTCTTCCCCGCAAACGCTTACTAAGAGGGAAAACTTTCTGCGAAATCACTGAATAAAAAAAGCCCCGTCTGCACAATGCTGACGAGGCTTTCGAGTGACCTATTATTTTTATGCAAACGTTTTTTCCGCTTTCATCCCCTGGGCCGAAACAGTCTTTTTTTCCGGCTTTATAAATCCAGAAATACCTTCTTCCATCCAGGTATATTTATCGTTCAATATATTCTTTGCAATTCCATATTTGAAAACATCATCATTATTCCACAGGCCTTTAAGTAAAATCCTTACGCGTCGACGGGCATTGCGGCAAAAAAGATCGGCCAGTTCCAGAGCATCCCGATTTCCTTCTTTGGATAATTTAACCGCGCGGCTCATGGTTGCAGCCATCGCAAAAAGTTCCGCTCCGATATCCACTACACGAAATAAAAAAGCCTGTTTGTAAGCTAATTTAGCTTGGTGCCGCATCATCCCGTGAAAAATCTCGCGGGATAATTTTCGCGTCGCGCGATTAACAAAGCGCATGTGTTTCGCTAATCTGCCAAATTCATTATACCTCGGCCAGAAAGACCAGCCCAACCAGCGCGACGGATACCACACGGTGTAGAAGGCGATGACTTTTGGCAATGCGCTTAACCGCTGTCCCAAGGTCGATTTCGGATTGATCATGTTCCATGCCACGTCCAAATGTTTGTCCACAGCTTCTCTTGCGATGAAAAGCCGCATGATTTCGCTCGAACCTTCAAATATCAGGTTAATTCGAAAATCACGCATGGCCCGTTCAATTGGAATCGGTTCATCACCGCGTGCGCGCAAAGAATCTGCTGTTTCATAACCTCGTCCGCCGCGCACCTGCAAGGTATCGTCTACGATCTTCCAGCCTGCCTCCGTGTTATACATTTTCGCAACAGCCGCTTCAAGGCGAATATCGTATCCCTTATCCGACATCGCGGTTGCAATATCTGAAACGGATTCCATGGCGAAAGTCATTGACGCCATATCGGCAATCTTTTGCGCGATCGCTTCATGCTTGCCCACCGGCTGTCCCCATTGCACGCGCGACCGTCCCCATTTACGAACCACTTCGACGCACGCTTTTGCAGTGCCGGCACAAATGGCGGGAATAGTCAGTCGTCCCGTATTAAGAGTAATGAGAGCAAGTTTCAGGCCTTTACCCCGTTGCCAAAGCAAATTTTCTTTTGGCACACGGACATTCTTAAACGAAATTACCCCGTTCTCCAATGCTTTCAGTCCCATAAAATGGCAACGGTGTTCGACTTTAACGCCGGGCCAGCTTGTTTCTATAATGAATGCGCTGATCGCATTGTCTTCTTTATGTTTTGCCATGACTACGATGAGGTCAGCGATAGTTCCGTTAGTGCACCACAATTTTTCGCCGTTGAGAATGTACGCCTGGCCGTTGTCGATATCTTCAACGGTGGAATGCAAATTCGCCGGATCAGAACCCACTTCCGCTTCGGTCAATGCAAATGCCGACACTTCACCGCGCGCTACCCGGGGCAGATATTTTTTCTTTTGTTCTTCTGTTCCAAATGTTTTAAGCGGCTGAGGTAATCCGA
>JAEUSJ010000069.1 GCA_016788215.1 bacterium | reverse complement strand
CTAAGCATTGATGTCCGAGGCAAACGCCTAAGATTGGAAGACGATTCGCATAGTTCCTGACCGTTTCATTCGATATTCCGGCCTGCGCCGGGTACCCGGGACCGGGTGAAATGACGATTTTGGTCGGCTGCAACGCGCTCAATTCATCACTCGATACCTCATCGTTACGGACAACTCGCACCTCATCGCTGAGTCCCTCCTCAAGAAGCGCCTCATGTAAATACTGGACGAGGTTGTAAGTAAAAGAATCGTAGTTATCGATCACGATGATCATAAGATGTCCAATAATAAAAGCCGCACGGCAAGTCGTACGGCTTTTATAATTAATAATGATAAAAGTATATTTTTTCTTATTTCAACTTAAAAGCTTTTTTGACTTTTGATACGTAATCAAGTTTCTCCCATGTAAACAGTTCAACATTCAGTTTCTTTACCTTTCCGTCGGGTGTTGTAAATATTTTCCTGACGGTTTTGTTTTTACGGCCCATGTGTCCGTAGGCTGCAGTTTCACTGTACATCGGTTGACGCAATTTCAAACGCTGTTCAATAAAATACGGACGCATATCGAACAGGTTTTCCACAATTTTGGCAATATCGCTGTCATTCATATTCACTTTAGCTGTGCCGTACGTGTTGACATAAATGCCCATCGGCCGGGCAACGCCGATAGCATAGGACACCTGTACCAGAACTTCATTACATACACCCGCTGCAACAAGATTTTTGGCAATGTGCCGTGTTGCGTATGCAGCCGAGCGATCAACTTTTGATGGATCCTTACCCGAAAACGCGCCACCGCCATGGGCACCTTTTCCGCCATAGGTGTCTACGATTATTTTCCGCCCGGTTAGTCCTGTGTCGCCGTGCGGCCCGCCAATGACGAATTTACCGGTTGGATTAATATGATATTTTATTTTATGATCAAACAAATGATCAAATTTGGAATACTTCACTTTCACACGCGGAATTAAAATATGTACGATATCGTCATGGATCTTTTTCTGCATGTTGGATTCGGAGTCGAAATCATCGTGTTGCGTCGATACAACAATAGTATCAATCCGCACCGGACGGTTATTTTCGTCATACTCCAGCGTTACCTGGCTTTTCGAATCAGGGCGCAAATATTTTATTTGATGGTTTTCACGTCTTAACTCTGCCAGTTCAATCAGTATCGTATGCGCCAGATCCAGAGGCAATGGCATATAATCGTCGGTTTCATTGACCGCATATCCAAACATCATTCCTTGATCCCCTGCTCCCTGCTCTTCTTTCTTTTTGCGCACGACGCCCTGGTTAATATCGGATGACTGCTCGTGTATAGCTGATAATATTCCGCAAGAATTAGCTTCAAACATATATTCACTCTTCGTATAACCTATTTTACGAATGACCTGACGCGCAATTTCCTGAACGTCCAAATACGCTTTGGATTTTACCTCGCCGGCAAGCACAACCTGACCCGTGGTTACGAGCGTTTCACAGGCAACTTTCGATGTTGAGTCAAACGCTAAGAAGTTGTCAATAAGGGCATCGGAAATCTGATCGGCAACTTTATCAGGATGGCCTTCTGATACGGATTCCGACGTAAACAAGTAACGTGACATAATATCTCCTTTATATTAGATGATCATGAAAATGCATATAAATAAAAAACCTCTTCATTTAGATTAAAGAAGAGGTAAGATAACAATTAAGCTTATCTCATCTTCTCCCGAACCCCATGGTCTGCCCGGGACAGGAATTAGCACCTCGACCCTCCGCCGAAACGAAGACGGTTGCTGCGGGTTCATCGTGCCTGTCACTCGCCCGCTCTTGATAAGATGTGATACTATGTCAAATAACGATCAATTTTCGTGCGCGAAATATAAAGAAAAACTTATAGCCTGTCAAGTATTAATTGACGATTTCCCAGCCTCGCGGATCGGTCAGTTCACCCGTGCACGCTGCGATGCCCGCAACAAAGGGGGAGACAAGGAACACGTCGCCGCTCCCACCCATGCGCCCGCTGAAATTTCGGTTACTGGTTGAAGCTGTCACAGAACCGTTTATTGAAATACCCGGGCCGTTACCTATGCATGAACCGCAGCCGGGTTCGGTAATGACGGCGCCAAATTTTTCAAACAAATTCAAAAGACCTTCCTGTTTTGCATCGTCATACACCTGTTGGCTGCTCGGCGTTACGACCATATGAATACGGTCGAGTTTTTTTCGTCCGCGAACCGCAAACGCTACCTGGCGGAGATCTTCTAACGACGCGCCCGTACAGGAGACAATAACCACGTTGTCAATTTTCGTTCCTTTAACCTGTGTTATCGGCTTGCGGTTTCGGCTGTCGCCGGGAGTTGCTACCGTTACCGGAACGTCAGCTATGTTGATCCTATAAACGGATTCGTAATCTGCGTTTTCATCAGGATACACCATCATATCTCGAACTTCCGACTCCGGTATTCCGCGTTTTTCAACCAGAAATTTTATTACGGGTTCGCACGGCTCGACCACACCTGTTGTTGCGCTGCCTTCCACCGTCATATTGGTTAAAACGGATAATTCATCCACGGTAAAATGTTCCAGAGCCGGCCCGCCAAACTGCATGATCACCGTATCGCCCGGATTAATTTTCCATTTTTGTTCACGGAAATATGGATCGCCTATAATATGCAAAATAAGATCTTTTGGAGTCACGAGGTGCAGCGGATCTTCACCTTCTATCCAGATGCGAACCGTTTTCGGAACAGTAACCGGAATCATGCCGGTTCCAAGTCCCATGGCGATGGCCGTCGAACCGAGTCCGTACGCGAAACAATTCATCACGCCGGCAGTCGGTGTATGTGAATCGGTTAACGCTATCACATCACCCGGTTTTGCATAACTCTCCACAACAAGGCGATGACAAACGCCGGCAGGCATAGTGCCGCCGGGGCCGTGCATGGGAATATTTTTTTCCTTGCAAAATAACGTCAGTTCCTTGGCCAACTCCTGAGCGGAGAGGAAACGTTTTTTCTTCACATCGCCGGGTACATCATCATGACCGATAAGTACGAAATGGTCATTAAATCCGCGTACGGTGGTTCCGGGATAAACCGCCGCATGGCCGAATGCTTTTGAAAAAAGACTGCGTACATGTCCTCCGGTATATTCATGCATTCCCAGAAAGTCGGCGTAAACAAAAAGCTGTTCACCGGGCTCTACAAACGACAAACCTTTGTGATCAGGCTTTTCCATAACCACCGCTTTGGCGGAGAGTATTTTCTCGGCAATGGTCATCGGTTTCTTTTTACGCTCGGATTCTTTATAAGGCAAATCAGCGCTGCCAGAGACGATTTTTTTTCCAAATTCCAGTAAACCGCCTCCGAAGAACACCGCTTTGTACAACGGCGAGAGATTTTGCATCAAGTCATCGAGATCAATTGTCTTTCCGGCGTTTAATTGATCTAAGACCGTAAAATCTGTAGTAAAATACAGACGGTCGAATGTCATATTTTCTCTAAATATCCGTTCAAGACTTTTCGCGACTACCAACCGAATACCTGCCCCGCGATGCGCAACGACCGCAACTTCCCGCGACGATCCGCTGCCGTAGCTTTCACCGCCAACCGCCACTGCAAAATTTCCATTGGCAATGTCATTCTCTCTAATTAGGTCGCCTTTACCGACCAAAAAATGCGGACCCAGAATGTCTTCAGTATATCCGAGCGTACATGCTGCGCCGTTGATGATTGTATCGGTGCTGACGCCGAACACAAGCGGCTCGTTATTGTAATGAAACGGCTTGCCCTCTATTTGGCCACGTACCTTATCGGGGTTTTCTGTATAGTAAAAAATTTTCTTGTCACCTAGAGTAAAAGGCGTCATTCCTATTCCTTAACTAAGAATAAAAAAAGGCAGAAAATAAGCAGACTAAAAGCGGCGGAATTACAGACCTGAAATTTATGTAAATGTGACTTTACGGTTTTATGTTAGCGTGAACATCCAGCCCCGCAGTAATTTCAGTCCACGTCAATTTAATTTTTGTATTTGGCTTCCACTGTAACGGTATCCCAAAATTTCCCTTTTTTGTCACGATCGTCGGGTTATTACGGGAGATCAACTCCAATGTCGTGAAAAGCGCTTCATTGCTGATGCCGTACAAAGTTTTCTTATTCACGTTTTCGTAATATATTTCCATCAGCAGTTTTACTTCCGCGCGCATATTATCGGAATTGGTAATATAAAATCCTGAATTCACATCATTGATAATACGGTTGTTTCGTTCCGCTATAAATTTCTTTTGCCGCTTTTGTTCCTCGGCTCGCTGCTCGTCCAAAATACGCGCGCGGGCAAGAGAGTCTACGTTATGCGTAGTATCGCGTTCGATGTTAAATACTGCAGGTGAAGATTTTTCGAGCGGGTTCTCATACTCAAAAGTAAAAATTTTATAAAGCCAAAAACCTAACGCTAAACCGCCTAATACGAATACGCTTAACAGAACACGACGTTCGCGCATGGTCATGCCGGAACGACTTCCCCAATATCGCGATTCTTCAAACCCCCAGCTTTCAGGCGCAAAACGCCATGAGCGGAAAATCTTCTTCTTCTTAAACCAAATACGGTAATTTTCGGGCATGCGGTAAACAAAATCCCGTTTGGCGTCCAATAGCATTTGATCGCGGTTCTTTTTCGCTTCTTCTAGTTCTTCAGGCGAAATATTGATCGATTTGGTTGTTTCTTTATATTCATGCTCGATTTCCTGAAGAAGGTTTTTATAACCTGAAAGAGCAGATTTAAACGCAGTATTATCACATCCTAAATATTTCTCAAAACCCCAAAGATCCAGGCTTTCCTTTTTTGCGCGCCACCATTCTTTGGGCCGCACAAAAAGTGGCGTTTCTACCAGATCTTCACTGTCATCAGGAAAATGCTGTGGTTTTTCTTCTTTATTCATAATCCACCCTCAGGTTATTCACACATAACATAGCGAAAAATGCAGGTTAAATATAATGAATTAAAGTCTATAATTCAAGTAGTTTGAATAGTCAATTCTTTCAAGTTTATTTTTTTAAAGATCTTGTTTTTTTAAGGCAGTGCGGCGTAGATGAAGTCTAGGATGGTTTAGCTATCGCTTTTTATGACTGTTTTTGGCTATGAAACAGACACCTTGTTTCTGCCGGTATGTTTAGAAACGTATAGTTGTTCATCTGCCTTTTGAACAAGTTCATCCCATGATTGTGCATCATCCGGGAATGTTGCCACACCCAGGCTAACCGTCAGATCGCCGTTTGGCTGAGTTTTTTCATGTGGAAAAATTTCTTCCTGAATAAGCGCGCGAATTTTTTCGGCCAATTTAATGGCTGACGGTTTAGGTGTTTCCGGCAAAATGAGAGAGAACTCCTCACCCCCATAGCGCGCCAGTATGTCGCTGGTACGAATGCAGGAATTGAGAATTTCCGCCAACCGTTTAAGTACCTGATCGCCTGCCGGGTGTCCGTTCTGGTCGTTGTACGACTTAAAAAAGTCAATATCCATCATGATCAGTGAAGCCTTTGCCCAGTGGCGCTTGGAGCGTTTGATCTCTCGCTCAAGCTGGTGTTGGAAATAACGGTAATTAAATACCCCGGTTAGCCCGTCTGTTACTGCCTGCTTCTCGGCTTGAAGGTAAGAATCCTTCACATCGTCGTATAATTGGATATTTTCAATCGTTAAGCCGACCGTTCGCACAAACGATTGGACCATCTGGCGAAACGTTTCATCCAGCCGATCATCCTGGATACCGAGAACCAATACACCCTTCAGCCGGTAGAGACAGCAATTGAAGTAGAATTCACTTACCTGCTTGAGTTGGGTTTCAAAATACAAACCTTGCCGGTCCAGATTATGAATTTGTTTGTTCCACCAATTCAAATCCTGGTTGGAAAAAGCCTGACAATCCTGATTTTGACAGTCGAAACCGTTGTGTCCCGCGGGGCGGCCGATGATCGGCAAAAAATAAACGGCCTGAGATTGAAAAGCTTCCTTGATCGGCGCGAGTTTATCGATCATCAATTCATCCACTTTTTGTGCGGCCTGGCTCCAGTGCTTGTCAAACAAGTACGGCTCCTGATAGTAGACAATATCGAAAAACGGAGGATGAATAAAACTGATATGATCGGAATCGGGATGCGTTTTCACATGGGAATGCGAATAGATGTCCAAAGTCATGTGTCTTTCGTTAACCACGTATACCGCCGCGCTGAGCATGTTAAGCTGATCGCAGATGAGGTTAGGGAGATATTGGTATACTTTTTCACGAGCGGACAGGGTCAGGATTTGATTGGCCGCGTAATTAAACTGCAGCAAATCTGAATTGTTATCGCGAACGTCCTTAACCAATTTATCCAGCGTCCGGTTAGCTATTTCCAGTTCAGCATTGGCGTGAGAGAGTTCGTGGATCTTATTCGTGAGCCGCTGAACGAGCCGCTGGGAGAATTTTTTTAATCCGATATTTTCTTCCTGCGGATCGAATTTATTACGAATTTGCACTTTCCCTTCTAGATGCTCTGTGATGTAATTGACAAAACGATTCACGTCAACCGGTTTCTTTAGAAAGCCGTCGCATCCTGCGGCCATGGCCAACTCCTGGTCGCCTGGGCTTTGTCCGGCAGTGATCGCAATCACCGGAATGTGGCTGAGTTTATCGGAACTGCGGATGTGCATCGTCGTCTCAAGGCCGTCGACACCGGGCAGAAAGATATCCATAAGAATGAGATCAGGTTTATACGCATAGGCTTTGGCGATACCTTCTTCGCTGTTAAGCGCAGGAATAATCTGATGGCCCATCTTTTCTACGATCTTGGTTATGAGCACCATAGATACGGGATCATCTTCGATATATAGAATTTTTTTCATAATGTTTTTATCACGGGACATGCTGAAAGTTTTTTTTAAACTTCTTCGACGTTCACCGTAGTATGAATAAGTTTCTTTGGGATGAGCGTCGGAAAGAACGCGACGATTTCCTGCGGTTTCGGACGCCCGCCCGCAAATCCGGTCACGCCCGGAGGCCCGCTGGTTACCAGGGGTGCAATTTCTTTTCCGAAACGGTCCACTTTTTTCTGATCTTTATCTTTTACACCGACACGAAGAACCACTTCATTGATTTGCGAAGGAACTGACACGATGCCTTCATGACAACTATTAATACCGAGAAATTCTGTATTGGTTTCTTCATACGTCATTCCGGCGCGCTCGAGGCGTTTCCATAACATGTCTCCGCATAACTTTGCTTTATCATATGCATCCGGCCCGGAAACGGTAAGTTGCCCGGAAGCTTTGTATCCTTTAAGATAACTTGCGCTGACTTTGAAAAATTCGGTGGACGGTTTGCCTTTGACATCAAAAACTTTTACGCGGTGAGGCCCTGCCTGTTCCAGCCGGATCGATGTGAAATCCGCTATCACATCGGGCGTGATATAATTATCAGGATCGCCCATTTCATAGACGAGTTGTTCGGATATGGTATCCACCGTCACAAGGCCCCCGGTGTTCTCATGTTTGGTGACGAAGAACGTTCCATCCGGATGCGCTTCCACTAAGGGATAGCCGACGTTCCACAGATCGGGCACGTCGCGCCAACGCGTGAAATTACCCCCGGTGCATTGCGCGCCGCATTCAATGATATGTCCTGCGACGGTTCCCGCCGCGAGTTTATTCCAATCGTCCCATGCCCAGCCGAATTCATACACCATCGGCGCCATCGCCAAACCCGTGTCGGTCGTGCGCCCGGCAATAATGATCTGCGCGCCTTGCGCCAGTGCGTCGGCCAGAGGCTTCGAACTGATATATACATTCGCGCTAAGAATATCGTTACCTTGTTTCATCAGGTCATACAAACTCTCGCCGCTATCCATGCTATTCATGGCAATTTTCTGCGTATTAAATTCTTTGATACGATCCAGAATATTGTCGCCGTGAACGATTCCGATCTTGAGGCCTTTGATTCCCAGTTTTTTCGCAACGTTAAAAACCGCCGCGCGGCAAGCTTCAGGGTTCACGCCGCCGGCATTGGCGATGACCTTGATATTTTTATCCATGATCGTTGGGAGAATTCGCTCGATCAAATGAACGAAATCTGTTGCGTAACCAAGATCAGGTTTTTTTAATTTTTGCCTCTGCATGATCGACATTGTGACTTCAGCGAGATAATCCAGCGTCAGATAGTCCAGTTTTCCGCCATTGACCAGCTGGACCGGCGCATCAATGCTGTCGCCCCAGAACCCCTGGCCGTTGGCAATGTAAATTTTATCCTTCATTCCTGCTCCATATTATTAACCGCGGAGGCCCAAAGTCGCCATGAGTCATTTCATCTGCGTAATAGTTTTTACTTCAGGTTCTTTTTCGAAGTATTCGCTTGTTTTTTTTGACGCGGTCACTGTACCCAGTTCTTCAAATATTTTAGAAAGATCTTCACACGAACCGCCTTTGATACCTTTGATGGTGTATTCGACAGAACCGTCTTTCTTAATAGTAAATTCAATTTCCTGTACCTTTTCAGACATCTTTATTCCTTTTCAACAAGACACTAATCATCAATCGTCAATCCAAAATCGGAGATCGTAAATCGTAAATTCTTAACTCCATTTCCTCAACACCAGCCTGACCGACTGATCCGTATCGGAAATTTCTTTCACAAGCTGGAATCCCGCTTTTTTAGCTTCGGTGAGCACTTTATTATATGCGTATTTTTGTGTAAGTTGTTCTATGAACTTCGAGTTCTTTTTTAAAATCATATCATCGCCTGCGAGTTCAAATTCGCCGTTTTTATTTTTAATGAATCCGACAATGCCAAACGGCGTTTTCACGGCGAAATCGACGTCGTACACGCGATGGAGCAGGGTTTTAACTTTTTTAGTTTTAAGCATTTCGCAGTGCATCTGTTTAAGCGCCGAAATCAGAAAAACACGTTCTTTCAGGGTCGTTTGTATGGAAACAAATTTGGACATGATAATCTTTCAATGAGTACAGGAGTAATTATCAAAGAAATTATATAAATTCCGACAGTCATGCAAACTTAATTTATATAAGATTAGAGTTGCCGGAAGCGTGTTGAAAAGTTAAAATGAGAGAAGAATGAAGAAAATATTGAAATGGGTATTAATTGCAGTAACAGTCGTTTGCGGAGCCGTGGTTTATTTTCAGCCAGCCGGTATGGAATGGCACGGGCAAAAAACGGAAATGGCACAAGTTGTAAAAGTCGTTGACGGCGATACTTTTGAAATACAATACTTGGGGAAGATCGAAAAAGTTCGCCTGATCGGGATCGATACACCTGAGGCGCACGCCAATGCAAAAGCCGTCAAAGATGCAGCGCGAACAGGCGCCGACATCAAAGTTATTGTGGAGCAGGGGAACGACGCGAAAAATTTTGTGAAACAATTTGTTCCAGGCGGAATGCAAGTTCGTATGGAAGTGGATGTCAATGATCGCGACAAATACGGGCGATTGCTGGCCTATCTTTTTTTTGAAGACGGACGTATGATCAATGAAGAAATTGTAAAAGCAGGTTACGCGAATCTCATGACGTATCCGCCGAATGTGAGATACAAAGAACGGTTCTTATCGGCTTACCGTTTTGCTCGGGAGAATAAGAAGGGTTTGTGGAAAGAAAAAAGATAAATAAACCTGCCAGTTTCACGAACCCGGCAGGTTATTTAGTTAATTGGTCATTGACTAAAGTCATCTTCTTCGACTGTAAAAACTTTCCGGCCTGAAGCCTGTAGATATAAATTCCACTGGATACCTGATTGCCGGCACCATCTTTACCATCCCAGACTGCGTCATAATAACCTGCGTCTAAGAAATTTCCAAACACCGTTCTTACCTCTTGACCCTGAATATTGTAGATTATCAGAGTTACATTCGAGGGTTCCGGAATGCCGAATGAAATGGTCGTCGAAGGATTAAACGGATTGGGATAATTCTGTGAAAGTTCGAATTGATCGGGAATTACAGACGCTTCACCGTTTCTCTTTTCCAAGCCACCGCCTCCACCGCTGCATTCGCTTACGCCTAAGGAAGTAGAAGCCGTCTGTGTTCCACTGGTCACGGTCAGATACAGCCAGAAACCGGGTCCATAAGGCTTAGTGAGTGACGAACCGGTTCCTAAAACACCGCTTTCATTAGACGATGTCCATTGATAGCTGTATGATCCATTTCCGCCAGACGGTTGCGCATGCCATGTGTGTGAACCGGAAAATTTAGGGAAACAGGAAGGGCCGGAGATAGAAACGGTGAGAGGCAGTATCGAAAGAGTTTTGGTGATATAACCCATAACGCCCGTGCTTTGATTAAGTACCTCGCACTTGATTTGTAACTCCGTTCCTCCTGTTATGGATCTGTTCAGAGTAGGGGTAGTGCCGCCAGGACTTACTAATTGCCAGGCCGAACCTGAATTAGGACGGGTATACCACTGATATAGGGGATTACTTCCGCCGTTGATGGGAGTTACTGTCCATGAATAGCTATTACCAATATAAACACTCGAAGGCCCGGCCATCGTCACACCGGTACCTATCTTACGCCCCGCCATAGTATTTTGAATCACATCACGTTTGTCGGGATATCCGCCGCCGATCAATTCCGTATTTGCTGCAAATAAAAGCACCTTCGCTTCTGCAAGTTCGTCTATAGTCGCACCGGAAAGTGAGAGAGCCTTCATGACCAGACGATCCGTATGATTAACCGTCATCGCGGGGTCCTTCCGCAAGTCCCACAACGCACTTGCCCACACCATGCCGAGTGAATAAGGTCCATCGTCACCAATGCCAGGCTGATCGGGATGATTTATATAATTAAAACTGCCTGCGGGCAACGTTAACGTCCGGGCATATGAAACTCCTTTTAACACCCATTCACCCAAATTGCCATATCCAGTAAAAGCCGCAGCGAAGTAATCGGAGAAACCTTCGGACAAGGAGGAAGATTCACCGGGATAAGTATGCGGCAAATTATAATGGTGTGATACAAGATGCGCATATTCATGGTATATGACGTCATTCTTTCGGGACAGGACGTTGAAATTGGGGCCTCCGTCGCCAAAAATAACCCATCGGTGCATAGGTATTTTATTACCGGGCTCGTGGTCGTACCGGCGCCGTCGTCACTCGTGTGTACTCGCGCATCGAGTTTATATGTATATGGTGTCCCGCTGGGTGTGAATCCTAACGGAGTGAGAAAGTTATTTTGAAATATGTCAATGTGATAATATACATTAGCTTGATCAAATCGCCGGTCCGACGGGTCATACCGGAAATCATGTATTTCGCTATATGCTTCCGCATCGAACCAGTCAATTACTTTAACAAACTGCCCGTCGAGATAACCGTTACCGGCCAGCCGGTTAAGTGTGACTTGTTCATAAGGAGTGCGGGGATCAATCTTATAGACATTCGCGAGTCCGTTCGTATAGCGGCAGGCGGTATTTTCTGCATCGATCACCGTACCCGTTTTTGCGTCCACCAACGCGCGATAGGAACCAGAAAGATTACCGGCACTCACGTACATCTCGTACGTTAGATAAAAAACAGAATCCCTCGGATAGATCACGAGTTCCGCACCAAGCACTCCATCGAATCATTCATCCCGAGATAGGACTTAACGGACAGCGCGGCCTGAGAGGGATCAATCGACGGCGAAACGTCAAGAGGTGTGATGTCAAAAATTTTCCCGTTCGCGCATATAACTTCTTCGTTTTCGTTCACATGCAGAGAATATCCCCCGCCGACCACACGGATATCCTCATACACCTGGTCAAAATGAATATGCTCGAGGTCGTCTTTGATCAGCGTCTTAAATTTCAAATCTTTCTCCTCAATTTGAAAAAGACCTTTATGATCCTTTAAGAACTTCATTGCCATTTTCTCAAGATCTTTGGTCTTTGTGCCGTCCAGTTTAAGCTTGCCGCCATAGAGGATTCTCGGCGTTTTCGAAACATCGCTCCAGACGATTTCCCATTGGCCGGCACGATTAAGCGTGCTGTCGAAATACGCTTTTTGAATCGAATCGGCCTTCACCCGTGTCTGTGCGTAACCGAGAACAGGAAAGAGAAGAGCAAGAATGATGAGCATTTCTTTTTTCATGGTTATACTCCCTATTTGATTTTCTGCTTCGGTGTAGAAACGATTATTTTAATGATTACTGTATTTTTCAATCCTTTACTTCAGAATGGATGGATTCACCCATAAGCCGTCGTTGAGGCCTATATAAATCTTGTCTCCGAGTATAGCAGAAGTTTGTATACGAGAAGGAAGCGGCAAACCTTCGATTTCTTCCGACCATGTCCTGCCGTAATTATGTGATACAAAATATCCTACCATCACTGTACTATCTTTCATAACTGCGATGATTTCTCCAGGAGGCGCTATAGAGTCGGGGCTAATTCGGTTCCAGTAGTTTCCACCGTCCGTTGAATAATGGATACTGTAGTCTCCCACTGCAAATACATCTTTTCCGTTGGTCGTTATGGCATTGATCTGAGTTTCAAATAATCCCACATCGGATGTATTAGTCTCATAGTTCCATGTTGATGTCCAGCTTTGTCCTTTATCGCTTGTAGACACGACACCGTTCCAGTTTGTGGCTAGGAAAATCCTGTTACCTATGCATGCATAACCATAAAAATCCTCTGTCGGCGCATTAGTGATTACACTCCACCACTGCCCGCGATTTGTTGAGTAATAAAGTCTGATACTCATGTCGACCTGAACGGTTGCATACACGACGCCGTCACATGAGCCAAGGGCACGAACAAAATACCCTTCAATCCCGTTACCAATCCCATTATTTGCCTCCTGCCATGATTTGCCATTATCCGTCGAACGATATATGCCATCTAGCACGGTACCGGCAAAAAGATATGTTGTATCGTTCACTAAAAGCGAACCAAAAGATCTTAACCAATAACTATAGTCCGGAATAGGCAAACCTGTCACAATGGTTTTCCAGGATTTAGCATTGTCGGTTGAAACATAGATGCTGTCCCTGCCTCCAACATAGATGGAAGACCCTAGTACATGAATTACTTCGACTCTTTGTTTTTCAAATCCCGGAATTTGCCTCCACCCCGTCGGTTCATCCTGATCATCTTGATCTTTGCAGGCCGTGATTTGAAATAGAATCAATACTGTGAATAATATGCTTGATTTGATGTTTCTCTGCTTCATGAATAACTCCTTGTTCTGATCTTTTGTGTAGAAACGATTATTTCAATAACTTTGAATTCACATATAAACCCCATCCATTACCTGCAAATATCAGAGAATCTTTTGTCTTAATAACAAAGGTACTAATTCCTACTCCTTCCGGGAATCCATCGTTATAGTCATACCACGTAGCGCCATGATCCGGCGTTACCTGAATTCCACCGCCATTCGAGCTGGCAAGAATATTATTGCCCGCTACTGCAACGGCTACGACTCTCGCAGGTGAATAATGAGGAGAGTTATATTGCGGAGTACCTTGCGAATAAAATTTTGATAACAAATACCAATTCTTGAGATTGTCATATGAAACAAAAAAACAGGGGTGACTGCCAATATAAATGTCGGAACCCAAAGCGTAGCAGCTATAGTTATAGGCAAAATTTTGCCCCTTATCGTAATAATTTTCCGTTTCGGGCGGAGGTTTGATATTTCCGGCCGCGCTATCCCACGATACCCCGTTGTCACTCGATTTCCACACGCCGCAGCCGTCTGTCGTCACACACACGATCCTTTCATTGCCTGCTATACCGTTGATTATTCCCCGGCACTGGACATCCTGGACGATCGCCCAGCTTCCTCCCTGGTCATAGGAGACATACAGGTTGCCGAGATCATTGATCCCCGAGGCGCTTGCATACAACGTCGATCCCTGAGTACCCAAAGCTCTAATGTACGATCCTCCCAAGCCGTTGTTTGCTTCCGTCCAATTCAGGCCTTCATCGGTTGACCGGTAAATGCCGACGTCCGCCGTTCCTACAAAAAGATAGTGCACGCCGTTGTGAACCATATCGGTCATGGAAAGAACTCTTATTACCGGGATGCCGTTCGTTCTTTCTTCCCAATGTTTTCCATTGTCCGTTGATAAATACACCAGCCATTTGCCGGCGACGAAAATACTGCTGTCCCGGATCACCATGGCATTGACAAACTTATCTTTAAACTCGGGTATCAAAACCCAATCAGTATCTGTAGAAACCGAATCGGGCTCCGGTATCAAAATCGAATCGGGTGCGGGTTTGTCCTCGTAGCAGGAGAACAGCAAGGTAAGTAATAGAAGAATCATAGAAGTATAGCGCTCCATAAATTAATCTTTCGAATAAGTGAGAATTATAACCTCGAAAGTTAAGACCATGATTATTTTTGGGCTAAGCATTTAGATTATGCCGGAAGGCTTCATAGAATGTCTCCCCTGGATTTCAGACTACTCTTCTTGGCTTTAAACATCGCTAATATACAACATTTTTTTTCAAAAACCATGACTTAAGTCATGTTTTCGACTACTCAAAAATCTTCTACATTTCCCTAAACTAAGAAAAAAAAAACCACTTACATGCAAGTGGTTTTTTTGAACGTTAATAAATAAATTTTACTGCGCCGGCTTTACGAGCCATTGATTGAACCACTCATGTACCGTCTTGTACCACAACTGCCCGTTCTGCGGTTTTAAGATCCAGTGGCCTTCATCAGGATAATACA
>JAEUSJ010000068.1:4457-14773 GCA_016788215.1 bacterium | reverse complement strand
ACCAGGCATTCAGCTGATGTTAAGCAAGTAGATTCGGCGGATGAAAGTGTGCGGTTATAAAGCTCTGGTGTACGGGGATAAACGAATGATCACCGTTATCGGTAAAAAAAAGCGATGCAATAACAAACTTTTTTTGATTCGGAAAGTATTCAATTTTGATCTTCAGTTTCAGTTTACTCTTCTGATCATGATCGCGTTTGGATTCCTCCTGATACACTATATTGGAAGTTCCGTCATCTGTATTAATCCTGCTCACAAAAATATCCTCGTCCTGATCAGCAACATCCCAGTAGATCGTGACCTGCAGGGGATGAAAAGCGAGGCTGAAAAAAACATACGGGTGCGTGACGGCCAGAATATTGAAACACAGTGCAATGTTAAGGAATACTTTCATCATAAGCGGAATATTCTAATGCCAAATCAGTTAATAATCAAAGGATTTCAAAATGTAAGCGGAGTCAAGTGAGTAAAAAAAAACTAAAAAAAATATTGTGTTTTTATGTATTACTTTGTATAATGCGCCGCTAAAGTACTGAAAATAATTTCTTTGAACAATAAATTTATCGAGGATTTCGACAATGAAAGAAAATATTCACCCTGCATACCCGCTGTCCCATGTGACTTGTTCGTGCGGCAATACGTTTGTCACCCGCTCGACGGTTGGCGATATCAAGGTTGAAATTTGCTCAAGCTGCCACCCGTTCTATACCGGGACGCAGAAACTGATTGACACAGCAGGCCGCGTCGACAAATACAACAAGAAAATCGCCAAATTCAAGGAAGCTAAAGAAAAAGCTTAGCTTACGTTTTCTAAAAAAGGAATATACCCTGTCTTTTTTCATAAGGTGTATTCCTTTTTTTGTGCCTAATTTCGAACACCTTAAAAGTCCTCTGAACAAAATCATGTTAGATCAATTAGAAAAAATAGAGACCCGGTTTAACGAAATCAACGATATGCTGACGCGGCCTGAGACCATTTCGGATCAGAACCGATTCAGAACATTAAGCAAAGAACGCAGCAGCGCCGAAGAGATCGTTGACAAATACCGCGTCTATAGAAAAATATTATCAGATATTGAAGGAAATAACGATATCATACATAACTCGGATGATATGGAATTACGCGAGATGGCGCGCGCCGAGTTGATCCAATTGGAACTTGAAAAAGGCACGATCGAAAACGAATTGAAATATCTTCTTATTCCGCGAGATCCGCACGACGAAGGCGGATGTATATTGGAAATCCGCGCTGGCACCGGCGGTGATGAGGCCGGTATTTTCGTTGGCGACCTTTTTGCCATGTATCGGTACTATATCGAAAAAATGGGATGGCGGTTTCAGACTTTAGATTTTACCGAGGCTAATCAGGGCGGGTTCAAAGAAATGATCATTGAAGTTGAGGGTAAAGGAGCGTACGGAAAACTAAAATTCGAAAGCGGTGTGCATCGGGTGCAACGCGTGCCAAAAACGGAAACGCAGGGACGTGTTCATACCTCAGCCTCTTCTGTTGCCGTTCTTCCTATCATTGATGACGTTGATAAAGAAGTAGTGATCAGCCCCAACGATCTGCGCATCGACATTTACCGCGCCGGCGGCAAAGGCGGACAGAACGTCAATAAGGTTGAAACTGCCGTGCGTATGACGCATATCCCAACCGGAATCGTTGTACAATGTCAGGAAGAGCGATCTCAGCTGAAAAACCGCGAAAAAGCAATGAAGGTATTGAAGTCGCGAATCTACGAGAAACAAAAAGAAGAGCACGATGCGAAAATCGCTTCCAAGCGTAAATCGATGGTGGGCTCCGGCGACCGCAGCGAAAAAGTGCGCACGTACAATTTTCCGCAGAACCGCCTCACCGACCATCGTATCGGTCTCACCCTATACGACCTCGAAGGCGTCATGGGAGGCAAGATAGACGATATTATCGAAAAACTCCAGCTCGCTGAAAATGAAGAACTGCTGAAGGCGGGTTGAGATCCAATCCTAAAATATTTCTTGTAATTTGACAGCCTATCTTTTACATTCGTTCAATTCAAGTTTCAGTAAAATTTGAAACTTTGTTTATTTGCAAGGAAAGTTCATGAACACGGTTGCCGCAGGCTCTAACCACGTTTTGATCAAATCGATGATCAAGAAATCCGGATTGGACGATATTTACCAAAAGGTTATGGATCATCAGAGCCTGTCTTTTGAGGACGGTTTGAAATTATTTGAATCAAAGGACCTTAGTTCCGTCGGTTATATGGCCAACATCGTTCGTGAGCGGCTGCACGGCAACCGTTCTTTTTTTGTCCGCAATCGGCAACTCAATCCAACCAACGTCTGCGATTATTCATGCATGTTCTGTTCCTTCTATCGCCGTGAAGGCGAAGAAGGCGGTTATACGATGACCATGGAAGAAATTGCCCAACGCGTCAAAGACGGTATTAAACATGGAATTCAGGAAATTCACATTACATCCGGACTGCATCCGGGCCTCCCTTTCAGTTATTACACCGATATGTTGCGAACGATCAAAGAGGTAGCTCCTCATCTGCACATCAAAGGATTCACCGCAGTTGAAATTGAATATTATGCGCATCATTATAACATGACCCTTCGAGATGTATTAACTAAACTAATTGAAGCCGGCCTCGAAGCCATGCCGGGCGGCGGCGCAGAAATATTTGCAGACCGGGTCAGGAAAAAAATCTGCGATGAAAAATCAACGGCGGAAGGATGGCTTGCCGTTCACGAAATGGCGCACGAACTAGGGCTCATGACAAACGCCACATTGCTCTACGGACATATTGAAACGTATGAGGAACGCGTGGATCACATGATTCGCCTGCGCGATCTGCAGAAAAAGTCCAAATCAAAAGGATCGAAAGGACATTTTAATACTTTTATCCCTTTGAAATACCAACATGAGAATAACCGCTTGAAAAATTTACCGGATGTAAGTGCATTCGAAGATCTTAAAATGATTGCGGTCCCCCGCCTCATGCTGGATAATTTTCCAAACGTCAAAGCTTACTGGGTTGTGATCGGCAAGAGAATGGCGCAGATGGCATTGAGCTATGGAGCCAATGAAATTGAAGGAACGATTCTCGAGGAAACGATCATGAGTATGGCCGGAACCGACAGCGCGCAGGGTATGACGGAGCCTGAATTGATCAAGCTCATTAAAGACGCAGGCCGCCAGCCGATTGAACGCGATGCCTTATACCACGTCATCAAGTCGTACAATGACAACGATATTGAACTTGCTTTAAATCCAAAAGCCTCTATACCAATTTTGAACTAATTATCAACTATACGGATCTTTTTCGACCTGCTCCCTTGGGCAGGTTTTATTTTTTAACATGCCATGAATATTCTTATTGTCTCAGCAACCCACGCTGAATCCGAGAAAATAGCCGCGCACCGATTCGATCATCATGTAGTGCATGTTGAAGTAACCGGTATCGGTATGACGAATACCGCATATCGGCTGACAAAGATCCTGGCTTCAGGCTCATTCGATTTGGTTTTGAATATCGGGATCTGCGGCAGTTATGGCCGTTCAAGGCCTATCGGGGATATTGTTCACGTAATAGAAGAAATTTTTGCAGAAATTGGCGCCACCGATGCAGACGGAAATTTCCTGGATCTGAAAAAAATTGGGTTCAAGCATTTCACTAAAGACGGAAAAGATTACTATAACCGTATTGTCAATCCCAACAAATTATCTGATTTCTTTGATTATTATCCGAACAACGTAAAAGAGGTCCGGAGCGTAACAGTTAATACGGTCAATGGAGATGCCCGCCGTATCGAAAGTATAAAGTCATTATATGATCCGCACGTCGAAAATATGGAGGGCGGAGCGGTCGCCTGCGTTTGCCTGCAGGAAGGAATTCCTTTTTTTGAGTTTCGTTCTATTTCCAATTATGTCGAACCGCGGGATACATTAAAATGGGATATCCCGTTGGCTTCAGTTAATATACAGCATTTTATGATTGAATTCCTGTCACACCTTAAATAACAAAATCCCCACGAGCATGACCACACTTACGGTCGGTTATTCTACTTGTCCCAACGACACCTTCATTTTCGATGCCATGATTCATGGAAAAATCGATACCGAAGACCTTCGATTTGAACCGGAGCTCGCGGATGTAGAAAATTTGAATATGTGCGCCTTTAAGCAAGAATTGGACATCAGCAAACTCAGCTACCACGCGTACCTGTTTCTGCGAGACCAGTATGCGCTGCTAAACTCCGGAAGCGCATTGGGTCATAATTGCGGGCCCTTGCTAATTTGCAAAAATGACGTCAACGTGCGGGAATTGCCCCCGGCGCGTATCGGTATTCCCGGTAAATATACAACGGCCAATCTGCTCCTTATGTTATATTTGAAAAAGAGAATCAATGCAAAAAATTTTTTGTTTTCCGACATAGAAACGGCATTGCTTAATGAGGAGATTGACGCAGGCGTCATTATCCATGAAAACCGTTTTACTTATGAAGCGAAGGGACTAAAAAAAATTCAAGACCTGGGCGAATTTTGGGAATCACGAACTAAACTGCCCATCCCTTTAGGCGGAATTGCCGTTAAAAAACAATTCAGTTTTGATTTACAGCAAAAGATTGACCGCATATTGAAGCGGAGTATTCAGTTCGCTTTTGACAATCCGGAATCCAGTCGTGAATACGTCAGAAAACATGCACAGGAAATGAGTGACGACGTCATGCGGAGTCATATTGCACTTTATGTGAATAAGTATACGTTGGATTTGGGTAAAACCGGACACACCGCCGTTGAGCGATTGTTGACGGAATCCACGGGCATCTTATAGCGGTTTAATTATCTTGACAAATGAAGACGATTTCTCTATATTTTTGCCGTTCAAAAAACAAAGGATGGTAATGTCTGCTAACTTAAAGAAATCAAATATCGCAAAAAACCAGATCAAGAAATTACAGAGCAAGAAATCGGCATTGCCGTTTACGGCCGAGAATTATTATTTGTTTTTTGCCGGCTTGGCAACCATAATTGTCGGATACATTTGTATGGCCAGCGGGCCGGTTTACGGATTTTTGTCGCTGACGATATCCCCTATTATCCTCTGTATCGGCTATTTAGTCCTTATTCCTTTAGCCTTGATATACAGAAAGAAACCGCAGGATCAAATCCAAAATTAATCAGAAGGGCGAACTATGAAAAAGATGCTGTATTCTATAGCTTATTTTGTTTCAGTTCTTGTTGTCATGAGCTGCGGAAAAGAAGTCAAGACGGAAAAAGCAATCGTAAAGATACCGACCTCGATTTGCGGTGAATGCGCTAACACGATCAAGACCGCGGTTATGAAACTCGACGGTATTAAAAATGTCGACGTGAATACGGATACTAAATTGGCCATGATCGAATTTATTCCTGCATCGGTTAAAGTCTCTGAAATCGAGGATGCCATCGTTATGTCGGGTTACGGAGCCAACGACAAGGCTGCAAATAAAGACGCGTTTGAAAAATTACCCGACTGCTGCAGAAAAGAAGAAAAATAGTTTATCAGCACATAGCTCCGGACTTAAAGAGAATGCCGCTCGGCGTTCTCTTTTTATTTTGTGAAATATGAAATTATTTATTAAACAATTTTTTGAGATCAACGGCTCCGAAGTCCGGGAATCGCGCAACCGGATCTCTGTAAAGCTATCCGATGAATTACGAGAGTATTTCAATCTGAACGAATTGCAGTTAGTGTTTGACGCAAAAGACGTGGACGAAAAAAGTGAATTGGTCACCCACGGAAGTTACGTGCTCAACACGATATATAATTATCTTCAGGACCGAGGCGGCAAAATTGTCAGCCGACTGGACGAGCGATACCAGCCTACGCGCGACGAACTGCTGAATAGCATTAAACTCGATCACGGCAAGGTCACGGCTTTAAAGTCAAAAAAAGAAAAAGTCGTCGATATTCTGTTCAATTTCAAAGTCACGTATTTATCAGACGAAAAACTTGAGGATATCTTCACTTTGGGCGTTGATGGGACAGGAGCCGTTTTTGAATCCGGGGAATATTACACGAATGCGGTAATGAAAGATGTGGTGCCTCTACAGCAAAAAGGCAGTATCGAATTATCACGCAAAGATCTGGAAATTCAATTTCGTGAATGCCTGAAAGCTGCATCGGAACGGGCTCAGGAATACGGAAAAAACTTACAAAACGAGATATTAAAACGTCTGCACCGTAACGTATCCCGCATCAAAGGTTATTATACAGCGCAGATACAGGAACTACACCGCAATCAGCCCAGTTATGAAGAAAAGCGAATTCACCTTGAACGTGAAAATGAACTTAAGCTCAAAGAAGAAATTGATAATCACAAACTCCGCATTGTTTTAAAATTGCTCAGTTACCATATTATCGAACGTGCGGAGATCCGGATTTCTGCAAAATTAGCCGCGCTGTCGTCCGGATCGGACGCCATGCTGGAGATGGTGTATGACCCTTACTTAGGAGAGATTGATTACGGTTCCTGCCCGGTGTGTCAATCCAATATGGAAAGAATTATTCTGGGCGATGACGGAAAAATAGGATGTTCACATTGTTCGTTTGTTTGCTCTACCTGCAAAAAGCAATTCTCGGATCTTCAACATGCGGCCGCGTGCGTCGTCTGCAGTGACCCGCTTTGTTCCAATTGTCAGACGGGATGCCATACCTGTCATCAGCCCGTGTGCGATAAGCACCACCGAGTTTGTGCCGTAGGGGATGAAACGATCTGTCAGACGTGTCTAAAAACATGTTGTGTTTGCAGAAAAGACCTGTGCAGCGACCATACATTTGAATGCCATGCTACAAAGGATAATATTTGCTTTGAACACCGCGTGATCTGCAACGGTTGCCGTAAAATATACTCACCCCGGTATGTCCAGCAACTTAGGAAAAATGAAAAAATTTGCCCTAATTGCAAAACTCCATTTTAGAAAAACAAAAAAGGCGTCCGTTTAACGAACGCCTTTCATACTGAATAAAACAGTTTTATTAAGCTGAGAAGGAACTCCCGCATCCGCAGGTCTTTACGGCATTAGGGTTATTGAATATGAACCCGCGGCCGTTCAATCCGTCCTGGAAATCCAACGTCACACCCTTCATGTATAAGATACTTTTGTAATCCACTACGACTTTAACCGAGTCAAACTCGAACGGCATGTCGTTTTCACCGGTATGCTCATCAAAAGCCAGCGAATATTGAAAACCGGAACAACCGCCGCCTTGTACGCCGATGCGCAAAAAATAATTCTCAGGAATGCTCTGTTCCTTTATAATATTCTTTATTTCGGCGATGGCTCGCGGAGTCACAACTACATCCTGTGCGACTTGCTCGTTTACGTCCGTCATCGTATCCATGTATACCTCCAAATTTAAATATTCCACAATTGTGTGTTAACTGAAATGAATTTATCTATAAAATATTCCCAAAGCAACCAAAAAATAATTTATCCTTGGTTATTCTTGACAAACGAGTCCGAAATACATATATTAGAAATGAAAAATTGAGATTGCGTCTCAATTACGTTGTCCGATTAATCGATTATTTTAAAATTATTACAAGTTATGGCAATAGAAAATAAAGATTTAGAGCCGGATTCAAAGCCGAGAACCGTTGCTGAAATGGGATGCGGTGAGTGCGCCACGATATGCAAACTTAGCGGGGAACATTTAGGACAGAATTCTCCATGCATCAAATTGCTTGAACTTGGTTTTACACCGGGTCAGTTGGTTACGATCATTGCAAAATCCCCTTTTCAAGATCCGGTTGCCGTTTGTGTTCGCGGAACCGTCATCGCGCTGAGAAAACAAGAGGCGGAATGTATTCAAGTGTGAAAGTTTCCGCTTCATGTCATGACCGATCCGATTCTGTCGTTGCGCCTAATGATTTACCGGTTATTACGCTGGTAGGACAACCCAATTCCGGCAAGACCACCCTTTTTAATCTTCTGACAGGATCGAACTTTAAAACAGCCAATTATGCAGGCAGTACGGTTGAGTTTTCGGTTGGTAAATTTGATGCCAAATATGATTTTAATGCGCTGATCATCGACTCTCCGGGTGTTACAAGTATTCATCCGCAATCTCCCGATGAAGAAACCACTATTGACGCTCTTTTTCACCACCCCGTTTATAAGTTACCCGACCTCATTATCGTAACGGCAGATTCGTCGCAACTCTCACGCCAACTCTATCTGGTTCATCAGCTCATTGAATCCGGATTTAACGTGGTCGTCGCATTAACCATGAACGATCTTTTGGAGAGAAAAGGATTTGAATTATCTGTCTCAAAATCGGAAGAGCTTCTGAAATGCCCTGTTGTCAGGATAAATGGACGAACGGCGGAAGGGTTACCCGATCTGATCAGCCGTTGCCGCCAGTTGTATGAATTGGTTATCTTTGAAAATGCAAAAAAGAATATAAAACGTCCGGCTCCGCCAACCGAGGAAAGTGTCATCGCGCTCTACGCCTTCACGGAAAATATCGAAAAACAAGTAGTACTCCCCCGGCAAAAACCAATTGACATTCATGCAGTAAATAAAAAGATATTTAACGTTAGATCTCACGACGCCGATGAACACTCCGTAAAATTGGATAAATTATTTCTTCATCCGTTTTGGGGATTAGTATTCTTCATCGTTTCTATGAGCGCGATATTCACATCCATTTTCTGGCTGGCACAGCCGATCATGGATGGCATTAGCGAAGGATTCGGGTTATTGAGTTCATGGACCAGTGCCCTGCTTCCGCCATCCTGGCTGTCCGACCTCGTTGCTCAAGGCATTATCGCAGGCATTGGCATGGTTGCGACCTTTTTGCCTCAGATCGTAATTCTATTTCTGTTTCTCGGAATTCTTGAGGATACAGGTTATCTCGCACGAGGAGCTATGTTAATAGATAAGCCTCTGTCCAAGATAGGATTGAATGGACGTTCGTTTGTTCCGATGTTATCCGGATTTGCCTGCGCAATTCCCGCAATCATGGCAGCGCGAACGATTTCCAATCGCCGGGAACGCCTTTTGACCATTTTTATTATTCCGCTCATGAGTTGCAGCGCGCGATTGCCCGTGTATGCGCTTTTGCTTGCGCTGGTAGTACCTCCGGACAAACCGTGGATTGCAGGGTTGTCTCTCGGCGCCATCTATCTGACGAGTCTCACTATTGGAGCTATCGCGGCGGGTATCATCAGCAAATTAGCGGGAAAAAAAGGAAACTCTGCGTTCATGCTAGAATTGCCTGCCTATCGGAAACCCGTGGTAAGATACATTCTAAAAGGAACTTATTATAAATCAATTTTGTACATCCAGAAAGCAGGCGGAACGATCGTATTTTGTTCATTGCTTATTTGGGCGCTGACCTATTTCCCAAATATCGAACCTGCCATCAGCACGGAAAAAACGAAAACTCTGACGAGCGAAGAGATAGCAAAATTAATCGAATTTGAGCGGACCAACACCAGTTACGCGGCTTCGATCGGACAGATGACAGAGCCTTTTCTGGAGCCATTAGGATGGGATTGGCGCGTAGGAGTAAGCCTGATTTCGGCTTTCGTAGCGCGAGAAGTTTTTGTCAGCGCGATGGCGCTGTCCTTGCGAATATCAGAAAACGGAGATGATCTTCAGGCATCCATGCTTGAATCCATGCGCGACGCTAAAATTGCTAATTCAGATAAACCGCTTTTCACAACGGCGTCAACCATCGGCCTGATCATATTTTTTATGATTGCGATGCAGTGTATCTCGACTTTGGCTATTTCAAGGAAAGAAACCGGTTCGTGGAAAATTCCAATCATTCAGCAGAGCGTGTATTCTGTCGCGGCGTATCTAATGGCACTGGCGACAGTACATGGATTACGTGCGTTGGGAATTCAGTAGATTACCAAATTACTTCAAACTTCGTTTCACCGGTTTCCAGCATTTTTTTTACATACGGCCGGCACATGCCGCAGGCTTCGCCAAACGCAAGATACCTCTGGATACATTGAATGTTAATGCATTTATGTTTATCGGAAACCTGCTTCATCTTCTCAAATGTCACCTCGCTGCATACGCATTTGGTTACCATCAGCTTTTCTCCCACTTGATCTCATCCATGCCGGCAATATGATTCATCCATCGTGCCATAACAAACAGTAAATCCGACAAACGGTTTAAATAGATTAGTACATGGCCGCCAATCGGCTCCTCTTTGGACAGCGTTACCGTCAGTCGTTCTGCGCGCCTGCAGACATTCCGCGCAAGATGCAAGTGTGCAGCGGCAGGATGGCCTCCCGGCAGAATAAAATTAGTCAGAGGAAGCAAT
>JAEUSJ010000068.1:0-4358 GCA_016788215.1 bacterium | reverse complement strand
TTTGCATCGAGCTCATCAATCCATTTTTCAAGTTTCTCAGCATCATCTTTTTGAATACGCACGATGGACTCATTTTTCACTGACAGAGGCGTAGCTAGATCAGCGCCTAAATTAAAAAGATGATTTTGAATTTGAAGTAATATGTTATCTGTTTCCTTGTCTCCTATCATACTCCGGGCTATTCCTATGACGGAGTTGAGTTCATCCACCGTTCCATACGATTCGATCCGAACAGCATCTTTGGAAACGCGTTTTCCGCCAAATAGTCCCGTGGTACCGTCATCACCTGTTTTAGTGTATATTTTCATTGGTATGCCCAGACTTATTTCAGTTGAATGTTATTCCGCCCGGTGACCTGCCTACTTTGAGTTTACGCCGTATTTTGAAATCCTTACTGAACCACACCAACTCCCCGTTGGATATAAAATCAAGCCCGTCCGTTGCAAATAGTTCGTGGCCGCCAAAAACCAATGTATGATAATTACCGGAAATTGTTGTGGTAACGGCCGACTGTTTCAAATTCCACACCTGAATAGGTCCATTAGACGAACTGATGTAAGCGAGTAAAGAATCCTTCAAAACTACCTTCACAGGTTTGATGTTATTAAATTCCCCAATCTTCCCAACGATCTCATTCGTTGCGCCGTCAATGACGCCAATGTATCCCGTGCTGCCGCTTCCCGAACACGCTACGTATATCCGATTCGCTGCCGAGTCAACAGCCATTGAAACCGGATTCTTCGTAAGCATGATCGTATCGCTCTGAAGCGTTCCCAAATCAAGAACGGTAATCACGGAATCGTTCATGTTCGGAGAATTAGAAATATAAGCCTTATTGTTTAGAACAACGATCTCATCGGGTCGGTGGGTAAGTTTAACCCGAAAATCCGGAGTGCGTGTCGCAAAACTCAACGAGACTATCGAACTATCTGCATTACTCGTAATCAACAGTTTATCACTCCACGTAATTATATTTCGCGGTGAACTAATTCCGCCGATAGTCTCGACACTTTTAAACGTATGGGTGTCAATCATCTCGACCTTATCCGAATTAGTTACGGTAATAAATCCCACCGAACCGACCACCAGCATGCTATGCGCATGATCGCCCAAATTACGCCCATTCACAGTTGCAAACACGTTGTTAAACGTCGTATCCGTTTCAATGGAATCCAGAATACTGAGAGAAGCATTCCCACTGCCGTAATTTCCTTCACAGACGATAAAAGCCTGCGAGAAGGAAGGCAATTCCACGTCTGGATTGGAAGAGTCCGAACAGCCGGCCAAAAATGAAATCCAGCCTATCGTTACCGTCACTAGGTTGCGATATACAGGAGATCTGAAGATACTTAGGATAACATGTTTATTTTGCAACGATAACTGCCGGTTTTTTTAACGATCGTGAAACAAACCAGGAAATCAATTCATATGAAATTACAAATATGCTGACGAAGAACATATCCCCGGCAAGTGAGTTTCTGAAAAACGGCAACGCCATGACATAACTCTGAATCAGACCGCTTAGATCTTTGGTATATAAGCCGAGCGTCAGCCATGATCCGAAATTGGTCACGAGATAAAAAATAAGAGACGAACCGAGTGTGCCCGATACCAGAGACGCTGCAAATACCGGTTTGTTTTTTCGACGCGCGCCGATCCAGATACCGATTAGAACGGCAAGCAGTATGGATCCATACACAAACGGCATATCGGATATACTGAATCCCAAAAATATATCCGCGATCGCCATCGATGCGACCGGCAGTATGAACGCCCATTTTTTATTCAAGTAGATACCGCCAAATATCGCCGCGGCCGACACTGGTACAAAGTTCCATGGATGCGGCAATAAGCGGCACATAGCGATCATCAGCACAGCGAAGATGGTGGGCATCGAATTGGCAATTTGTTCTTTTGTTGGTTTCATGATGACACTCCTCTTTTTTTATCAGTTAATTGAATTTTGATTCAAGATGGGTTTATGAATATAAAACATTAATCCATTACTGTCAATGTGGCTTAGCGTCATTTTTGATACATTCGTTCGCTTAGAGTAAATAGCGAAGACTTATCAGAATTCCCCGGCCTCGGTTTCTGAAGCCACGAATTTCGGTTGTCTTTTCATCAAACATATTTTCAACTTTTAAATTGACGATCCATTGCGCGCTCATCGTATATCGCGCCGACGCATCCACGGTCCAGTAACTTTTCAGAGGCGTGTAAGCAAGAGCACCGTAGGGGCCGAGCGTTTGATCATAAAAGACATCCCGCCGCATTCCCGTATACTGTGCATTACCTGTCAATGTGACGTTGCTTTTTACATGGTACGTTACTCCCAGATTTCCCGTATGCGGTCTCCGTATGAGTTTCGAAGTCTTAATTCCCTGCGTCAAAAACGCTCCGTTAGAATACAGTTGAACATGGTTACCTTGAGTCTGCGCCACATCGATCTTATCCGCGTCATAATTCAATTGCCCTCGAATCAATGCACCATTACCGAAGAGGATCAGCTTAGAATTAAGCCGCGCATGGAAACCGGCTTCTATGCCCCGTATGATCTGATCGCCAATATTCAAATACGTATCGCCGCGATAGTCGTCACGAAAGAAGTCCGTCCCAAGCGAATCAATGGGGATATTTTTATCCCAGATATACACGTAATCAATATAATTTTTTACTTTGGTGTAGAACCCCGATATGGAAAATCGTACATCATCCAGTGTTTGTTTAAAACCTAATTCATAAGAAACGGACGTCTCCGGTTTTAAATTCTTATTCCCTCTTTGAATGTCCGATGTATAATACGTTTCCGGCGTGAATAAACGATACAAAGAAGGCGCATTGAATCCTGTAGCGTACGAGGCGAAAATAAGGGAACGTTCCGTTAATCGGTAAGAAGGATTAATTTCATATGTAAAATTATTACCGTACGTACTGTGACGATTCACTCGTCCGCCCAATCCGACGGCATATCTGCTCAAGTTGTCATTGATTATTTTTCCCGGTATATCCACATGGACATAGCCATTATAAATCACAGAATGTATATCAAAGGAATCCAAACTTGCCGTACTGCTATACGAAAAAAATGGATCCGTGTAAAGAAGAAAAGTGTTTGCCGTCATGGTTTCTTTATAAGTTCCCATCCCTGCAACCCATTGGATCCCATGTAAATTCAAATTAGCCTGAAATTCATTATTACTTAAAGTTCCCGCATAATCACCTTTAAAATAACTGTGATTTGAATTCCCCATATTATCTACGAAATTAGAGTCGTTAACTGCATTTCGCGCCGTTGAAGAATATTCTCCCATATAACTAAAACTCAATTGTTCATTCAAACGGTAAGCTGCGCCGTAGCTAAGCAGTTTTCGGTTGAAATCTATCGTATAGTTTGGGTCGTCAACAAAAGCGCCCACGTCCAGGTTGCTCTTTTGGGCTGCATTTTTGTACGAGGCGAAAATATCCCATTTTTCATTTTTATAACCTATTTTTCCAATCATGTCCAATTTTCTAAATCCGTCGTTATCAAAATGTTTATACGCGCCTTGCTGCGTAATGGTGTCCACTGCGGCGTTGATGCCATTTACTTTTGTATGGACTACTTCCCCGTTAGCGAAAAAACCGTTTGAAAAAGTATAGTTCACATACGCGTTTGGGCTCCACTCTGAAGTTCCATTGCCAAAATAACCCGTTTGAATACCGGCATCGACGTTGAGCCCGGGGGAATTATTTTTCTTTGTAATAATATTAATTACTCCGCCGATGGCGGCCGAACCGTACAGCGTACTATGGGCGCCCCTGACTATTTCAATTCTTTCAATATTCGCTAATGACAATTCCGATATATCCGCTGCATTGTCTACGCTGGATGGATCGGTCACGCGCATGCCGTCCAACATCACGACGGTATGGTTGCTGTTCGCGCCGCGCATGGAAATGGTCTGAATTGAGCCTTGCGTCTGTTTTGTTCCGACCATATAAATTCCCGCTTGCTGTTCCAGTAATTCGCCGATATTACGACAGGAGGAATTTTTTATTTGGGCTTCCGTGATAACGGTTACGCTTCTCCCGATATTGGCTGCGTCTTCCGCGTTGCGTGTGGCGGTCACAATAATTCGATCAAGCACATAATTTTTCAAGCTGTCGTTCTGAGACCAGACCGAATCCCCGGACAGGCACAGAAAACCAATTACCAGCGATATAATAAATCCATTTTTCATCTTCACTCCTGTTATTAACGTTGAACTACACAATAGAAAAACGCGCTTATCGGGTTTACTCACAAATGGAAGAGAACACTTCAGTCTGAGCGAAGTCGAAGACTGATTTTACTAAACTTGGTCATGGTTCGACAA
>JAEUSJ010000067.1 GCA_016788215.1 bacterium | reverse complement strand
AGAGATATTTAACGCAGCTCTTCAGTCGGTATTACCCGCACAACTCATTAATGAATCCGTTCGTTTTGATGGACAATTACTGCGCATTCAAGACCATGAATATCTGATACCGTCGCAAAGCCGTATTTTTATATTTGGCAGCGGCAAAGCGTCAGTAGCCATGGCCAATGGGCTTTATCAAATTCTGGGCGCCCGCATTACCGATGGAATGGTGTTGGCCGGCAATCCCGGGAAGGACATTGGGCCTATTCGTGTTTTAGAAAGTTCACACCCTGTTCCGACACAAAAAACACTAGATGCGACCAATCAATTGATAGTCGCCATGTCCGAGTTGAGTGACAATGATTTTTTTATTTATTTATTATCCGGTGGAAGCTCGTCGATTGTTGAAAAGCCAATTCTCCCAATTACTTTAGACGATTTTCAACACACAACATCTTTACTACTGCGTTCAGGTGCCCCTATTGACGAAATGAACATTGTTCGCAAACATCTGTCCATGGTCAAAGGCGGCCGTTTAGGGCAATTATCGCGCGGTACCGGGCTGGCACTCGTTTTGTCGGACGTAATCGGAGATGACCTGTCTACCATAGGTTCGGCGCTTTTATATAAGGATGATTCAACGTATCAGGATGTTCTTACAATTTTGAGTAAATATGATCTGATGAATAAGGTTCCGGTCAATGTACTGGCGGTGATCAATCAAGGACTTACCAAACAAATTCCTGAAACACCTAAAACGACTAATTCTAACATTGTTCATCATATGATAGGTAATAATTATGCAGCTTTAGTTCGTGCGCAAGAGAAGGCGAATCAATTGGGTTTACCGGCGCATATTATGACTTCCCGGTTGGACGGAGAAGCACGCGAAGCCGCTAAGGCCATCATAGCGATAGGAAAAGAAATTCACATTTCCGGAAATCCATTTTCTTCTCCGGTCTGCCTTATATTCGGCGGGGAAACAACCGTAACAATTCGTGGAAACGGACGAGGCGGCCGCAATCAAGAATTATGCTTATCCGCTCTGAATGAATTTCGTGCTATGCCCTATATCACTATTCTAAGCGCCGGTACGGATGGTATCGACGGCCAATCCGATGCAGCGGGAACAGTGGCGGATTGCGAGACATATGGGAAAGCGCAACAACTTCAACTCAATATCGATGAGTATTTGTCTGCCAATGATTCGTACAGTTTTTTCAAGAAAACCGATGATCTAATTATAACCGGACCTACGGGAACGAATGTAGGGGATATAACACTCTTGATCATTCATAAATAGATTGGCCTGGTTGCGCAATCCAGTTAGTTCTAGATACTCTTACCTAAGGTATTGAACCGCGCTTTTATCTGCGATCATAAATAATCGATTTCGTCTTTTTCGCCGTTGAGTCTTTTTTCCATGAATCCTTTTGCGAGATCTTTACCCCCCAGCCCGAAGGATATAGCCAGAGCCAGCACCACTCCGCCAAAAGTAATTGCGAACGTAACCAAAACCGTATCTTTTCCAATTCCCAGTTGTTCGAGTGCAACGGACAACGCAAAGAAAAATATCGCATACTTGGCGAAGCGGCCAATAATACCGGCCGTTTTTATTCCTGCATTGACGCAAGTAATTAACACGGCGCGTCCTATAAAATTACCAAGTAAATAACCGAATAGCATTATCAATAAGGCCGTAAAGATATACGGAAGGTACAGAACCAAGCGTTCTACTAATAATTGTACTGGCTTAAGTTTCATAGCCTGGAGAGAAATCAAAGTGAACAAAACGAACAAAGTCCAGCCGAAAATCTTTCCGATAATGCCCGACAAACTATCTTTAATACCTCCTTTAAGAAGCGCTTCGGGGATATTCAATTTCTGGGATACCCGGTCTAATTTGCTAAATCTCAGAATTCTAGACAATAGTTTCGATAACAGGACACTGAGAATAATCCCTAATATAAAAATAATCAAAGCGGACGTCAATGTCGGTAAATACGCAAGAAAATTGTTAAAATAAACCTCTATAGGTTCTATGATTAAATCATTCAACCATTCCATCTCGTACCTCCGATTAGGTTATGACCAGTGGTCGATAATATTTAATTTTTCTTTTTCAAAAGCCAAACAAAGTTGTTCCAATCGCTGTTCAACTTCAACAGCGTCGCTGTCCCAGACTTCAATGATAAATGAAGCCGTCCTGCCCAGGTATAAAGGCGTTAACGACTTCAATAAGTGCTCACGATGAATCACTTTTTTATGAAAGGCTAAGGCGAAGTTGAACACGGTTTTTACCCACGCTTCATCTGAAAAATGAAAATCAGCCTTCGATGCATGTTGCATGCGGTTTAATGCTGCTAATATATCATCCGGTAGAAACAGTTTCCAAATGGGCGTGAGGTCTTTGACGCCCATGTTAAATTTTTCGATCAGTCGGTCAACATTCACTGCTACCGGCTCAAGACCGACGGCGTATTGAAATCCGAAAGTCGGCACCGGTTTTGATTCGGAAACATTATGCCAAACAGGTATGTACTGCGCCATCAATTCAAACGTTGAATCAACTACTTGGAATAACATATTGCTCAGATCGACGCCGGGATCTTTAGCATCGTGTATTTTTGCTCCCAAAAAGGATTGACATACTTTGAAGGAGTTGGCTATCGCCGTGGTAGTCATCCAGATATCGATTCCGAAGCGAGCCACGTCGCTTTCCCACACATCCTGTTTGAGAAAAAATTTTGCTAAGTCACCTGAAAAACCAAATTCGCCGCCTATGGGTTGGCGAATCCGTTGTCCGTACAAAGCGCGCGTTAACGGATATACGATGCCGTTGGTAATCGTGCCGTCAAATTTATGCCGAAGATACATCGGGGCAACATAATCAAAATGTGACTCCAGTACCGGTTTTAACAATAACTCTATCCACTCAGGTGTAATGCTTCGCAAATCAGAATCGACCACGCAGCATGCTTTGACATTTAATCGTTTTGCCGTCTCAAAGATGGTTCGGAATGCACTTCCCTTTCCAGGAATTCCGTGATAAGGTGTTGCAATTTTAAGAAAGGTTTTTGAAGAATGTGTGATTAAAAGCGTATCTGAGCTTTCAATGTTTGTATTTTTAACAACATCCATCGTGTGATCATTTGATCCTCCGTCGGAATTTAGCAGTACCGATTTATAGTTCGGGAAATACTTTGCCAATCCGGCCTGCGTGGCGCGTGCAACATGTCCAATCGTCCCGGCGTTGTTGTAACTCGGAATGCCGACTAATATATCGGCAGAACCGATTCTCTCAACCTGCTCAACCAGTGCCTTTTCTAATGAAATTTCTTTCATAACCTATCTGTTTTAAACAAAAATAAGTTTGTAAATAATATTTATAGATGAAAATAATCATTTGAATGACCCTGATAAATTTACTCAAAATTAAAATGCATTGCTATGTATTGCAATAATTATCTTAATTATTTAACTTAACAATGCAAATCGAATTCAAGTATTCAAGAAAATAAATAATACAACATGGGTGATTTTTTTCAAAATGGAAGCGTAACGACTTTACAAAAATTGAAGGATCGACCGATCGAGGAGATAGAAGAAGAGCTCCGTCACTTTGCGAAGAAGAAAAATGTGGTTTTATTGCTCCCATCCTTGTATTCGGAATTTGAAGGTCCCGCGATGCCGCACATCGTCGAGGAATTGCGTCATGTCGATTATTTATTCCAGATCGTGTTATCGCTGGATAGCGCCGATGATCGGCAGTTTCAAAAGGTAAAATCGATTTTCGCGGATTTCCCGTCCAAAGTGAAAATCATCTGGCATGATGGTCCGAAAATGTCCGAAATGTATCATAAGTTAAAAGCGAGCGGATTTGATATCAGTACGCCGGGCAAAGGACGTTCTGTATGGGTCACATTGTTATATATCCTTGCAGATAACGATGTGGATGTTATTGCGCTCCACGATTGTGATATTGTGAATTACAAACGGGAGTTGCCGGCACGTTTGATCTATCCCCTGGTTCATCCGGCACTTCATTATGAATTCAGTAAAGGTTATTATGCGCGTGTGACTCACAAACTATACGGCCGCGTTACACGCTTATTCTATACGCCGATCATACGCGCTTTAAAAAAAATAATCGGGTTAAACTCTTTTCTTGAATACCTGGACAGTTTCCGTTATCCGCTCTCCGGAGAATTTGCTTTTGTTCGGACATTAGCTAAAGGAATCCGCATCTCCCCGACGTGGGGACTCGAAGTATCCATGTTGAGTGAGGTGTATCAGAATACATCCGTCAACAGGATCTGTCAGGTTGAAATTCAGGAAACCTATGAACACAAACACCAGGAACTGAAAAAAGACAAACCAAATGAAGGTTTGGTCCGCATGGCCAATGATATTTCCCTAACGCTATTCCGTGTATTGAGTCAGGACGGGATAGTCATGTCAAGCGCTTTCTTTTCAACATTGTTCACCACGTACATTCAGGAATCACGGAAAGCCATAGATATATTTAATGCAGTCTCCGTGATCAACGGCCTATCTTATGACCGTAACAGTGAGATTGAAGCCGTTGAAGCCTTTGTAAACGCTCTGAAATCTGCTGTACAAGAGTTCACGCAGGATCCGGTAGGCGTACGAATGCTCCCGGCGTTTGTACGAATTGTAGCTGCGCTTCCCGAATTTACCAATCAGTTGGTCGAGCATGTCAATCATGATAATGCGTGATTGATCCATCCAAACAGTTCATCGTTTATTATTTTTCAATTTAATAATCTACCCAAACGCATTGAATGGAAAATAATCAGTAAAGAGTTTTATTCCATCGAATTTATTGGAACTCATTATAATTAGTTATACAGCTCAACAAATTTCGGGCTAATTGATTCTGCCGTTGTGCTTAATTTGATGAAACGCGTATGGAACAAATAGACTGGATCATCGTTTTCGGCTATATCGTTTCGATTATTGGAATCAGCATAATAATTGGACGTCGCCAAAAAACGCAGGAGGACTATTATCTGGCAGGGCGCTCGATGGGTGCTTGGAAAATCGCCCTGTCCATCGTAGCCACGCAGGTCAGCGCGATAAGTTTGATCGGCGTCCCGGCATTTGTCGCCGCAAATCCCGGCGGCGGTTTAGTATGGCTTCAATACGAATTTGCCGTACCCTTTGCAATGATTCTGATCATGACGGTCTTATTACCTGTCTATCATCGTTTGCGCGTAATCAGTATTTATGAGTATCTTGAAAAGCGGTTTGGCCGTCAAGTCCGGCTATTATTAAGTATGGTTTTTCTGATCAGCCGCGGACTGGGAAGCGGCGTGATGCTTCTCGCCACTTCAATTTTGACCGCCTCCTGCCTCGGCCTTGATATTATTACCACTATTCTGATCATGGGGGTAGTGTCCATCATCTATACATCCATCGGCGGAATCACGGCAGACATATACAGCGACATTATCCAGTTAGTCGTTCTCTGGATTAGCACATTTATCCTGGTTGGGATTGTCATATCCCTGCTAAATTTTGACACATTGAGCTTGACATCCATAGAACAACAGCGGTTAAATATTTTCGATTTTCAATCCACGGGTTTGGGTGATGGGCAGACCTTTGGGTTTTGGCCGATGCTTTTCGGCGGCTTATTTTTATATTTCTCATATTACGGGTGCGATCAGAGTCAGGCGCAGCGATTATTAACAACCCCGACAGTTCAGGAAGCCCGAAAATCCTTATTTCTGAACGGCCTGTTACGATTTCCATTGGTGTTGACCTACTGTGTCTTTGGAGTATTATTAATTCCTTATTTGGCTCAAAATCCCGTAATGGCGGAAAAAATAAAAGAGGTCGGGCCTGACTATTTGGTGCCTTATTTTCTACTCGAGTACGTGCCTAAAGGTTTTCTGGGGCTCACTGTTTCCGGAATTTTTGCCGCTTCCATGTCCAGTTTAGACAGTTCGTTAAATTCTCTTAGCGCTTCAACTTGGCGGGATATTATCTTAAATTATCATCGTTCTGCATTAAATTGGACTCCTCGGAATTCAGTGCTGATCTCCAGGGTTTTGACCGTTGTCTGGGGAGTCATTTGCACCGGATTCGCGATACTGCTCACGGGCAGTTCAGATACTGTTATCGAACTGATAAATAAAATCGGTTCCGTTTTTTACGGACCGGTCGCCGCTATTTTTGTTTTAGGCATCCTCATTCGATCTTCAAATCAAAGAAGCGCAATTATTGGCTTAGTAGCAGGGGTTAGCGTGAACATAGGGTTGTGGGTTTTTGCCGGGCAAGCTGTTTCCTGGCTCTGGTGGAACCCGATCGGCTGTCTTATTTCATTCTTCACCGGTATGGTTCTCGGGAGGATAACGGATTTGAATAAATACGTTGTAGTACAGGGATCGACCGGAATTAATAAGAATGATATTTACTCTGAAAAAATGGTGTTTTATTCAATTGGCTTAACCGTTGGATTTGTTTTCATACTGATAATCTGCCTGCTGATTGAATCCTTTCTGCAGAAATTCTTGACGTAGTTTAAAATTTTGTAATGAATTTTTTCCAAATACCTTTTACTTCTCCGGTCCGATTTTGATATTTGAGTATAAAGGCGGGTTCCTTTGGCGTTTTATTTTCACCCATACGGTGTATTCATGCTTGAATGTAACTTTTTGTTTATCTACTTTTCTAAATTAATGAGAAACATAAATTTCGATTATTCGTAGATAATCTGCACAAGCGATTACTGAAAGTTCTGAAATACTATTCGAATGGAAAATCCCTCCAAAATATTACGGCTGAATATCGTTTTTATTATTCTTTTGTTCCTTACGGGACTTGGTATCAGTTCATTTCTTTTTTATGCACGTATCCGTTTTACTCTTGGAGTTGTTCTCAATGAAGCCGTAATAATTGGTGTTTTAGTGCTCGTTCTATATACCGTATTTACCAACGGCCGGCTTGATGAAATGAGCATTACACGCAAACTGAGATCAGGTCTCTTACTGATGTTGGCAATTTATACAGTGGGGTTCGTGATAGCGTTTATGCTGCAACCGGAGTATAAACCCCCAAGATATGCCGGCGGTAATGTGATGGAACCCAACTCTTTATCGGCTGTGCTAGTGGCGCATGTGATCGGAATTGTAGCTGTCGTATGTCTTTCGATTATGCTGAGGTTGATTCAGACGCTTATTTTTCACCGTCGGAAAAAAAACACACAAAATCACTTCTTTGTGTTTGTTCTCCTTGCCGGACTCACGATTCTCTCAACTGCTTTGACCGGCAAACCGCTACGGTATGATCCTTCCGCCAACCATGTTGTCACGTTCATACTGCTTATTCTGACGACCATTTTCATGTTATTGAACGTGGTACGGGTCGGCTGGGTCACAGTACTTAACCGACGGCAAAAATTATTTGCATTCCTTGGCGGCATTATCTTCACTGTAGTGGCGTCAGGCCTTTTAGGCGCACCTATCGGCGGAGGCATTACATTCTCGGACATAGTCGAGTCATACAGCCTGTCGGCCGGCTCGTTCTTGTTCATCGTAGCGATATTCGTTTTTTTTTACAGTATTACAACGACCGTCAATACGTTGATGCATTTGCCGACTGCTGCAATTTATGACAAGAAAGTTCGCGAGATTAATTCCATCTACAGCCTCAGCCGAACGATCAATTCCCTTTTTGATTTTGACAAGATCGTTGTTACCGTTACTGATCTGGTTTGCGAAGCCACGAACGCGCAGGCATCGTGGCTGGAGATGACAAAGGCAAAAAATCCGTCATTCCGCGGCCAGTTTGATTTTGTTGCCTTAAAAACCAAAGACAATTTCCATGTTCACTTTTTGGAACTGAGTTCCAAAAAACATCTTTCAAAGAGCGGGGATTCACAATTATTTCCGTCGAACGATCTTGACTACTTGCATTATTTAGTTCAACCGGTCGAGACGATTTTACAAACAAAGAAACCGATTGTCATTAATCAGGTTAAAAAGGATAAAACGACTAAGGATCTGAAACGTACACCAATGGAGTCTCTTGTCGGTGTCCCTCTTATTTCCAACGATGAAATTGTAGGCATACTCTATGCCGCGAAAGCGCAGCAATTTGGATTTGACCAGGATGATATTGCGATCATATCCGCATTTGCAAACCAGACAACCGTTGCTCTGGAGAATACAAGACTGGTCAAAGAATCCTTGGAAAAAGAACGGTTGGAGCAGGAATTGCGCATTGCTCACGAAGTGCAGATGAGGCTGATCCCACAGCAAATACCCACGATCAGAAACGAAACCGGAACTTTAGGTCTTGATATAGGCGCAATGACGCTTCCAGCCAATGAAGTCGGAGGAGATTATTACGACTTTGTTAAGTTGGCAGATTGGCGCTTGGGTATAGTGGTTGCGGACGTCTCCGGTAAAGGGACGTCGGCTGCATTTTATATGGCGGAAATCAAAGGAATTATTCAGGCGTTAGCTGGAATTTATTCTGCGCCAAAAGACCTGATGATTGCGGTCAATGAAGTTTTATATGGAAGCATGGATCGAAAATCTTTTATTACCGTTCTCTATGTTGACTTTGATATTTCAAAAAACGAATTACGTTTTGCGCGTGCAGGGCATTGTCCGCTGCTGCACGTTTGCGGCGAAGAAAATAATTTTGTTCGTCCGGACGGCATCGGACTTGGGCTGGACAACGGGTTGCTTTTTCGTAATTCGATGGAGGAACACGTGATAAAAGTTCAAAATGACGACATCTTCGTAATGTACTCTGACGGATTGATTGAGGCGCGAAATCCAAATGGCGAGGAATTTGGGGAGGACAGACTATGCGCGGCTGTTCAATCCGTTCGCAGCCTCGATGCTCAGACGATCAAAGATAAGATCATTCAGGACGTCAGTTTTTTCGAAAACGGATCTAAGGCGCACGACGATTTGACATGCGTTGTATTAAAATTGAAAAAACTTTCGGTTGATGCGGAAACGCCAGTTTCATCGCCGCGCAAAGAAGCCGCGCTTGTACGGGGTTGAAATGAGATCCGTGGGTTTAACTTTCGGCTTGAATTAAATGAAAAATAGGATTACAATACACATACTCTAAAACGTATTCTATTTTTCATCCATTAACTAATGTAGGAATGGTTCAATGAGCGGATTCGAAGTCTTTCGAAAAGACAACCAGGACGTGTCAGTACTCTTCTTAAAAGGGTATCTGGATGCCCATACGTATCCTAATTTTGAAGCAGAGCTTCAAAAACTGGTTGATGAAAAACGATATAAAATTATCGTCGACTTCAATGACCTGAGCTACATTTCAAGTGCGGGGCTGGGCGTTTTCATGGGCTTCATCGAAACGGTCCGTGATAATTCCGGCGACATCAAGCTATGCTCCATGTCGAGCAAGGTGTTTAAGGTTTTTGATTTGCTGGGTTTCCCGACGATCTATCAGATTTTAAAAGATTCGGAAGAAGCTCATAACAAATTTAAAGACACCGGCAGTGTATCCGGATAATGACTCAAAGATGTAATAAAGGGTGAATTGAAGAGGTTTTAGAGTGAAAAAGAAATCGGCAAATATTTTTACGTTAAATATTCCAAGTCGAACGGATAATCTGGAGATCATCAGGGAGTTTATCATTGGGATTGCAAAAAAATTCGGATTTGATGATGAGGGGATCAGTGAAATTGAGCTGGCCGTAGATGAAGCTTGCGCAAACGTGATCAAACATGCATACAATTACGATGAAAATAAAAAGATAGATATTACCGTAGAAACCAATTTGTCTAAACTCACCATTACGATAAGCGATCAGGGCCGAGGATTTGATCCCGGCAAATTGGAAACCCCGGAACAACGCTTACAAAAACACGCACGCGGCGGTTTGGGTATCGCACTGATCAAAAAGGTCATGGATGAAGTAAGTTTCGATCTTCATCCAGGAAGTAACCATGTTAAAATGGTAAAATATATTTCTAATTCAAATTAATTCCTTCCTTGCATTTCTTTTGATTCCCGCTCTATATTAATCATGATCTTCGCACATAACGAGTAATCGTAATCATGACGTTCGCTTTGTCAGATATTATAACATACCTGAGTCCTGTGGTGTTTTTGTACCCGGAAATTCATTATGTGTTTAAATGGCTTCCATTCAGCCGTTATCGTATTGGCGAACCGGAGATAATCGCTGACGCTCCCTATCGCGTCGAGCCGAATCGTGATTTACCCGTTCTACTTTTGGTTAAGGATGCTGATAAGCACCCGGTCAGGCTTACTAGAGCCGTAATTACTTTATCCGGAGGATCGAATACAGCCGTTCATGAAATTGGGATCAATGACCTGGCAGATTCGCCATGGTGGCGGAAGATTTTTAACGTAAAAATTCCACTGGACTGGCGTGGTCAAGTTTTGTCGGTCGACGTTCAAATTGATTATCAAATTGGAGGAAATAATAAAACACTCCATAATGATAACTGCTTTGGATTGAGTCATGATCGCTTAAAAGTCTTAGCTGCAAAAGATCCGACGCCGGCATTTGAAAACTGGTTTCAGGGTGATTTGCATTTCCACACAGATTATACAAGCGATCAGGTTGAGTTCGGAGCGCCGATGGATGCGTCAGTAGAAATGGCCTACGCGCTTGGGTTGAGTTTTTTTGCGGCAACGGATCATTCCTATGATCTGGATGACTATGAAGATAATTATTTGCTGAATGATCCGGTGTTAAAAAAATGGAAGAGATCGCGGGAAGAAATCAAAACGCTCAATAAAGTTAACAAAGATCGGATGGTTATCATTCCCGGAGAAGAAGTTTCCTGTTCAAATGAGGAAGGGCGTAACGTGCACTGTTTAGTGCTTGATCACGACGATTTTCTTCCAGGCTCGGGCGACAGCGCTGAGCGTTGGTTCCGGACCGATGCCGAGCTAACCATCGGTGATGTTGCAAAAAAGGTAAGTTCTTCCGGATTAATGATAGCCGCTCATCCGAAAGATCCGGTGCCGTTGTTAGAAAAGATTCTTATTCGCCGGGGGCAATGGACAGATACGGACTGCCGAACGAAGGGGATCAGCGGACTACAAATATTAAACGGGCTTGACAACGGCGCATTTACAGAAGGATTAGCGCAATGGGTTCGACAATTACGGGACGGAAGCCGGAGTTACATTTTTGCCGGAAATGATGCGCATGGAAATTTTAATCGGTATCGGCAGGTCAAAATACCTATGCTTCAGCTGAATGAAATTGAAAATCATCAGGCTTTTGGGTGGGCCAGGACTGTGGTATGGTTGGATCAAGATGCGTTAACCGTGAAAAATATCATAAAACACTTACGATGCGGCCACGCAGTGGTCAGCAACGGTCCGCTCACCGTGTTCACCGTTCATAATGAAAATGGCGAAATATTTCGGATAGGAGAAACTGCGACCGGAAACAATTTCAAACTCATGCTTCGGAGTAAATCAAATGCCGCATTGGGGAGTTTTTCAGAAATAAAAGTTATAGCCGGGCAAATTGGAAAACAAGAAGCCGTAGTTGACAAGTTCCAATCCCAGAGCCATTTTATAGAACATGAATTTACGGTCAGTTCTGCCGCATTCAGTTATTTCCGATGCGAGGCTCGAACCTTTGAGAATTTATTCTGCTACACCAATCCGATTTGGATTGAAAAGCGGTAAGATACTTTTTGCATCCAAAATCACGTTGCTTTTATGTGTTATCTTTTTTAAGTTTTTACAAGTAAATTTTCTGTAAAAAACAATTTGATGCGACCATCTGATATCCATTGTTCAAGCGCCATTCACATCGATAGGGAACTTCCGGGCGACAAATCGATCTCGCATCGTGCTGCGATCATTGCGGCGATAGGGGATGGAGAATCGGTTATACAAAATAGGGCAACCGGCGCAGATGTTGTGTCAACGCTGCAATGTTTATCTCAATTGGGTGTGGAAATTGAAACATCAGCGACTGAAATACGGGTTAAAGGTAAAGGACTAAACGGGCTTCAAAAAGCCGACCGGCATTTAGACTGCGGTAATTCCGGAACCACGGCACGTTTATTGGCTGGAGTTCTTGCTGGACAACCATTTGAGTCAGTGCTTGCAGGCGATGAGTCGCTTTCTAGGAGACCCATGAGACGCATTGCACACCCATTGAGACGGATGGGAGCCGGAATCCAAATATCTGAAGACGGGACTTTGCCGATGACAATTTCCGGATCTGTATTGAAGGGATTGAGTCATACACTTGAAGCTGCAAGCGCGCAGGTAAAGTCTTGTTTACTGCTTGCCGGCATGTATGCTCAAGGGGAGACAACTATATTCGAAACGATTCCAACCCGTGACCATACGGAGAGGTTATTGCCTTTTATCCGGAAGGAGTTTTTACCGGACGGACATAAACTTACCGTCCAGGGCGGCTGTAGTATATTACCGTTCAATATAACCGTGCCGGGAGATTTTTCATCGGCAGCATTTCTAATTGCGGCCGGAATTTTGATTCCCGATTCGCACATTCGGTTACGTCGCGTGGGATTAAACCCGACGCGTACCGGATTGCTGGATGTTTTGGAAAAAATGGGAGCGCAGGTCACGATAGAAAACCACGTTGTGGATGCCATTGAGCCATTTGGAGACATAGTTGTTTCGTATAATGGCGAAACGTTGCACGGATGTTTTTTAGATGAAAAAATAATCGCAGGTATTATTGATGAAATTCCGATTCTTGCAGTTCTTGGAACCCAAACCGATTCGGGTTTGGAAATAAGAAATGCATCTGAACTTCGAAATAAAGAATGTGACCGCATCAGGGCGATTGTGTACAATTTGCGTCAGATGGGAGCTGAAGTTGACGAATTTGAGGACGGCTTATTTGTTCATCCATCTAACTTGAGGCCTGCTGCTATAAAGACCTTCGGTGATCACAGGATTGCGATGGCCTTTACCATTGCTGCAATGGCGGCCGGTGGCGTATCGACTCTGGATGATAGCGAATGTGTCGCGATCTCTTTCCCGGGGTTTATGAAGTATCTCGGTATTGAACCAACTGATCGCCATCGGGAACTTTTATCGTGTTAAAATTTTGAACGGAATCCTGTAACATAGCGGAGGAATTATGGCCAAGGAAAAAGCGAAAAACGAAAAAATCAGAATCGGTGTTATTGGCTGCGGCGCCATTACGCAGATCATCCACTTTCCTATTCTGTCCAAAATGGAAGACGTCGAGATTGTGGCAATTGCCGATACGGATAAAACCAAAGTTGAAGCGCTTGGAGAAAAATACCATATAGAAAACAACTTTACCGATCATACCAAACTGCTGGAAGTGGATGATATTGACGCGGTACATATTTGCACGCCGAATAGTATGCATGCGGAGATGACGATCGATGCATTGGCTGCCGGAAAACACGTGATGGTAGAAAAGCCGATTGCGCGCACGTACGAAGAAGCAAAAAGTATGGCGGATGAGGCTCGAAAACGCAAAATGAAATTAATGGTAGGGATGAATCACCGATTCAGGCCGGATGCGATGATCCTGAAGAACTTTGTAAAAGGCAAAGAACTGGGAAAGATTTTTTATACGAAAGCGGGTTGGCTGCGCCGGCGCGGCAGTTGGAATGAAACTGAATGGGCGAAGAAAAAACAAATGGCCGGCGGCGGTGTTTTTATGGATCTTGGTATTCCCATGCTGGATCTGTCGTTATGGCTTATGGACAATCCAAAAGTGAAAAGCGTATACAGCGCTATGTACAATCATTATCAAAAAGAAGGCATTGAGGATTCGGCAACCGTGTTGATTCGCTTTGAAAATGACGCGATTCTGAGCCTTGAAGTGAGCTGGACGCTCTTGATGGAAAATGATTTTATGTACACCAATTTATTCGGCACGTTAGGCGGGGCTTTGCTCAATCCGCTTCGGATTCACAAAGAAATGCACGGCAATTTAGTCAATGTGACGCCGACGAAAATGGAGCGTCCTGAAAATAATTATAAAAAATCTTATGAATATGAAATAAAACATTTTATCGAATGCGTCAAGCACGACCGGCCTGTTTTATCCAGCGCGGATGAAGCGGCAGAGGTCATGCGAATTTCCGAGGCCATTTACCAGTCGGCCAGAGAGAAAAAAGAGATTGTAATGAAATAAAATTTAATAGACTGAAACTCTCATAAGCGGAAGCATCAGGATTAATTCTGTCGAACGATCTTTACTTGCTGAATTTGTTTTGGCGACTTTTTGGTTATTTTGAATACGATATTGCCGTGCCGTATTTCCTCGGATAAATTTGGAATATGGCCGGCTTTTTCATTTAAAAAACCTGCCAGTGTTTCATAGTCCCTGTCGGCAGGAAGATCCGAATGAAACTGATCGTTGAACGCGTCTATGCGCATTTTTGCATCTACGGTGAAACTTCCATCCGCGTGAGCCTCGAACTCTTTCTTTTCATCGTCGTATTCATCCTGAATTTGTCCCACAATTTTCTCTAAAATATTTTCAAGAGTGATGAGCCCGCTTGTCCCGCCAAATTCATCAATCACGATGCCAATGTGAATTTTTTGCTGCTGAAAATCGTGCATCAACCGGCTAATACTCGTTGTTTCCGGCGCAAAATAGACCGGCCGTAAAATCTTTGTAAGATCATGTTCACTTGACCTGTCAATTTTAAAAAGGTCTTTGACATACAGAATACCGATCAATGTGTCAACGGTTTCTCTGAAAACGGGGATACGCGTAAAGCCGCTGTCTACAGCCATCTTGAAGTTCTCATCAAAACTACGATCTATATCCAGAGCAAACATTTGAGTGCGGGGCACCATGATTTCCTTAACGGTAGTCTCAGTAAAATCAAAAATATTCTCAATAAGTTTAAACTCCGTTGCATCAATCACGCCGCTTTTGCGCCCATCGGCAATGAGTAAACGGATTTCCGCTTCGGAGTGGCTGAGTTCGTGCTCTCCCACAGGCCGGATCCCAATGATGCGTAACATTAGATTGGCGCTGCCATTT